>JANWJB010000017.1 GCA_025449575.1 Acidobacteriaceae bacterium
ACGGAGGCGTGACCATCGGCCTCACCAGCGCTCTGACAAAACCGAAATATGCCTGGGCACTGAACTATTACACCGGGCCGGAGAATACGGACACGCAGAAGGGCTATCGCAATCTCATCGACACAACGTTGACTTTGACCCCAACGGCCAAATTGAGCGCTTATATCAATTATGACTATGGACAAAATCGGACCCCATCCTCGCTGGTCGGTGAGGAGAGCATCCCGGCACAGTCGCCGCATTGGCAGGGAGTTGCATTCGCTGCACGCGGGCAGATTACCGGGAAAGCGGCGCTGGTGGGGCGATTCGAATATTTCAATGACAATCAGGGCTTTTCGACGGGAACCGCTCAAACTCTGAAGGAATTCACCGCGACCTACGAATACAAGTGGCTCTCCGGGCTTCTCACCCGGGTGGAGTATCGCCGCGATTGGTCCAATGTGGATTTCTTCCACAAGGGGAACACGGGGCTGGCCGGCGCGCAGTCTACTTTGACCGGCGGCTTCATCGCATTCTTCGGACCGAAGCGGTAATCGACTTTGTTGCCGGGCGCCCTCAAGGCGATCCATGGAGGAAATGATGCATCACGAAGCCGTTCTGCTTGAACTGCTACTCTCGGGCTTCTTTGCCATCGCATGCTTCCGCGCGCGTGGAGGAGGGGCCGCCAAGGTCGCCGCAAAGCCATTGGACTTCCTGCGGCTTACGGACCGCGTCGAGCGGCTGCGCCGTTCCCGATGGCAATGGTTTTCGATGGTCCTGGTGGTCATCTTCGCCCGGCTCCAGAGCGGCGTGCCTCTTGTCGTCGAGCTGACAGTCGCCCTTCAACTCATTGTCTTTTGCGCCCTCCCTGCGGAAAAGCGGCAAGGGGAGCCGGCCAGGGAAAAGAGCATACGCCGAAAGTACCCGGCGCGATTGACTCCTGGACGCGTCAACAGCAGATAGCTTGAGCGACGTTCGCGCCGGGAGGCCAAGAAGAAGGTGTCACCACTTTGCGGTTGTTATTGTTACAGCCATTTGCAAGGCAGCATCGGGAAGACCAGCTTATTCGCGGTGATTCATAACTGACTTAACGAGTTCAAAGGAGGCATTAGCATGGCAGCGAACAAACAGCAGGGCCGATGGCTTTTGGGGTTCCTGGTAGGACTGACATTAGCGTGCGCCGGAATTGCGGGTTTCTCCAGCGTCTTCGGAAAAGTAGCGGTGCTGGTGGGCATTGTGATCCTAGCCGCTTCGTTCGGAAGATTCTTCAGAATCAAGCCGCTTGAAGGGAGGGTCGCGAACGGCTTGCAGCCCGCGGCCATGAAGCTGGCAGGTGTGGGGGTAACTGTCCTGGGATGGCTCGTAGTGCTCTTTGGACTCCACCTCACCTCCAGTGTTGGGGGTAGGCTGACCGCGAGCATTGTGGGCCTGATCATCTCCCTTGTCGGCATGTGCGGTCTCTTGCCGGTCGCTTGCAACAAAAACGCCATCTGGAAGGGCTAACTCATCCTCAGACATGGAGCTGACGCAATGAAAATATTTCGCAGTATGTTTCTCGTATGTCTCGTTCTGATCCTGCCCCACGGAATCGTGGTCCATGCCGCCACCTTAACGGCGAATGGCGAGCTAAAGGCCGCGGCTGCCAACGCGCCCTCCACTGCGGATTTGGCAAAGGGCGATCCCGGCGGAACAATTACCGGAACAATCAGCGACGTTCCGGTCTCCAACGCGAAGACCGGTGTGACTATCACCGACGTCGCCAACCAGGTGGGACAGAATAGGATCGGCATCAACTTCGTCTGGACATTGATTTGCGGCTTCCTGGTCATGTTCATGCAGGCCGGCTTCGCCATGGTGGAAGCGGGGCTGTGCCGGGTGAAGAACGCGAACCACACCTACATGATGAACTTCATGGTGTACGCGTGTGGCCTCTTTGCCTACTGGCTTATAGGCTTCGCTATACAAATGGGAGGGGCGGCGGGCAACGGCAACCTTGGGGGGCTTCAGGCGCTCTCCGGAGAGCATTTACTGCGCTTCTTCGGCAAGTCGTGGGGCGTCTTCGGAGAGAAAGGCATGTTTCTTTCCGGCCATACTTATGACGTAGGCGTGATGGTCATCTTCCTCTTCGAGATGGTCTTCATGGATACCGCCCTAACGATTGTGACCGGGGCTTGCGCGGAGCGTTGGAAGTTTCTCACTTTCTGCGTCTCGTCGGTACTGATGGGAGCTTTCACCTACCCTATCTTTGGGAACTGGGCTTGGGGCGGGGGCTGGCTCTCGCAACTGGGCTCCAACCTGGGACTCGGCAAAGGCTATTGCGACTTTGCCGGATCGGGCGTCGTGCATGCCGTGGGCGGGCTTACGGCGTTGGCGGTAGCGATGATCCTCGGACCACGCATCGGAAAATTCAATCGCGATGGATCGGCAAATCCGATTATCGGTCATGACATCTCTGCCGTGCTAATCGGCTGCTTCATTCTGGCCTTCGGATGGTTCGGATTCAACCCGGGCAGCACTCTGGGGGCATCCGCAGCAGGCTCGCTGCGGATCGGCTCCATTGCCGTGAACACCATGCTCGCGGGATGCACGGGAACCTTCGCGGCGATGCTTTACATGTGGATCGTCAAAGGGAAACCCGATGCGTCGATGTCCGCCAACGGGCTGCTAGCCGGTTTGGTGGCGATCACCGCCCCCAGCGGATTCGTCAACACCGTAGGCGCGGCTATTATCGGCGCCGTCGCCGGAGTTGTGGTCTGCTGGAGCGTATCGTTCGTGGAAAACAAGCTCAAGGTGGACGACCCGGTGGGAGCCATCTCGGTTCACGGCGTCTGCGGCCTCTGGGGTGTTCTGTCCGTCGGTCTTCTCGCCGATGGTAAAAGCAACTACGGTGGATCGTGGAACGGTGTTAACGGTTCTGTAACCGGACTGTTCTATGGCGACCCAGGACAGTTCGTTGCACAGCTAGTCGGAATCGCCACCCTGATCGGGTTTGTCTTTACCTTCAGCTTCGTATTGAACTGGGTGCTCGAGATATTCCTGGGCCAGCGCGTTTCCGCCGAATCCGAAGTGGAAGGTCTCGACATCCCGGAGATGGGACAACTCGGATATCCCGAGTTTGTCTTGAAGCCGGAACCGGCCTTCCTAGTATCGGCGGAGCACGCATTTGCCTGATATCCCTCAGGCGTGCCGGCGCAGCAAGGTGTGGCCTGTAAGGCAGCCTTGCTGCGATTTGGCTTTCTTTCATCCCGGGCCTAAACGGAGTTATGGGGTATCAGGATATGACAACACAATTGCTTACGATTCACGTTGCCGCGAACGAGATAGCCCCCGCTGCGGAATCTCCGCAGATCGCTGTAGCCGGGATGCTCCCCACTCCGGCCACAGCTCAACTGATGCGCATGTTTCGCGACCCATATGTACTTGAAAAAGAGGAGAGAGTCGAATTGATCGCGCAGCTCAGGGAAGCCATTTCTCTGGAGCCGGCCATTCCGGAATTACGAGTGCTGCTGGGAATGACGCTTTGCGTGAACCTTGAGGTGCAAGATGCGCTTGAAGAGCTGCGCGAGGCGACGAAACTGGCTCCCCACAACTTCCTCGCCCGGCTCAAATTTGGAGAGCTTCTTATGCGTTTGCGTATTTGTACGCAGGCTGCGGAAGAAACGCGCGCTGCGGAAAAGCTGGCCTTGAACCCGATTCACGCCGAGCTGGCACGAAGACAAGCCGCGGCCATCCGCACGATGCAGCGCGAAGGAATCGAACGCGGCGGTTACGGGAAATTGTTATCGGGGTTCGATCGCCTGAGCCGGCTATTCATGCGCACGCAACCAACCCCAACGCCTGTCGCTTTGGATCCACGGTAGACGATGCCCGATATCCTGCAACTCGCGCTGCTGATCGCGATCCTGCTACCCATGGGGAAAGTGGTGGCTTCTCTCTGCGCGCGATTCGGCATTCCGCCGATCATCGGCGAGCTGATGGTAGGCGTTGTTGCGGGCCCCGGAGCCTTCAACCTTCTTCACCTCGGCCTCTTCCGCAGCGGACACGCTACCGACGCCTTTATGCTGCTGGCGCAAATGGGCGGCCTGGTGTTGATGTTCATCGCGGGTCTTGAAACCGACATTGACCGCATGCGAGAGGCCGGCGCCACCGCATTCCTGGTGGCGCTCTCCGGGGTGATCTGGCCCTTCGTGCTGGGCGCGGGAGCCGGCCATCTGCTCGGGCTCTCCTGGAATGCTTCGCTGTTTTTGGGCGGGGCGCTGACCGCAACCAGCGTATCCATATCCGCGCGGACACTGATGGATGCGGGACGGATGTCCTCACCGGAAGCTTCGGTGATTCTGGGCGCCGCGGTGATAGACGACGTGATGGGTCTTTTTGTTCTGGCCTTTCTAACTGCGTCGATCAGCACCGGCGCCGGGGAGACCTTCGGCCTTGCGCCGGATGCCTCGGGCTGGCTGCAACGGCATGTCTCGGTGGCTTCCCGGCACCCGCTGCCGGTGCAGATGATCCTCATCGGCATTAGCGTGGCGGCCTTCTTCGTCATTGGATACGGAGGGGCAAAACGCTGGCTCGATCCTCTGATCCTCCAGATGCGGAAGCTTTCGGCGAATGAGTCTGTGACGAGTTGCGTGCTCGCCTTGGTGCTGATCTATGCCATCGGGGCGGAGTGGCTTGGCAGCGTCGCCGGAATCACCGGCGCTTATCTGCTCGGCTATGTTTTTGCCGGCTCGGAACTCAAGGCGGACGTGGAAAGAACTTTTGCCGCACTCGGTCACGGACTGCTGATCCCGTTGTTCTTTGTTTCGATCGGGTTGACAAGCGACTTCCGCGCGCTGGGGGGGCACTGGCTTCTTCTTGCAGTCGTCTTCCTAGTTGCCCTGGTGGGCAAGGTGGCAGGTTGCGGCCTTGCCGCTCTGATTCGCGGAATGGGCTCAGTGCGCAGTCTCCGTATTGGGTGTGGCATGGTGTCACGCGGCGAAGTCGGCCTGATCGTCACGGCGATCGCCGTCAAGGCCAACGTCTTCTCGCGTTCGGAAGTGGCGATGGTGGTTGCCGTCGTTCTTCTGACCACGCTGTTGACGCCTCTGATGCTGCGCGCAACATTCCACATGAAATGCGAGGAGGACGAAAGAGAGAGCCCGGACGCGCCGGAGGTGTTGTCGCCGCCCTCCATGCGTGAATATCCAGCCGGCGAGACCGGGGAGGTAGAGGCCGGCCGATCAATGTATGCGGGGCAATTCGACTTATCGCGGTTGCTGCCGTAACCATGGAGGCGACCCCGGCAGTTCACCGCCGGACCTGTTGTGTTCCCCCGGGATGACTCCACCCAGCAGAGCCCCACAACGGGGGCGGAGAATTCGCATGTTGGATCTGATCTTTGGACAGGCAAGCGATCCCGGCAAGCTTCGTGCAAACAATGAAGACGCGATGGGAGTGTATGTTCCGAAATCCCGGGAAGAAGCACGGGCGCTGGGATGGATGTTCGTGGTTGCGGACGGTGTCGGCGGCCTGGATCTTGGCGAGGTCGCCTCCTTGCGGGCAGCTAGCGTCATGACCGAGGGTTTTGCTCGGTCGTCGGCCGGAACCTCTCAGGTCAGCCTGCTGCCCCACCTCATTCAGCTGGCCAACGCCGCTGTTCACGACGAAGGGCTCCTTTCGGAGCGGCGAGGGAAGCAGATGGCTACAACCGTGGTCTCGTGCGCCCTGCGCCAGGATCAAGCGACGATCTCCCATGTTGGAGATTCCCGTTGCTATCTGGTGCGCAATGGTGTGGCTGCATCTCTTACCCGGGATCATACCCTGGTAAACGAGCAACGCAGACTCGGGCTCATCACCAAGGCGGAGGCCGCACAGTCGGAAGTTAGCCATATCCTCGCTCGTGCCTTGGGACCGGAGCGATTCATTTCCGCCGACACGACAACTCTTTCGCTCAAGAAAGACGATCTCCTGGTGCTTTGCACGGATGGCCTTTATGGCAGTATGTACGACGAAGACATTGCCCGAATTACATCCCAGGCGAAAGATATTCAGGAGATTGCCGAAGAATTAGTGCGCTACGCGGTTGATGTCGATGGTTCGGACAACGCCACCGCCCAGGTCATTTCCATACGCTCGGTCGAAACAATGGCGATGTACAGGGGGCATCCATATCGCGTTCCGGGAGCCTAGAAGTTTGTTGGAAAACCTGTCCAGCTCCCGTCGCGGCCTCATCTCGGGAAATGAATATAGGACGCTCCCCGAAAAACACGCTTGGAGGTTAGCGACTCGCGCCTCGGCGACGGCTTGGCTTTCATTTGCCATCGACACTGAACACCAGCGACATATTGCCGGGTGCTCCTCTGAACACGTAAGTCCTGACGCTTTGTTCCCAAGGCAGATCGAGATCGTTTATAGAAATTGTTTGAGTCGTTATGTCTGGGGCTTGGGCGGCGCGGGGCGGGACCTGGGCATGGGAACGAGGGGTTGGGTGGGTGCGGGCGCGGAGGGCGTGGCGTTCTTGGAATCAGGGAGTTGGGTGGGAGCAGACCCTGTGGAATCGGTGGACTCGTTCGGGGTGGACTTTTTGGAGTCGGAGGATGAGACGGGCGCGGACCCCATGGGCGATCCAGCCGGGGCGAGAAGCGACGATTTCGCACTGGGGGGTTTGTCGGCTTCGGGCTCGGGAAGCAGGGCGCTCTCGGGATAGGCGGCCTTGGTGGAGATGGTGTGAAGGATGGTCAATTCGGCCTGGACCTGGGCGAGCCTCGTCGGGTCGCGCTGGATGTATTTGGCCTTTGCGGGATCGGCGAAGTAAGCGGCAAGGTCCCGCTTGATGCCGAACGGAATGGGCGATCCGGGGTCGCGGGTCACCCGGCGCAGGAGATCGGCGTAGGTGAAGTCCTCCAGTGAGTAGGTGCCGGGGTAGGCCCGGGCGCCGGTGTCAAGGTCGAGGTTGGGCAAAGCGCCGGAGGCGGTAGCTTTGGCCAGTATTTGGCGGAAGACGTTTACAGTGGAGACGAGCGAGTTGACATAGTCCTGCTCGGCGGATGGGGTGGGACCGCGGAGGGAGAGGTCAGAGAGCGGACCGACCTTGGGGATGATGAAGATGAGGCCGGCGAGGATGTGGGTGCCAATTCCGGCGGTGCGACGGTCGGCTGACCAGTGGTTGGCGGCCGCGAGAGTGGCGATCTGCCGGTTGAGTTGGTCGAGCGCGGGGCTGGGTACGTCGGGGGGCATGTGCTTGCGGTTGAGGAGCGTCTCGGCATAGGCGACCCGGGGCAGCAGGGTGCGGACGGAGTACCGATATCCGAGCAGCTTCGGGTTGGAGCGGCCGAGGATTTTGGCGAGATCGAGGCCATAGGTGTCGTAGAAGGCGCGGCTGAGCAGAGGAATGGGAATGGCAAAGCCGATGCGGTTGAGGTAGCGCTCGGGAGCGATACGATGCTTGGTGATGGCGTTGATGTCGAAGGCGAACTCGGCGCGGATGTGCTGGTGCGGTCCCTCGGCGTAGTTGACGTTGGGGCCGTACTTCTGTGCCAGCTTAGGGAAAGATTTAGCAACCGCCAGGTTGATGGCCTCGGGGTGACCGAGGGTGTCGCCGAGGTAGTGGGAGAGCGCCCCGATAGAGAAGGCGACGTCGTTGGCGTCTCTGGAGTCGCGGAAGAGCGCGATGATGAAGTCGCCGGTGCGCACATAGTGGAACAAGTTGGATAAGATCGGCTTGCCGAAGGGATAGTAGCCGAGGTCCTGGATCAGGCATCCACCGTAAGCGTATGCATGGGCCTCGCGGAGCTGGGCGGGAGTGAGGTTGGGGAAGCGCTTGAGCAGCAGCGGCTGGATGGAATCAGCCCAGGCGAGATCGATGATCTCTTCGTGGGTGAGGACGGAGTAGGGAAACAAGCTACTCGGGCTCATCAGAAGCACGAGGAGGAGCGCAAGTGTCCCCACGACAGAGATGGGATGGCTCTTCACGGTCGAACATAATGGTTCCGAAAGCGTTCGCATGACCTCATCTACGCCAAGGCATCTGTGATGGTATACGGATACGATCAAGTTGTCTGAACAATCGCGCTCAATCCCCTCGCGGAGAACGCCCAACATGGAATTGACTGGAGTTCACCCGCAGAAAGGCTCGCCGGAAATTACATTCGTCAACCACGCGGGTACAGTACCAGGCGGAAGCGGGCTGCCAGCGGCGGCGGCTGACGGCGTACTGGCGCGATCTACGGAGCGATCTACGGCGCGATCTGCGGCGCGATCTGCGGCGCGCGCATCCTATCTGATTTAAGAGAGCAGCGGCTGATTGGCCGGCGTGTGGATAGGATGGCGAAGGGCGTGAAGATCGGGTTGGCGGTCGTGGCTTGCGCGATCCTTGGGCTGTGGGCGGCG
>JANWJB010000018.1 GCA_025449575.1 Acidobacteriaceae bacterium
AACTGACGAGCGTATTCTTGAGCGATGATGCGCATGACGGTGCTGGCTTCCGGTTCAAAAGGAAACAGCACCCTCATCGCCAGCAGCCGCACGCGCATTCTGGTGGATGCCGGCCTCTCCGCGCGGGAGTTGACGAAACGGATGCGCATGGCGGGCGAAACCCCTGAGGCGATCGATGCGCTGCTGATCACCCACGAGCATCAGGACCACGTGCAGGGCGTCGCGGTGCTGGCGCGGAAGCTGGGCATCCCGGTTTACTTTACAGAGGCCACACACCGTGCCTGGATGCGCTGGATGATGCCGCAGAAGCGGCTGACCTATGCCGGTTGGCTGGCGCAACGAGCGTTGCAGGCCTCCTCTCAGCGTTCGGCGGCGGAAGCCGGCGCCAATATCGCGATGGGTTCCCCCGATGGAGACCCGGAATCCGCAGACCCCAGTGCCGACTCTGCAGAACCGGAAAGCGCAGCACCCCGACCCGAGGCGGAGTTGGAGTGCGAAGCACGCGATGGCGCGGAGGAGAAGGAAAATCCCTGTGCGCTGGCGGTTGTCGAGCACTTCGCCGCGGGAAATGGCTTCTCGATCGGCGACATCTCCGTCACTCCGTTCACGATTCCCCACGATGCCGCCGATCCGGTGGGCTTTGTCTTTGAGGCTGAAGGCATTCGCATAGGAATCGCAACCGATCTGGGCTACATGCCGCCAAATGTAACGGCGGCGCTTCGCCGTTGCGACATTTTGATGCTGGAAAGTAATCACGACCTTGAGATGCTGCGCGATGGACCTTATCCCTGGCAGGTGAAACAGCGCGTGATGTCGCGTGTGGGTCACCTTTCCAACGATGCCGCGGCGAAATTTCTTGAAAAAGAGTATGACGGAAGTGCCTCTTATGTCGTTTTGGCGCATCTCTCTGAGAAGAACAACATGCCGGAGCTGGCCCGCGTAGCGGCGGAAAGGGCCATCGGCGCACGGGCAAGCCTACTGGCAAACAAGGTGCTCTTGGCGGAGCAGAGTGCGCCGCTTGAGACTCTGTGCTTGTAACAAAAGCAGTTAGAACGACGTTCTCTTCTATTTGCGGGAAGAACCGGGTGGAAAGAAACGCCAAAAATTGCTAGCATCAAGTTACCGGGCTCGACCGCCCGCTTCGCCTCTCTGGCGAGAGGTAGGGCGCGCATGAGCAGTTCGCGACCACCATCGGCTGCAATGCGATTCGCTAGCTTTGCGGGGAGTTGTGAAGTTTAGGAAAGCGCGATGCATACAGAAAGCTGCACGGACCGGGTAGTAGGCGACATTCTCTCCGGCTGGAGATATGACATTTCAGGTATCGCTCCTGAAATGCGTCACGACTATGAACAGCACTTGGCTGAGTGCAGGTATTGCCGGTCCCGGCAGCGCCTGCACCGGTACATTGACGTGGCCCTGATTGCTCTAAGCACGGTTTCCGCCGCCGTTTTCGTGCTCGTCATTGAGATCATCCATCGCGTTCCCCCATTGCATCATTGGGATGTGGGATTCCATATTTGGCAGATGCCGGTGGTTTTGACCCTGCAGGCAGGGGCCATCGCCGGTCTGCTTGTTTCGATCGTGGCATGGATTTTGGTCGCCGTGGCGACTCCCGCTCCCACCTACCTGACCAGCATAGCGCTGGCCCAGGCCCGTGCACTCCAGCAGCGCATTCCCGAGGAATTGCGCCAACGTCTCACCCGCACAGCCGCCTGAACGCGAGCCCCAGCTCCCAGCTCCCAGCCCGGATTATCAGCTCTCGCATGGCCGATTCCGTGTTCCGATCGCAGATCAAAGCAGACCTCCGATCATCCGAGCGAGCGTGGCTTCACTCGGCCCCCGCAGGGAGAGCTCACACCCCGCCTGCTTCGCTATCCGGCGTGACCTTCAGCGCCCCGATCAGTTCCGAAACCCGGGAGACCTGCCGCCGGGCGCACCAGCGCGCCAGCGACTGCGCAATGCGCTCCACGGCTCTTGGATCGGCATAGCTGGCGCTGCCTACTTGAACAGCCGTAGCTCCGGCGAGCAGGAATTCCACCGCGTCTTGCGCGCTCGCAATGCCCCCAATGCCACAGATAGGGATCGACACCGCCTGCGCAGCCTCGTATACCATGCGGACGGCAATAGGCCTGATTGCCGGTCCGGAGAGCCCGCCCGTCACATTCGCGATGCGGGGCCGCCGGCTCTCTACATCGATGGAAAGCGCAACAAAAGTGTTTACCAACGAAAGAGCGTCTGCTCCAGCGCTCTCCGCGCACCGGGCCATCTCCGCGATAGAGGTAACGTTGGGCGAGAGCTTTACGATCACCGGCCGTTTGGCGACCGCCTTCACCCGGGTGATCAGTTGATCGAGAATGCCGGTTTCGGTCCCGAAGACCATGCCGCCGTACTGCGTATTCGGGCAGGAAACGTTCAACTCATAGGCGGAGACGCCATCGGCGTCGTTGAGCGCTTCCACTACCGCGACATAGTCCCGTACCTGGTAGCCAAAGACATTCGCGATGCAAGCCGCCCCGGCATGACGGCGTAACGCCGGCAGCTTGTCTTTGATAAATGCCTCCACCCCAATGTTCTGCAAACCGATGGAGTTGATCATGCCGGCCGGGGTCTCAATCAATCGCGGCGCTGGGTTGCCGGCCATGGGCTCCCACGAGAGGCCCTTGGTCACGAATCCCCCAATGCGATCCAGATTCAGAATTTCTTCAAACTCGACGCCATAGCCGAAAGTGCCGCTGGCCGCAAGTACCGGGTTGCGCAGCGTGAGTCCGGCAAATTTGACACTCATTTGCGGCTTCACCGCTTTTCCGGCTCCTTCTTCTTTGGAGATGCGGGCTCTCTGCCGGCGGCGTGCGAGCGGGCGCTGCGCCGATGTGTACTGGAAGCGCGCGCAGGGGCAGGAGGGGGAACTTTGCGAATGGCCTCCGTGAGCACCTGGCCGATCGAAGCCGATGGCTGATTGATGCCCAGCAAGGAAGCAAGCGTCGCCGCAAGATCAACTGGCTCAACCCGGCCGTGATAGATCCCTGGAGAGAAGGGAGCGCCGTAGAATGCCAGCGGAACATGGCGATCATAAGACCATGGAGTGAAGTGGGCGGTGCCCCGGGAAAGCGTAGGCATCTCAAAGGCGGCAGGAATCACCATCACATACCAACCGCCATTGGGGCTGTAGCTGTGCGCCAGCAGCCGGCCCCAATCGGACGCAGCGAATTGTCCGGAGGCAAGCTGCACGCGGGTGTAGGTGCGCTCCAAGGTGGGCGCCGGCTGGAAGCGGACCAGAGGCGGCGGGGGCGTGCTCTCGGCAGGCGCGGGAGCGCCCGCAGCTTGTCCGGGCGCCCCGGCCCCGGCGGCGGCGCCGTTCGCCGCGCCGCCTGGCGCGGCTCCTGTGGGTGATTGCGATGGCTTCTGCGGCCCCGATCCTGACGCAGATTTGGTAGCGGGCGCCGGTCCCGGGGATTGAGACGCTCGGGCGGACCGAGCATCTGCTTGGGCGGCAGCTTTTCCCGCTGACTGACCTGAGACCGGGTCAGGCTCGTGCGCGGAAGCGTTTGGCTTCTTGCTCGAACTCGATGCAGGAGGCGCACTTTTTCGCCGCGGCGTCGCGGCCGGTTGAGACGGAGAATTCGGGGCCGAGAGCGAGGCCGGAGCCGCCGGAGAGGCCGCTGCAGGAGGAGGCGCGGGCGCAGGGAGCGTCGCATCCGGCGGAGGAGCGAGTGCGGCAAACGCGGCCGGCACCGCCTTCTGGACCGCTTGCTCCGCCTCCTGTTCATTGATGCCGGCGATTTCAAAGGACGGCTCATTGAGAGCCAGATATGGGAGGCTCTGCTGCGGCATGAGGTAGGGCACATTCTCCCCGGGAGAGAACTTATTGTTCATGGCGGCGTTCAAGCTGGCCGTAAGCTTCTTTACATCGATGCTGGCGGCGGGCAGACCCAGAGCCGCAGCCTGCGCCGGAGCGGGAGCGACTCCGTGGTCTGCGGAGAGCGCGATCCAGACATTCGCCAAACCGCCGGGAATGTTCTTATCCAGCCAGGTAAAAAAGCTATCCAGTTGCTGGTCAAGATCGTCTACCATCGCTTCCTGCTGCTCGGAGTCGGGACCGAAGCGGTGCCCGCCGATGTCGTTGGCCGAGAGGTTGACGACCAGCAAATCGGTGACAGGGTCTTTGCCCAACTGCTCGCCGGTGATCAGAGCGCGGGCAAAGTCGAGTTCATAAGAGTTGGCGGCCGGTGTCGCTCCGACGCTGCCATAAAAGCTGGCGCTGTCGGAGGCTCCGGCTTCATCGCGCGCCTGACCGGCCCGGCCGCTCGCATTGAAATCCGCCGCCCACCCCGGCAGTGCAGTCATGTAATAGCTGGAGGTGATGAAGGCTCCGGAGGCGGCATCGATCCAGAAAGCGCCGTTGGCGGAGTAGCCGACCGGCAGAATGGCCGCTCCGTCTTTCAGTGAAATGCTAAAAACCTTGGCTTGCCCTTGGGTCGCCAGGCGCAACGAGTCGCCAAGGGTGGAGGCGCGCAGGTTCAACGGCGAGGCGCCGGGGCCGGCGGCAGAAGCGTTGGGCAAGCCGACCGAGTGGTAGCGCTCGTCCTCCACCGAGGTAATGGGACGATCCTTGTTGCGGCTTAAATCCCACCATGAGTTCGAAGCGATGCCGTGCCCATTGCTGTAAGCCCCAGTGCCCAGCGTGGCATGCCCGGGTGCGGTTTCGGTATTGGCATAGTTATAGTAACAATCTTCAAAGTAGGCTCCATGGTCGAGAAAAAGCCGGAAACCGTGGGTGCCCAAGCCCGCGCGGTAGCGGTCGAGATAATCGCCCCGGAATTGGTCGATCACCACAACGACCACCAGCTTGGGGTGAGCGTCATAGGCGCTGGCACGGAGTTCTGGCGCCCGCAATATGACAAATGCAGCGACAAACGATATGCAAAAAATCCGTCTCAGGGTGGCCATGGACGTTCTCAGTATCGCAAAAGACGCCGCTGACCGCACGGCCGGCGAGCACAGAACTGTTGCCATGGGCATAGATGTGCAAGCGAAGGTTCCGGTAAAGTAAAGTCGTATGCTCGATCTGAACTTTGTGCGGGCCAATCTGGGGTTGGTGGAGGAGATGCTGCGAGCTCGCGGGCAGGCTCCCGAGATGCTGCTGGGTGGCTTCCGCGATCTGGACCAGCGTCGGCGCGACAGTATTACCAAGGCCGAGACGCTCAAGGCGGAGCGCAACAAGCTGAGCGAAGAAGTGGCGCGGCGAAAGCGCGCCGGGGAAGACGCAGCCGAAGTACAAAACCGAACCCGCGATTTGAAAGACACAATGGAAGCTCTGGAGCGCAGCGCGGCCGAGGCGGAGGAGTCGATGCGCTCGCTTCTGGCGCGGGTTCCCAACATGCTGCAACCGGGGGTGCCTCCCGGCCGCGACGAGCAGTCGAATGTCGAGGTCGCGCGCTGGGGCTCCCAGCCGCAGTTTTCCTTCTCCGCCAAGCCCCATTGGGAGTTGGGCGCCCGGCTGGGCATTCTCGACTTGGAGAGGGCGGCCAAAATCTCCGGCGCGCGCTTCGCTGTTTATTGGGATCTGGGCGCTCGCATGGAGCGCGCCCTGGCGAGCTTTATGCTCGATTTGCATGTGAAAGAGCATGGATATCGAGAGGTGCTTCCGCCCTATTTGGTCAACAGCGCCTCCCTGTTTGGTACCGGCCAGTTGCCGAAATTCGCCGGCGACCTCTTCAAGTGCGAAGACACCGACCACTGGCTCATTCCCACCGCGGAAGTACCGGTAACCAATCTCTTTCGCGACGAGGTGCTGGATGAAGCGGAGCTGCCCATCAGCCTCACCGCCTACACGCCCTGCTTCCGCTCCGAAGCCGGCGCATACGGCAAAGATGTGCGTGGCATTATCCGGCAGCACCAGTTCCAGAAAGTTGAGCTGGTGAAGTTCGTGCGGCCGGAGGAATCCGCGGCAGAGCACGAGCGGCTTACCAGCCACGCCGAAGAGGTTTTGCGCCGGCTGGAGCTGCCGTATCGTAAGATGCTGCTGTGTGCCGGAGACACGGGCGCGTCCTCGGCCAAGACCTACGATTTGGAAGTGTGGCTGCCCGGGCAGGGTCTGTATCGCGAGATCTCCTCCTGCTCCAACTTCGAGACCTATCAGGCGCGGCGGGCGAACATCCGATACCGGGTCAAGGGCAAAGCAAAGCTGGAGTTTGTGCACACGCTGAACGGGAGCGGGCTTGCCGTCGGCCGTACGTGGCTGGCCATTCTTGAGAATTATCAAGAGGAAGACGGCACGGTTCGGATTCCGGAGGTGCTCATCCCATACATGGGCGGCGAGCGCACAATCCGGCGCCGCAACTCGGTCAAGGCGATTGCAAGCACATGAAGAAGATTCTTAAGAGCTATCTATTCTGGACCTATCCGCGAGGCGACTTCCATTACGACGTGATGGTGACGCTGATTCTGGTCTTCATTTTTGCGTCGCCGTTTTATATCAATTATCGCGAGCACCCACAACCGGCTCCCGCGTCCGCCCGCGAAGTGCTGGTGCGGCAGGATGGCCCCAATGCATTCATCTACGACATCGCGTCCGCTCAACTGGCCACCCCCCCCCGCACCGCCAAAGACCCGGCAAAGGATGCCGACGACCCCAGCATCCGAGCGGCGCTACTGGAGCGGATACAGGCGATTTCAGGAGCGGTGCAGATGGACCGGTATACGATCCAGAAGGACGCCCGCGGCCGGGTTACCAGTTATCGCGTCTGGGCGCATCGCTAGCAAGCGGAACCCCGACGGCCTTCAACTCCGCCGTGCCGGCTGCACAAATACTCAACTGGGATCGACCCTCTCGATCATCACATCTGTGGATTTGATCAGCGCGGCCGCCGTATCGCCCTTTCTAAGCTGAAGCTCGCGAACCGCGTCGGCGGTGATGATGGCGGTGATGCGCTGCTCACCGACGGCAAGCACAACTTGCGTCATTAATCCCTGCGTCCTCAGATTGACGATCTTGCCTACCAATTGATTCCTTCCGCTGATGCGGCGATAGCGCTCTCGCGAGGCCGGCGTGTGCTTTTCCTTGTCCCGGGCCAGAAAGGGCCGGAGGGAGGATTCAGAGATTCTGTGATGGCCGCCGGGAGTTTGGGTTGACCGCAACTTACCGCTGAGAATCCACTGTTTGATAGTTGGGTAGCTGACACCGAGCAGCCGAGCGGCCTCCCGGGGCTTGAGCAAGTCAGTTTCGGTTGACATTCGGGTACACCTGGAATCCCTATGGCGTTCTTCCGGGCATTGGAAGGGACATCTCAGGAAGAACCGTCATTCCCTTTAATCTACACCCGTTTCCACCCCCATGACCGCATGCTGAGAAATGCAAGCATGATGTCTATAACGATAGGACCTTTAAGAAGCCGGCCTTACCAGTTGAAGAGCGTTCCATCCATCTTGCGGTTTACCGGCAAGTAGGCGCGGTGGTAGGGGAAGGTCGAGGCCAGCTTCTCGTCGATGTCCACTCCGAGTCCGGGAGCATCGCCGGGATACATGTATCCGGCCTCAAAATGATAGGAGTGAGGAAAGACCAGGTCCGTTTCGGCCGTATGGGGCATGTGCTCCTGAATGCCGAAATTGTTGATGGCCAGGCCGAAGTGCAGCGCCCCGGCCATGGTGACGGGAGAAAGATCAGTCGCGCCATGGCAACCGGTACGGACATGATAAAGCGCGGCGTAATCAGCGATCTTCTTCAGGTGGGTGAATCCGCCGGAGTGCACCAGGGTCATGCGTATGTAGTCGATCCACTGGCAGCTGATCAGTTCCTGCGCGTCCCAGATGGAATTCAGCACCTCGCCGGTGGCAATTGGGGTGGTTGTGTGCTGCCGAATCAAGGCAAAGCCCTCCTGCAACTCCGCCGGGAGCGGGTCTTCCATCCAAAAGAGGCGGAAAGGCTCCAGATCCTTGCCTAGCCTCGCCGCCTCAATGGGAGTGAGACGGTGATGGCAGTCGTGCAGCAGGGCGACCTGCTCTCCAAATTGGTTGCGCACGCGCTCGAAAAGCTTCGGCACATGGCGGAGATAATCCTCCGTGGACCATCTGCTCTCCGAAGGCAGCCCACGCTCGGCCGGCTCATAAGGTCGGTTTGAGGTGGGGACTCCATAGGTCGACGCGACACCGGGGATTCCGCTCTGCACCCGGATGGCAAGATAACCCATCTCCAGATGCTTGCCCACGTCGTCCAACGCCTCCTCGATATCGGCTCCGTGAGCATGGGCGTAGACCAGGACGCCATCCCGGCTCCGCCCCCCCAGCAGGTTGTAAACGGGAGTGCCGAGGGCCTTGCCCTTGATATCCCAGAGCGCCATATCCACGGCCGCAATCGCCGCCATCGTGACTGGGCCGCGGCGCCAATAAGCCCCGCGATAGAGGTACTGCCAGATGTCTTCCGTCTGGAAGGGGTCGCGGCCAATCAGGCAGGGGAGAACATGATCCGTGAGATAGCTGGCTACGGCCAGTTCGCGGCCATTCAGCGTGCCGTCCCCTAGACCGTAGATTCCCTCATCGGTCTCTATCTTCAGAGTCACAAAATTGCGTCCGGGAGAACAGACGATGATGCGGGCATTCACAATCTTCATAAGAAATCCTGCGTAGGAATGAGTTCACTTGTTGCGCAGCGAATGGCGCTGAAGAAGCAACGCCGCGGCGCCGCGGAGCCGGGCCACTTCGCCCTCATGCGTCGGCAGCAGGCGCGGCGGCCTGCCGGAGAGCGTTAAATCCGCAAGCTCCTTCTCGATGATCGGAGCAAACCGGCTCCAAGCGGAGGTGACATCGCCGGCCACGAGAATGAGCTCCGGAGATAGCGCGGCGGTAACCATGCGCAGACCGCGGCCAATGTACCACGCTTGTTTGGCCAAAGCATCGGCCGCCTGCTGGTCGCCCTCCTCGGCCAAATTCAGCAGATCGTGGAAGCCGACGCGCTTGGCATGCGGAGCCAACTCGCTGTAGTAGCGCAGCGCCGCGTTGCAGGATGCGAAGGTCTCCCAGCAGCCATTCAGCTTGCAGGCACAGCGCGGACCGGCGGGGTCAAGCGGTATATGACCGAACTCTCCTGCCATGCCGTACTGCCCGGAGACTAGCTGCCCATTGGCAAGAATCCCCGCGCCCAACCCCTCCGAAACGGTGATCAGCACCGCGTCCCGGACCCCATCCATCGTCCCGAACCACAGCTCGGACATCAAGCACGAGGTGGCGGCATTTTCCATCTCGGTGGGCAGCCCCATGTCCCGCTCGATAGTGCGCTTGATGTCGAACTTCGGCCAATTGAGGTTGGGAGCGAAGAGAAGGGACTGCGACTCCAGATCGACTCGACCGGGAACGCTGATGCCGATGCCCTCCAGCGATTTGTTGCTATGAGTACGCCGGATCAGCTTCATGCAATCGACGATGCGGGCGACAGATTTGGCGGGATCGGAGCTTAGGGAAAGCGTCGAGCGGGAAAGAAATCGCCCATTGAGATCCACCATCGCTACGGTAGTCTGCCGGGGGTGAATATCGGCGGCTAGAACCACGAGGTCGTCGTTCAAGGCCAGCATGGTCGGCCGCCGGCCGCGCGGCAGCCTTGCCATGGCGCCTTCGCGAATCCACCGCTCCTTGATCAACTGCGCGATGATTTGGGAGACCGTACTGCGCTGCAGCCCGGAAAGCCGCGCGAGGTCGGCGCGCGAAACCGGCTGCTGTGCGCGAATCAGCTGCAGAACGATGTCGCGGTTGATCAAACGCGCCGTTTCGCTGGAGGCCACACGAACATCCGTGAGGTCCACCCTACGCATTCCATTCTTCACCTGACTCGATCTTGCCAAACCCGCTCCTGAAATAGAACACTTCGCGGCTCCGCCGGCCGCCTCCCTTTGAACTACTCAAGGATCCATAGCTACCAAATAGGCTCTAAGATCCGGTCTACGGCGGCTTTGTTTGCTTCGCGCCGCCGATCATTGGTTCACTCCGCTTGCCAGGTAGCCTCCGTCAACAGGAATAAGCTGGCCGGTGACGTAGGAGGCGGCCGACGAGGCCAGAAAGACCGCCGCGCCAACCATCTCCTCCGGCCTGGCGAAGCGTTTCATAGGGATTCTCATAAGCATTTCTTTACCCCGGCCGGTTCCGTCGAGCAACCGGGAATTGAGCGATGTGGGGACAATCCCGGGGGCGATCGCGTTCACGCAAACGCCATCCTGAGCCCATTCAATGGCGAGCGACCGGGTCAGCGATGCAATTCCCGCTTTGCTGGCGCAATATGCGGCCACGTCCTGAAAGGCGAGAAAACTCCCCAGCGAGGCGATATTCACGATTCTGCCGTATTTCTGGGCCACCATGGTGCGGCCGAAAATCTGGCAGGCGCGGAAGGTTCCGGTGAGGTTGGTCTCCATGATCCTCTCCCATTCCTCCTCCGCGCAGTCGAGCGTCGGCGTACGCTTGGTAATCCCGGCGGAATTTACCAAAATGTCGATTCGGCCAAAGACCTGCATGGTCTGGTCGTGGAGAGCCTGGAGCGACTCGCGCCGGCCCACGTCTGCGCGCAGCGCCAGCGTGCGACGACCCATTGCCTCAATCTCCGTCGCTGTTTGCTCCACTTCAGGGAGGCGGCGAGACGCCGGGACAACGTCGGCGCCGGCCTTTGCCAGCCCAATCGCAATCGCGCGTCCGATCCCTGCCGTCCCGCCAATCACTACCGCGGTCCGCCCACGAAGGCTGAAAATGCACTCGTCCATACGGGCTTTCCTCGCATGCCCAGAAGAAGCTTTCTCTAGCCTATTCTATTTAGTTGTCCACGCAAATGAATTTGTCCTCGAGCCGCTCACAGGCAGCCGGAGAACGGCGGCAACGTCTAACTTGCTCGGCTCGAACTCATCGCAGCTTCGACCGTCTCGTCGACCGCGACGCCGAGGTCCGGGGGCGCGGCCGCTTCCGCCTCCGCGCACTCCCGTTCGAGTTGCTCGATGACCTCGCGAGAGTAGAGGACGAAATGATGCGCGGAGAGCAGCACCATAAAGCCCAGCCACATCTTCGCATCGCTCTTCCACCAGGATCGACCCATCTTCCACAAAAATTTCCAGTAGCTGCGCCGGTAGCCGGAACAAACTCCCTGATGCCACATGGAGGAAGCGAGAACGCGCAAATTGTAGGACATGGGCAGCCTGGGGGGCTTCTGCGTGGCCTTCGGCTGCCACACTTCGAGCGAGTGATAGGCGCGCTCAAAGAAAGCGGCTGGCTGATACAGGCCGTCGAGCAGCGTACACAAACCGCGCAGGAGAACCGTCAGAGGCAGGATGGTCCGGAAATTGGGCGCGCTGAAGTTGGAGGTAGACTTGCTGTCCTCGATCAAGCGGCCTTCCCTCTTCATGCGGTCGAACAGCGCAGTGGTGGGGGGCGCCTGGAGAAGGCCGGCCATAGCCCAGGCGATTGCCGTCTGATCGATGAACTCCAATTGACGCGCGAAGATCGTCTCATCGTCGGAGTCAAAGCCGACAATGAATCCGGCCAGCACCCACAAGCCCCGCTCCTGAATGATGCGCACCTGGGCGACATTGTCGTTGCTGCGCAGATTCTGAAACTTGTGCGATTCCTTCAACGCCTCGGCAGAAGGCGTCTCGATGCCGATGAAGACGTACATGAAGTTCGCCGCCACCATCGCATCCATCAGCTCCGGGCGGTCCGCCAAATTGAGCGACGCCTCCGTATAAAAGGAAAAGGGATAGTCGTTGCGTTTCTGCCAGTCGGCCAGTTCCAGCGATAGCGCAAGCGCTTGGTGATGGTTGCCGATGAAGTTGTCGTCCACGATAAAGACTTCATTGCGCCAGCCCAAGCCGCGCAGTACCTCCAACTCGCGGATCACCTGCGCCGGAGTCTTTGCCCTCGGCCGTCGTCCGTAGATGGTGATGATGTCGCAGAATTCGCACTGAAATGGGCATCCGCGCGAGAACTGGATCGGCATGGATGTGTATTTGTTGAGCTGCAACAGGTCATAACGAGGCACCGGGCTGTGCGTCATGTCCGGCTTGTCGGTGACACAATAGAGCGCTCGAGCCGTGCCTTGCTCCAGCTCCAGGGCGATGGCCGGGAAGGCCTCTTCCGCCTCGCCCACCATCACGTGGTCCGCAGCCTGGAGTACCACCTCGGGCTGCGTGCTGGCCCACGGGCCACCGACAAAGGTGCGCCGTCCGAGTGCACGAGCGCGGGCAAGAACCACAAGCGCATCCGCCCGTTGGGCATGCATGGCGCTCACCATCACGAGATCGGCCCAGAGCAGATCCTCATCCCGCAACTCCTGGAAGGCGTGGTCCAGAAGGCGAATCTGCCAGCTCGCTGGGCAAAGCCCAGCCACGGTCACCAAGCCCAGAGGCGGGGTCATGGCGCGCTCCGGGATCATCTTCAGCACTCCCTCAAAGCCCCAGAAGGAGGGCGGGAAACGCGGCCAGACCATCAAGACTTTGAGGTTCGTTCCCAGGGCAGGGAGGCAGGCATCGAAGCGTGTGTCCGGCGCCGAGGATGGCAACCCGGGCAGAGCCGCGGGCGATGGAGATTGCGAATGCGCGAGAGGCGGCATGACGAGCCTTCCTTATCTGGGCTGACGAAGAGCGCGTCTTGCGGTCTGGAAAACTACAAACCTACCGTGAGGAGAGCTGACGCCATGGGTCGTCTAGACTAGTGGCGCTAAGACTACGCTGCATTCCTGCCCGTGTCATTAGGAGATTCGCGATCGCCGGAAATACCGGGAAACAGCCTGATGCCGATGCCGGAGTTACTTTCTCCTGCTTAGATCAGCTAGAGCGGATTCACGATAGGAGTATCCCGAGGCAAATACACCATACGCGGCTTTTCCGTTGAGAAAAGCCGCACTTCTCGAATCATGGTGAGGCACGCCAATCGTGAATCCGCTCTACGCGCCGGGTTGCGCGGCGCTGCGGTTCGCTCTAAAAGCGGCTGCCATGAATGGTAGCCAGCTTCACTTCCGCCTCGTGGACCGTTTCGTTGGCCTGCTCGTATTTCTGCGGATCCTCGCCGGCCTGGTTCCAGAGGGCATGTCCACGCTCCAGATCTTTCTCCGCCGACTGAGCATCCAATTCCGCCGGATTCACAGCGCTCGATGCAAGAATAGTCACCCGATCCGGGAGCACCTCGCAAAAACCCCAAGCGCCCACAAAAAACTCCAGGTCCCCGCCGTCGCCCCCGTGCAGCCTGACGTGTCCGGCGTCCAACTCCGCCAGCAGCGGAGCATGCCCGTAAAGCACCTCAAGATAGCCGGATTTTGAGGGAACTTCGACGGCATCGGCGGTCCCATCCACGAGCACGCGCTCCGGAGTCACCAAGCGAACGCGAATTTGGCCGGCTGTCTCAGCCATGGAGCTAGGCCTTCATCTTTCCGGCGGCTTCGAGTACTTCCTCGATGGCGCCCTTCATGTAGAAGGCCTGCTCGGGAACGTCGTCGTGCTTGCCTTCGATGATTTCCTTAAAGCTGCGAACCGTATCCTCCACCTTGACGTACTTGCCTGGAGTCCCGGTAAAGACCTCGGCCACATGGAAGGGCTGGGAGAGAAATTTCTGCACCTTGCGCGCCCGGCTCACGGTAAGCTTGTCCTCTTCCGAAAGCTCGTCGATACCCAGAATCGCGATGATGTCCTGCAGATCTTTCAATCGCTGCAAAATGCGCTTCACCCCTTCGGCTACCTCGTAGTGCTCCTGGCCGACGACACGCACGCTCAAGATGCGCGAGGTGGAGGCCAGCGGGTCTACCGCCGGATAGATGCCGATTTCCGTCAGCGCGCGAGAGAGCACCGTGGTTGCGTCCAGATGGGCGAAGGTGGTCGCCGGAGCCGGATCAGTCAAATCGTCGGCCGGCACATAAATGGCCTGGACTGAGGTGACGGAGCCGCGCTTGGTGGAGGTGATCCGCTCCTGCAGCTCGCCCATCTCCGTCGCCAGGTTGGGTTGATATCCCACCGCGGAGGGCATACGCCCGAGCAGCGTGGATACCTCGGAGCCGGCCTGCGTAAAGCGGAAAATGTTGTCGATGAACAGCAGGGTGTCGCCGCCCTGCTCATCGCGGAAGTACTCGGCGATGGTGAGTGCGCTCAAGGCCACGCGCAGGCGGGCTCCGGGGGGCTCGGTCATCTGTCCATAGACCAGTGCGGCTTTGGATTTTCCCCGATCCTTGACGTCGATGACCCCGGACTCCTGGAACTCGTTCCACAGGTCGGTGCCTTCGCGTGTGCGCTCGCCGACACCGCCAAAGACGGAGAGGCCACCATGCTTACTGGCAACGTTATTGAT
>JANWJB010000019.1 GCA_025449575.1 Acidobacteriaceae bacterium
AACGGACGAGTGAAGGGGTGGCTAGCCAGCTTAACTCTGCACCTTGTTGCCACTGCTCCCGCTACGGGAGCATATCCTTTTTAAGGATCTTACCAGTAGCGGCTGGCAACTAAGGAGGAGTTGGTGGGGATGCCGTTGACGACCTTCGTTCGAAGTACGATCTCCATATTCTTGTTTTCCCACCCCTTGGGAGCGGACTTGATCAATGCCCGAATCGTCTCGGGACTGGTTATAAACTCCGCAGCGGCGCGAGTGCCACTCTGGGTGATCCCGGCAATCGTAACCAACGCCTCTCCCGTCTTCGAATGCGGCGTGCGGGTCACGATAGCATAATCGACTGTAGCTGTACCATCCGGCGAGAAGGTAGGGGACCATGCTTCCGTCTTGTTTGTCTGGTTCCTGATTGTCAGCCCCCTGTCGAAGACGTAGGGAAGATCACCAGTTAGTTCCATGGTCAAGCTATTGTTGAAACCGCCTATCAAAATCGTCGGTGATTGGCTCAGATCGCCGAATGCTACATCGCTGCCACTGCGCAAATCGAACCGCTGCCGATGCATGGTCAGGAATGAAGTAACTCGCACATTCGCATTTAAGTCGCCAAGGGTGATGAATTGATTCTTGAATGCTATTAGGTCACCTGCCTTAAGCTTCAAATCGGGAGAAATAGGGACCACAAACTCGCGCCCTTGGTGTTCCAGCAAATCCATTGGGTGTGTGGCCTCATACCGGTTCACGAAGTCGGCGCTTAACATGTAGACAGGGTTCGCGCCGGAGTAAATAAGCACGCGGTTCGGCCCATCGACGAATGGCTGCCAGAAAACATCCATGGCAGAGGTAGTCCGGAACGGACTCAAGAAGGCAAATGCTACCCCCAATGTGGCGCACGCCAAGAGGATGATCCAGATCGTGAGTCGCTTTCCCCGAACGGCGTGTGCGGCGCCGTGAACATCATCGACAGCGCCCGGATGCGGGGATTTCTCCTTTTCAGGCTCAGCAGGCGAGGATATCGATTCCGCGGGAGGAGTTGGTGGCGCTTGTTGCAATTCGGTGAAAGTGGCGTGATAGGATCCGGGGTTGATTTCGATACGCACTGCCGACTGACTGCCCTCTCCCAGATAGAACTGTGCCAGCCGCTTTCTCACCTCGCCCACCCGGGCTCTGACGATAGGGTCCTCGTTTGTATCGTAGTCGGGGCGCCTCCCGAAGACATTCACTCCGATCAGCCGTTCTTTGAGCGAACTTCCGTGACCCGCCAGGCTCTGGTCGACGATGTACTGAAGCAGATGTTGCAGTTGTTTGCTGGCTCGAAACGGTGCGCTCTGAAAAATTCCGGCGAGGGTCTCCTGAACCAGAGCTCCGGGCACCTCGTGCAGACCATCGGCCCAGCTAGTGTCTGGAATACCATGAACGTTGGTTCCGTGCGCTGCGCTCATGGAAACCTCCAGACGAAACGTACTGTACCGCGAGAATTCCACCTTGGCAAACACCGCCATGCATGGGAACAGCAAAGGGACCGTACCGTACAGTACCTTGTCATTACCCATCCAGTCAACGTTAACTTACACCGATCGTGGAAGGAGTGTTTCCGCGGGGCTTGGGCCGGTGAAAATTCCCAATCAATGAGCCTGTACTGGTTTCGGATTCCTCGGGGGGAGGGATTCGGGGCAAAACATAAGCGAAAACAGCTGAGAAAAATCTCAGGAGGCAAAATGAACAGGCTACGACTCATTGTTCTTGCGATCTCGGTGGCCGCCATCGGAGTGGCTTGCCCCTGGAAAATCCAGGGGCAATCAAAGAGCGTTACGGCGTCGCTATTCGGTACGGTCACCGACCCGAGCGGGGCCAGAATCCCGAAGGCGTCGGTAAAACTCACCAATCCGCAAATGGGGATCGTCCGGACGGACACCACGACCGCGCTGGGGCAGTTTTCCTTCGCCTTTCTGCCGGTGGGCACCTACACCGTCCAAGTGAGCGCTCCGGGATTTGAGACGACCCAGCAAGGGGGGATCGTCGTTACTCCGGGAGCTTCGCTTAGCGTGGCGATGACTCTGTCTGTCGGCACGACTGAGCAGGTCGTAGTCAGTTCGACGGCGCCACTGCTGCAAACACAGAATGCGAACATCAGCACTGACCTCACGAGCAAGCAAATTGAGGAGCTTCCGCTCAATCTCAGAAATGTGCTTTCCTTCGCGACGTTGGATTCCGCTGTGAACGTGCAGGGCAACCGCCAACTGTTGGCGGCGGGCGGCAGTGAAGATACGGCCGACCAGGATTACTCCTTCATGAATTTTGGAGGCGGCTACTTTGGGACCAACCTGTTCCTTCTGGAAGGCGGCTATGATGTGGGCCAGGGCTGGGGAAATGTCATGTATATTCCCGCGCCGGAAGATACAGACCAAGTCAAGGTGACCAGTTACTCGTTTTCATCGGAATTCGGATTCAGCACTGGCAAT
This sequence comes from Acidobacteriaceae bacterium, assembly GCA_025449575.1. Taxonomy (GTDB): domain Bacteria; phylum Acidobacteriota; class Terriglobia; order Terriglobales; family Acidobacteriaceae; genus PALSA-350. Next base: position 2,454 of record JANWJB010000019.1, read on the forward strand.
GCGATCAACATTACTACCAAGGCGGGCACCCACGACTACCATTTCGTCGCCGATGAGTACCTGCGCAATCCGGCCTTGGATGCCAACCTATACTTCAACAATCTGGCGGGCATCGCCAAGCCGAACGACCATCGCAATCAGTTCGCCATCGCCGGCGGTGGGCCGCTTTATATTCCGGGCATCTATAAGCAGCGAGATAAGACCTTCTTTTTCTTCACCTATGCGGGATTGCGGCTCAACGGGGGACTCACCTATAGCGCACAGGTACCCACCCAAGCCCAGTTAGGGGGCGACTTCTCATCGGAGCTCACTACGACCTCATTGGGCACCGACTGCCTGGGCCGGCCAATCTATCAGGGCGCAATCTACAATCCCTACTCATTGAGTACCTGTGGGAATGGGTCGATCGTGCGCAATCCCTATCCGGGAAACATCATCCCCACGAGCGGCGTGGGATCGATCGACGCTCTGGCGAATAAGTTTGCCACGGGCAAATACTGGCCCGCGCCGGCGAATCCGGGTGGCGGCTTCAACTTCAACACCACGGTGACTGCACCGACGACTTCCAACGAGTGGGCGCTCCGCATCGACCACAATATCAACACGAATAACCGGATTTACGGGCAATACTCGCTTAAGCACGAAGGAAAGGTACAAACAGGCGCCTTTTACGGAAACACTGTCGCGGGACCCTACGTATTTGACCCGAACAACCGCATGTTTGGGGTTTTGGGCTATTCTCACGTTTTCTCGCCAACTCTCATCCTGTCCAGCACCTTATTCTTCACGCGCTTTACCGGAGGGAACGTTGTCCAGGGCTATCCCTTTAAACCCTCCTCGCTCGGGTTGCCGGGTATCCTCGATTCGTGGTCGCCGCAGTTTCCGCAGGTTCAGTTTGGCAATACCTTTAGCGGGGCAGGATTCTATGCTCCGTTGGGCGCGACGCAAAACTCCGGTGAAGCCAGCTTCCCGATGGATAGCGCTACCCTGGCTATAGACGTAAACAAATCTTTCCAGGCGCACTCCGTCTCCGTGGGGTATATGGGCATTCGGCAAACCGACAATGGCGGCAGGCTTATCCCGACAGTATTCAATTTTAGTAACCAAATGACTGCTGGTCCTGACCCTTCGAACTTGACGAATGAAAGCCCCGGAGACGCGCTTGCTTCCTTTATGGCCGGCGCCGGGAATCCTGGAAACGGTGCGGCGGGCTCCACGGGATTCAATGCATATCCCGCTGTAACGTACTACCTGCATGGAATGTACGTTCAGGACGATTGGAGGGCCAGGCGAAACCTAACCCTGAACCTCGGCTTCCGCTACGACATTCAGATGGCTCCGACAGCGCGGAATAATGAGCAGGCGTATTTCGATTTCCACACCCTCAATCCGATCAGCGTAACGACGGGGATTCCGGTTTATGGGCAAATCGTCTACAACAAACCAGGGAATCGCGGTCTGTATAACCCCAATTTGAATGATTTTGCGCCCCGCATCGGCTTTTCCTATGCCGTGAGGCCGGACCTGATTGTGCGCGGCGGCTATGGCATCTATTACGCCAGAAACTTCTACGGCGGCAATGGACCGGACCCGGGGTATTCGACATCGGGAGTGTGGACGTCGTCTTCCGACGGGATCCACGTGACCTCACCACTCGCGCAGGCATTCCAAACGGGACTTGTGCCGGTTACCGGCAATGCGTTGGCAGGCCTCACGAGCGTGGGCCAGTCCCCCGGCGTGGTGAATCCACACCGTCCCGATCCCATGACCCAACAGTTCAGCCTAGGAGTCCAATACGCCCTCACTCCCAACGACGTGCTGGACGTCAACTTCGTGGGTATCCGGGGAAGGCGCATTACCCTTGCCGGCATGAACTACGGCCAGCTCAATCCAAAGTATCTTTCTATGGGCTCGACGCTGAATAAAGTTTTGCCCACTAACCCCTACGCCACCGCCTTGAGCAACCTGGGCCTTACTGCCCCCAGTTGCCCCTACACCGTGGCGCAGTCCCTGATGCCGTTTCCGCAATACTGCGGCGCCGTCTCAGCGGAAAACGAACCCGTTGGGATCAGCAACTACAACGCATTGCAGGCCAAATTCACCCACCGCTTCGGCCAGGGCCTGCTGTTTATGGCCTCCTATACCTTCTCGAAGTTCCTCTCCGATGTGGCTGGGCCCGAGGAGTGGGGTTCCGTCAATGGCGATCAGGGAGGATCGAGTATCCGCAACTTCTATGACTTGAAAGCAGACTGGTCGGTGGACGGCTCGGATATTCCCCAATCTCTTGTCTTGAACTATGTGTATGAGCTGCCGATCGGCCGGGGCAAGAAGGTGGGCGGTCAGATGAACCGTGCGGAGGACGCCATTGTCGGCGGCTGGATGGTGTCGGGAATTACCACCGTGCAGAGCGGTTTCCCGTTGTCGATCGGCCCCGGCACAAACTCCGAGACTGTTTTTGGCGGCAACCAGCACGCTCAATTGACGGGACAGTCATTCAAGAGCGGCAGCTGCGGCGGCACAAATGGGGTTCCCGCGATCCCTGTGGGTTCGAAGTACTGCTTCTTCAACCCGGGGGCCTTTACATCGCCCAGCCCCTTCACCTTCGGCGATGCCCCCCGCTACATCTCCAATCTGAGATCACCCGGGTATGTAAACCAAGATCTGACGTTGGCAAAGTGGTTCAGTCTAACGGAGAAATTGCGTCTACAGTTCGGCGTCCAGATGTTCAACGCTTTCAACCATGCTAATTTCGGTATACCTAGTTCCGGCGTCGGGAGTCCGACAATGGGCTTGAGCTCCACCACCCAGGGAGCGAGACAAATGCAAGGAGTGCTGAAGCTGACCTATTAGATCCTGTCTATGCAGAGGGCCATCCTTGCTCTTCTTCCGGCGATCGCGTTCACAAACCAAAATGTGAACGCGATCGCCGCGCACGGAAAAAGCAAACCGCTTCCTTCTTCTTAGCGGATGCCGCCCCGGGTCAGGCCGGCACAGGCTTTTTGGCCGGCGTTGCAACTCGCCTTTATCCATTTCTCGCGTAGTCTCGGGGGCCGATAAGGATGGATCGTCGCCAATTTCCGCAGGCTGGCGGCGCCGTGCTTGGCACACGCGTGCCCGCGCTCGAATGAATTTCGCGGGCCGCCGGCTTCATGGAGCCTGGTGCACGGCCGGAAGCTGCTTCGTTTGAATGGTCGACTCAGTTTTCGAAGTTCTCGTTTTCGTTGTCCGGGGACTCGCTGCGCCAAGAGGCTTGCGTCCCGGCTGGAGTTCCATCGAGTTTGACGAATGATGCTGAAGCTAGTAGAGGGTGTTTATGCAGAAAATCGTGCTTACCATTTGCCTGATTGTCTTTTTTTTAAAGGTGAGCGCGATCGTCTTTGCACAAGGGCAGAAGCAGAGCCTGCAAACCCTCTCGGCAGACGCCGCTACCGCTCAGTCTAGGGGGGATTTTGCATCCGCTGCGGAATTCTATCGGAAAGCTACCGAAATCGATCCTTCCATACCGGAACTGTGGGCCAACCTCGGGCTGATGCAGCACCAGCTTGGGAAACCCACAGATGCGATTCGCAGTTTTAAACATGCGATTCGCCTAAACCCGAGCTTATTTGTTCCTCAGCTGTTTTTGGGTATCGAATACCTTGCTGCGAAGGACCCGGCCGCTGCCCTTCCGTACCTCGAAACCGCCGAAAAACTGCGCCCCGGCGATCTGCAGGCCGCGCTCTCACTCGGCCGCGCTTATGAAATGCTGAACCGCCCCGACCGCGCAGCCGAGGCTTACTCGAGAGCAACTGAAATAGCGCCGGGAAATGGGAATGCCTGGTTGAGCCTGGGGACTGCATATCTGCAACAGGTGGAAAATGATGCGCGGGTCATGACCTCCGCCGATCGCAACTCCGCATACGTCACGCTGCGCGCAGCCGAGACCTTGACCGACGAAGACAGCCAGAATTCGGCGGTGACTTGGTATAAAAAGGCGATTGCTTCTAGGGCAATCCCGCCTTGCGCTCACGCCGAGTTCGGGATTACCTTGCTGCGCTTGAAGAGGGTCGCTGATGCTGAAGTACAGTTTCAGTTGGAAGAGCGTACGGCCTCCCCTTGTGGCCTTGCCCGGGTTGGCTCCGCGATAGTCGCCGCTGCGAAGGGACATCCTGATGTTGGGGTTGCGAAGCTGACTTCGGTTGCGGCGGCCGATCCAGCTTTTGTCCAGTCCAGTCTGCCTTTGTTTCGCGGTGTGCTCTCCGCAGACGAGGTGCGCGCGCTGGTTACCGCGGCCCGCGCCCGGAAGGCAACCGGAGCCCCCAACCCCGATATCGCTTCCCTCATAGAGACCGCCTTCACTCCCAGCGGTATCCCCCCAGCGACAACCGCCGGCAAGGATGCAACCCTCCAAACCCACCAGGCCGCAAAAGCGGAAAACTCCGCGCAGCTCTATGCCACCGGTCAATATACCCGATGCGACCATAGCTTGAAGCCGGCCATCGCAAGGCTCGCTTCCGCTTCACAGCGTTTGCTTGCCTCGTGCTCGTTTTACATCGGTGATTTCTCGACCGCGTCCATGGCTGCCGCGCACCTGAAGGCAAATCCCACGACCCGGGTGGAAGGGTTGTACTGGGAAAGCAAAGCCGATGAAAAACTCGCCGTCGCGGCGCTCGCGCGTGCCGGTGAGATAGAGCCTGATTCCCCTCGCATGCACGTATTGCTAGGGGACATCTTTCGGCAGAAAAGGCGCTGGAGCGATGCGGAGACGGAGTACAGGAGGGCCATCGCTCTGGATCCGAAGAATCACTATGCACGCCTTAGTTTGGCAATCGTGTTGTTCACTGAGTTGAAAACCGATGAAGCTTTAGCGATCGACAAAGCCCTGCTTGAGGAAGCACCCGATGACCCGGAAGGCAATCTATTGGCGGCCGGCATTCTGGTGCAGGAACACGAGTTCGAAAAGGCTGAGCCGTACTTATCGAAGTGTCAGAACCTGAAAGTAGACCTGATTCCTCGGTATCACATCCTGCTCGGCCAGGTATACGCGGGAACCAATCGCATTCCGGCCGCAATTGCAGAATACAAACAGGGGCTGGCAACGGATCAGGATGGCAGCCTCCACTATCAGCTGGCCCGCCTGTTCCAGAAGATAGGCGACAAAGCGAATGCGGAAAAGGAGATCCGTATGTCGCAGGAGATTCGAGCGCGATGGGACGAACAGGCCCACATCGCTTTGGGACAGGAGTCAGCCCAAGCGAGCCGGCCCTAGGGTCTCATGGATCGCGCGAAACGGCGCAGCCATCAATACAGAAGCAAAAACGCCGTAACGTATGCCGGAATCGAATAGGGAAGTATTCGGAGTCATCAACCAGATTTCAATTTCGCAGATTTATAATCCCTGCTGTCAGGAGCTCACTCAATGCGCTTTTTCCGTTTGGGAACAACACTCGTTCTTTTTGGTGCGACGATATTCAGCGCGGCTGCGATTTGGCCCCCACGTTTGGATGCTCAATCGATCGAGCAAAGCAAAGATGGTGTGACGCTGCGCGCCGAGGGCACGACGTTGCACGTTGGAGTCTGCTCTGCAACAGTGATTCACGTCGTCGCTACCCCGCTGGCGAAACCCCCGCGGCCTATCGTGCCCGTAGTGATTCGACCTTGCGGTAACGCCCACTTCGCCATGTCATCGACTGCATCGAGGGTCTCGCTAAAGACCAGCGTACTCAGAGTCGAGATCGACCGCGCCACCCTGTCTGTGCGGTTTTTATCCGCCGATGGCCGTGTTGTGCTTGGCGAGCAGCCGCACCAAGGCAGGGAAATAACGCCCGTCGATATCGATGGAACGCATACCTACAAGATCCGGCAAGACTTCCTTCTATCCCCCGGCGAGGCTCTTTATGGCCTAGGACAGCATCAGGAAGGCTTCTTGAACCTGCGTGGCATACCCGTCCAATTGCTTCAGGCCAATACAAATATCGCCATCCCATTTCTTCTCTCGACCAATGGGTATGGCCTCCTATGGAATAACCCCTCACTGACGGATTTCGACCCGGCTACTGAGGCCATCCCATTGGACTCAGCGGGGGCAGGAACATTCCACACCGGGCCGGCAGGAGAATACGGATTCTTGTTGACCGGCAATTTCCGATCCAAGCTCCATCTCGCAATTGACGGAAAAAACGTCATAGACATAACCAATATGTGGGTCCCCGAATCCGCCGGTGGAAAAATAAACTTGAGTGCGGACACAACCTATAAGCTCGTGGCCCAGTCTGGTGGCAACACCCACTTATTCGTCCGTGCTCCTTCTGACTCCATGGCCTTTGGCTCTCAAGCGGGCAATGCAGTTGACTATTATTTCTTTTACGGCCCGCAACCCAGCCAAATCATCTCCGAGTATCGGGAATTTACCGGCGCCGCTCCGCTTCTGCCGCGCTGGGCTTATGGATTCTGGCAATGTCGCGAGCGCTACTCGAGTCAAAAGCAAATCCTTGATATCGCGAAGGAATTTCGCGATCGGAAGATTCCGGTGGATGTGATGGTTCAGGATTGGCAATATTGGGGAAAATACGGCTGGAACGCGTTGCGCTTCGATGAAAGCAACTATCCGGACCCCAAAGAGATGATGTCTCAATTGCATGCGCAGAACTTGCACATGGTTATCTCGGTCTGGGCAAAATTTGGAGTGCAGACGGCGGTCGACCAACAGTTTAGGAATGACCATCTCGTCCTTAGAAGTGCCGCGAGCAACGGCGAGCCGGGGGAGGCCAAGGAGTCTGAGGATTGGGTGGATCTATTCGATCCAAAGGCACAGAAGCTCTATTGGTCCGACATCAACCGCAACCTATTCAGTATCGGATTGGATGGATGGTGGCTCGACGCCTCTGAGCCGGAGGGCGATCCTCTCAAAAATGACAATACCTTTCTGGGACCGGGAAAACTCGTTCGGAACGCATATCCGCTGTACGAAACCTCGGCGGTCTACGATGGCCAAAGAGCCACCACGCAGAGCAAGCGCGTCGTCATCCTATCCCGCTCCGCGTTTGCCGGGCAGCAGCGCAATGGGTCCATTTCCTGGTCCGGCGACATTTCAGCGAATTGGGAGACCCTGCGACGGCAGATTCCCGCCGGTCTCGGTTTCGCGATGTCGGGCTTTCCTTATTGGACGACGGACATTGGCGGTTTCTTCCGTCCGGCGGATCAATATACATCGCCGGATTATCACGAACTGCTCATTCGATGGTTTCAGTTCGGTACGTTTTCCCCAATTTTCCGGATACACGGTTTCCATTCCAGAACAGAGATGTGGAACTACGGTCCCCAGGTGGAGAAGATTCTGACGGAGTACGATCAACTTCGCTATCGCTTGCTGCCATACATCTACTCCTCCGCATGGGGCGTCACCAGCCATGGCCAGATCATGATGAAAGCGTTGCCGTTCGTTTACCCCAACGATCCATCATTGAGAGACATCAGTGACCAGTTCTTCTTTGGCGACTCTCTTTTGATAAATCCAGTTACATCGCCTCACGCAACCAGCCGCGCAGTGGTCTTGCCCGCAGCGAATGACTGGGTGGATTTTTGGACCGGAAAAACCTATCGCGGCGGCCAAACGATCCAGGCGGATGCTCCATTGGACCGAATTCCGATCATGGTGAAGGCGGGCAGCATCGTGCCGATGGGTCCGGTGGTGCAGTCCGCAGCCGGCAAGGAAGATCCCCTCGAAATTCGCATTTACCCCGGCAAAAACGCCGACTTTCTTCTCTATGAAGATGGCGGGGACGGCTACGCATATGAAAAGGGTCAGAGGGCAAGCATCCATCTGCA
>JANWJB010000020.1 GCA_025449575.1 Acidobacteriaceae bacterium
GGTGGAGGCCGCTCTTGCGCGTTCTCCGGAGCCCGGCTCTTCTCTCTCCCCCGATCCGGCCGTAAGTCTCTCCTGGCGGCGCGACGGCGAGTTCGTCGAGATTCTGGTCACCGACAACGGTGCCGGCGTGATGAATCCATCCAGCTTGTTTGTTCCCTTCTACACCACCAAGGCCGGCGGTAGCGGTGTGGGTCTCGCTCTGGCGCGGCAAATCTGCGAAGGGCTTGGCGGCTCCCTCTCCCTGGTCAACCTCCCTCTCGGGCATGGCTGCCAGGCGCAGCTCCGAATCCCTATCGACCCTGGAGTGGAGTCCGCACGGCGATAGGGAACGGCGGAAAGGTTGGACCGAAATTCACGCGCGTTCTTAGAGGTCTAAATCACACCGCCGGCGGCTTACGGCAAAGCAAAAGAGCGGGCATGCCGCTGACTTCAATCGTCTCCCGAGCTGGCCGCCGAACGCCCCTGAAGCAAAGGCGCCGCGATCATGTGTTTCAATTGAAGAGGGAGATCCCGTGCGAAAACTTATTGTTGTGTTGGCTGTCTGCGGCATCGCCGTTTCGTCTTTGGCTTTGCGGGCTCGCTATTCGGCCTCGCCATGGCCGTTCGACAGCGGCGTCTTCAATCACAGCCGGTCCTCGATGGCCGGTCCGATCCCGGTGGCGGCGATCGGCGTGGTCGGCTACTTGTTACTGGCTTTGCTGGCGTGGTACCGCCGGCAGGGGTGGACACTTCTATTCTCGTGGATCGGCCTGGGATTTGCGGCGTATCTCGCGTATCTCGAAGTTTATGTCTCGCGAACCGGATCACTCTACTGCGTGATCGCGCAATGCCTCATTGCGTTGATTGCGATCCTCACGGCCATCGGCGCGGTCATGGATGGAGTGAAGCGGACAAGTGCCACGGTATCCAGCATGGTCGATTGGATCGTTACGAACCTGCGCTACGGCTAGAAACCCGCGATTCTCTAGTCCTTGGCGCGGAGCTGACCCTGATCCTGCGGCGGCGCCATCGGGGGAGCGGTGTCGAACGCCTCTTACGCGTTGTTCCTTCTCTTCCGGGATGCTGCCCTATCCTGTTTCGGCTCCTCAGCTTGCGGATCGGGATAAGCAGCGGCCGCCCTTGGTTACTTCCGGATGAATGTCCCATGAATTCAGGCTTCCGCTTACCCGCAGAGACCCTCCAGGCGTAGTTTCCCGGGCGCAAATTTCGCTACAATGGTGGAAATTCCAGTCTTCAAAGAATGAGAGGGATGATGCCATCCGGGATCCCGAATACGGCGCCGGAACCGGTCGACGCCGATATCGACGACTATCTCCGCCAGCGGCTGATGCCGGTCGAAGGTGCGATTCCCCGGCTCCCTGGGATTGAGATGTACGGGAACTCGATTCCGGCCGGGAGAGTAGGCGGCGACCTCTTTGAATACATCAATTTTCAGCAGCGCTATAACATCGATGGACGAATCGCCCGCGCCAATAAGTTGGCTGAGAAGTATCTGGAGCCGCTTCCGCCTGGGGCGACGCCGCGCAACGGCGTCGACGCTCATGTGCAATGGTTGGAGTCGAGGCCGGGTTTCAAGCCCGCGGACGCTGTGGAATACAGAAAGGCGAAAAGCTCCGAGCAGTTGCAAATCGCTGAAGAGCTGCCTGACCTCTATACCACTGCGGGAGTGCTGCTGGTGGATGCCCAGGGGCATGGGGTGATCGCCGCGAAGATCGCATCGACCGTGCATGACACCTTTCACACCGCCATGCTCGCCGAGTTGGACCGCAACGGAAAAACGACGCCCGATATGTTCGAGAGAATCAATCTCCGGCTCGCCCGATCCGTTACTGCCCGCAACGCGCTCAGCGGGAATACCGATGTGAGTCCGCGCGAGATCGCAACCATGATCTACGGGGAGATACACCCCGGCGGCCTCTTCCGCTTCGTGAATTTCGGGCATCCTCCGCCGCTGATTTTTTCCGCGGAGTTTGGCCGGTTTGTGGATATCGGCGACAGCTTCGTCGCGCATTTCCCAGCCTTGGGACTCGAGATCCCCGAGGACCACCCCGACCAGAGCCGGTATGCCTCGATCGGATTCCGCAGAAAGCAACTGAGATCTTCCGACCTGTCGGCGATCACTTTGATGGGTGGCGGAGACATCCTCTTTCTCTACACCGACGGAGTCTACGATGGCGCCGATGACCGCGACCGGCATGTGATCGAGCAGATCGTGCAGCAGCATAAACGCGAGTCGCCCAAATCTATCTGCAACGCGATTCTCGACTATGCCGTCGCGAACGACGATCGTCTGCGGCAGATCGGCGAACCCGACCGCATCGACGACAAAACTGTTTTCATCATTAAGAGCGCCTAGGGCGGATTCACGATAGGTGTACCCACAGGCAAATACACCTTATGCGGCTTTTCCGCTAAGAAAAGCCGCGCCTCTCGAACCATGGTGGGGCTGGCAATCGTGAATCCGCTTTAGGGCCGATTCTGCGCGGCTCCCTTGAAGGAATCTGTTGCAGGCGCAGTTATCCCCCTCGCCTCGGGGCGTTGACGCTCGCCGCTCGCTCCGCCGCGCCCCATCGCAAGCAGTACAATAAAAAATGAAAGCCATTTCGGTGCGTCGCTCGACTCCATCGACTGAGAAATCCCTGCGCACGCCGCCGACCCTCGAAGCAGACATGCCCTTTCAATAAACAAGGAGACAAGACTTTGGAAACTACCGCCGCATTCGATTGGGCAGGAGTTGTCGACTACGCGAAAAGATCATATTCCGAGCCTCCTAAAACGCAATATGAGCTGCCCGGGGTCAATGTTGAGAATCACCTCGATGTTCCCGTGGCATGCGTACCTCTGTGGCATTCCGTCGTCACCGCCCGGCTCAATTTGCCGAAAGGGGATGCTGCGGCGCTGCGGCAGGGGCAGAAGCGATTGCGCGCGGCCCTGGAAGAAATTGAACGCATCTATCCGCTCCAGCCTGGCGGCATTCTGATTCAAGTGGCCTACGGCTTGCCTTACTTCAAAGAATTTATTCCTGCCGCGGTGACGGATAAGATGATGCCGCGTGCTCTCGAAAATGGTAAGCCGGGGGACTGGGCAGTGATCGATGCAATTCGCTTCCCGAAAGATCCTGCCGATCTGGTGCTCGAACAGAATGACATCTCTTTTCACTTCAAAAGCGACTACAACGAGCACCTCAGTGACGTGATGCGGGCCCTCTTCCAGCCCGGCACGCAAACCCTGAATGGCATTCCGGTAAAAAGCGTATATGTCGGTGATCTCTTCACGGTAACCTCGATCCGGCGCGGTTTTGCCGGTCGCGGCATGCCGCGCACAATGGCGACGCGTCTGGGTATCCCCGGAGCGGATAAGATTCCCGCCGGCGCGATGCTGTTTATGGGCTTTACCTCCAGCCATGTGCATGGGCTTGCTCAAGGCACGTTGCCGAGCTTCGAAACCATCCCCGGCTATACGGATCAGACGCCGGAGAGCTACTTCGCCAACGGCACCATGATGCACCTTTCCCATATCGCGATCGATCTTGAAGGCTGGTATGGCTTAGACCACAAGGGGCGTCTGCAGCGCATGTTTCACGCGCGCCGGACTGAAGCGCCGGAGGTTCTCTCGCCTTCCCAGGCGCCGCAGACCACTACCTTCAAGGAACAGATGGAGGAGGATGCGAAGCAACACGGTCTTATCGGCCATAACGCGCAGATGCAGTTCCTCAGCCGCTTGGATAAAGACACCGTTACCGTATACGGCGACCGCCTGCCCAAGGGCACCGTTCTTTTCCTTCGGCAAGACTTCGACACGGTTGAGAATCCATTCGAGTTCAATGCCGGCGCCCCGGTGAGCCCGGCCCCGCGCCCCGGTGTCCATTTCATCGGTTTCTGCCCATCGGCACAGCTCTTTGAGAAAGTGCGCAAAGAGATGGATAGCGTCGAGATGCAGAAGAAGTACAACCTGCCCGACGAGAACACCGGCTTCACCAAGTTTCTGGTCACGACGCACCGGCAGAACTATTTGGAGCCGTCCCGCAGCCACCGCTCCTTTCCCTTGGCTGAATTGAGCTAGAGCGGATTTAGCATAGGTGTACCCGAAGTAGATGCACCCGTTAGGAGAAGCCGCACCGCTCGAACCGGGCTGGGGCATAGCAATCGTGAATCCGCTCCAGATGCTCCTCCTACAGGCGATAGTAGCGCCGCATTCCGCGCTCCAGCACGCTGTAGGGAAGAAGACGTTTGATCCAGACCGCGCCGCGCTGTTCTGCTTTGCCGACCGTATAGCGCAGTCTGGGACTGCGCGTTTCTACAATCCTGTGAACCAGACGCGCGACCTTGTCGGGATCGGGCCCCGCCTGTTCGTCTTCCATCATCCGCGCTAGCGCGCTGCGAAACGGCCGGCTGTAGATGCTCTCCTCGTTTGCCCTGGCGATGGGCTGGCGATTCTCGGTGAATCGCGTTTTGTGATCCCCCGGCTCGACCACCACTACGCGAATGCCCAGCGGCCCCACTTCGAGACGCAACGCCTCGCTCAGGCCTTCCAGCGCGAATTTCGATGCGCTGTAAAACGCCTGGTAGGGAATCGCGATCGCTCCGCCGATCGAGCCGATGTTGAGGATGTAGCCGCCGCCTTGCCGGCGCAGCGTGGGCAGCACCGCGCGGCAAAGGCGAAACACGCCGAAGAAATTCACCTCAAACTGTTTCCTGGCCTCGTCAAGAGAGGTGGTCTCCACCGGCCCCGCGATGCCCATTCCCGCATTGTTCACCAGAATATCGAGGCGCCCTTCCCGGTTGAGAATCCATCCCACTCCGTCGTCGATCGACTGCGTGTCGGTGACGTCCATCCTCAACATGGTGAAACACGGCGCAAGAGCCTGGGCTGCCTGCGCGCCTGAAGGCGGCAGGGCAGCCGCCCGCCGGGACGTCCCATAAACCCGGAACCCGCGTCGCCCTAGATACTCCGCGCAGGCCCGCCCGATCCCGGAGGATGCGCCCGTCACCAACACTACCCGCCCGCCGGCATCTTTCATTCGTGTTGGTGCGCTCCGCTCCTGAAAGTTCTCCAGGCCCTCGACCGTTTCCCGGCTCGATTCTCTCTCCCACGCGTCAACAGTACGAATGTTGCCTGTTTCATGCCGGCGATTTTGCCTCCTGCCGCTCCACCACTTCGAAGCGCATGCGATTGTGCAGCGGGTCGGCGTCGACGCGCACCGTATCTCCAGCCACCATCTCGCCATCCAGAATCTTGACGGCCAGCGGATCCTGGATGAGCCGCTGGATAGCCCGCTTCAGCGGACGTGCTCCATACTGCCGGTCATAACCCGTCAGCAGCAATTGCCGCCGCGCTTCTCCAGTGAGCTCCAGCGTCATCTTCCGCTCTCCGAGCAGCTTGCGCAAGTCCGCCAACCGCAGATCGATGATGCTCTCCAGTTGCTCCTCGCCCAGCGGACGGAAGATCACAATGTCGTCCACGCGATTCAGGAACTCCGGCCGGAAGCTCTGCCGCACCAGGTCCATCACTTGCTCCCGCACCGCGTCGAAGGCGGCCTCGCTGTTCAGATTCTCTCCTTGGAGCAGGTGCGCGCCCAGATTCGACGTCATGATCAGCACCGTGTTCTTGAAGTCCACCGTGCGGCCCTTGGAATCGGTGAGCCGCCCATCGTCCAACACCTGTAAAAGCACATTGAAGACGTCAGGATGCGCCTTCTCGATCTCGTCGAAAAGCACCACGGAGTATGGGCGCCGCCGCACCGCCTCCGTCAACTGGCCGCCTTCGTCATAGCCCACATAGCCGGGAGGCGCGCCAATCAGCCGCGCGACCGCGTGCTTCTCCATGTACTCGGACATGTCGATGCGGATCAACGCCTGCTCGTTGTCGAAGAGAAATTCAGCCAGCGCCCGCGCCGTCTCCGTCTTTCCCACCCCGGTAGGTCCCAGAAAGATGAATGACCCGATAGGCCGCTTCGGATCGCTCAGGCCGGCGCGCGAACGCCGCAGTGCGTTGGCCACGCTGGCCAGCGCTTCGTCCTGGCCGATGACCCGCTCACGCAGCCGTGCCTCCATCTCCACCAGCTTGCGCTTCTCGCTCTCCAGCATCTTGGCCACCGGTATCCCGGTCCACTTGCTGACAATTCGTGCGATGTCTTCTTCGTCGACCTCTTCCTTGAGCATCCGGTCACCGGCGCCGGCTTCGTCCTGTCCGGCGCTCAGCCGCCGCAGCTCCTCCTCAAGCTTGGGCAGCTCGCCATATTGGATAGCGGCCGCGCGCTCCAGATTGCCCTTCCGCGTCTGTTCCTCCATCTCGAAGCGCAGCGACTCGATCCGTTTCTTCAGCTCGGAAATGCGGGCGATCGCCTCGCGCTCCCGCTGCCAGCGCGCGCGCAACGCCGAGGTCTGCTCCTTCAGCGCGGCCAGCTCGCGCTCGATGATTTGCCGGCGCTCTTTTGACCCCGCGTCGCTCTCCCGCTTCAACGCCTCGCGCTCAATTTCGAGCGACGTCGTCTGCCGTTCCAGTTGGTCGATCTCCGTCGGCACCGAACCGATCTGGATGGCCAGCGAGGCCGCCGCCTCGTCAATCAGATCGATGGCCTTGTCGGGCAGAAAACGGTCGCTGATGTAGCGATGCGAGAGCGTCGCCGCGGCTACGATCGCCGAGTCCTTGATGCGCACATTGTGATGCGCCTCATAGCGTTGCTTGAGTCCGCGCAGAATGGCGATCGTATCCTCGACCGTCGGCTCGTCGACCAGCACCGTTTGAAAGCGCCGCTCCAGCGCCGCGTCTTTCTCGATGTACTTGCGGTACTCGGTCAGCGTGGTTGCGCCGATGGCGCGCAGCTCACCCCGCGCCAGCGGCGGCTTGAGCATGTTGGAGGCGTCAATCGCCCCCTCCGCCGCGCCCGCGCCCACCAGCGTGTGCAGCTCATCGATGAACAAGATGATCCGGCCTTCGGACTCCTCGATTTCCTTGAGCACCGCCTTCAGCCGGTCTTCAAATTCACCCCGATACTTGGCTCCCGCCAGCATTGCGCCAAGATCGAGCGCGATCACGCGCTTGTCGCGCAGCAGTTCGGGAACGTCGCCGGAGACGATCCGCCGCGCCAGTCCCTCCACAATGGCCGTCTTGCCTACGCCGGGCTCGCCAATCAGCACTGGGTTGTTTTTGGTTCTACGGGAGAGCACCTGCATCACCCGGCGAATCTCTTCATCGCGCCCGATGACCGGGTCGAGCTTGCCCCGGCGTGCGCGCTCCGTCAAATCCGTCGCGTACCGCTCCAGCGCCTGGTATTTGGCTTCGGGATTCTGGTCGGTCACCCGTTGGCTGCCGCGCACCGCCGTCAGAGCCTTCAGAATCGCGTCATGCGTGGCTCCCTGCGACGCCAATAGCAACTGCGCCGGATCGTTTTTCTGCAGCGCCAGCGCGAGCAGAAGATGCTCGGTGGAGACGTATTCGTCTTTGAAGTTCTGCGCCTCCTTGAAAGCCTGATCCATCAGTTTTTGCAGGCTGGAGGAAAGCGCCGGCTGAGCGCCCCCGCCGGAAACCTTGGGCAATGCCTCAATCGCGCGGTTGGCCTGGCTCAACGCCTCGCTGGAAGACGCTCCAATCTTTTCCAGCAGGGAAACAATCACTCCCTCGCGGTCGCCCAGCAGTGCGGCCAACAGATGCACGGGAAGCAACTCGGGATTGCCGTTCTCCGCCGCCAGCGCACTGGCCTGCTGGATCGCTTCCTGCGATTTCAAAGTCAATTTCTCCCAACGAATCGCCATTCAGTTTGCTCCTGCTGCGGATTTCAGTTGCCCTGCGGATCTTCTGCTGCGGATCGTTGCTGCCTACTTCTGTTGCCGAAGAAAAAAGAGACGAGTCCGGCGCCGCATCCGTGCAGTGTGCGTTATCACGCTGCCATTTGCCGCTACGCCGAACCCGCTTCTCTACCGTTTTCGAATACTCCGAGCACCCTTAGAGCGAATTCACGATTGCTATGCCGCCACCGTGGTTCGAGAAGTGCGGCTTTTCTTCACGGAAAAAGCCGCGTATGGTGCACCTGCCTCGCGGTACACCTATCGCGAATCCGCCCTTAGGCCGTTTTGGCCGTCTCGGTCTTCTCGGCTTTCCCATGACCTGCCGCCTCGACCGATTTGCCGCCCGCTACATTGACTTTGATCTGCTTCGGCTTCGCCTCGGCGCGCTTTTCCGCCCTCAGGCGTAGAACGCCGTCTTCATAGTCGGCCTTGAGATGCTCTGGGTCCACGGTGCCGGGTAGAGTAAAGGAGCGATAGAAACTGCCGTACCGGCGCTCCACGCGATGGAAGTTCTCTTCCTTTTCCTCCTTCTCGAACTTGCGCTCGCCTCGCACCGTCAGAGTGTTATTTTCAACACGAATATCGAGATCGTCCTTGTGGATGCCCGGAACCTCCAGCTTCA
>JANWJB010000021.1 GCA_025449575.1 Acidobacteriaceae bacterium
CAGCGGATGGAGGTAATCCCAATGGCGCAGATTGTGCGAACGATAGAGGAGCACCGCACCGCCCTTCTGCGGGAAGCCCGATCCAACCGTCATTAGCCACTCATTGCCATGTCTCCATGGAGATGGATCGCGGAAGCCGGTAACCGATAGGTGCTTCGGCGGTGCGGCAATCACGGGGTCCGGCAGCTTGGTCCAGAACTTCAGGTCGGAGTCATTGGAATATGCCAGGCATTGTGATTCGCGGAAGCTGTGCACGCCGTCATAAAGAGTGGCTTCCGTCGTGGGAACCGCAACCACACCGGTGTACAGCACCGCCAGGCGGTCGCCATCGATCAGTGAACTTCCTGAAAAGCATCCAGCAGCGTCTGGACCGCCGGGCGTTGGGGCGAGAGCCACCGGCAAATGCCGCCAGTGAATCATATCCGGGCTCACCGCATGGCCCCAGTGCATGTCGCCCCAGTAAGCTCCGTTAGGGTTGTACTGGAAAAACATATGGTAGTTGCCCTTCCAGTAGATCGGCCCGTCAGGATCATTCATCCAGTTGGCTTTTGGCAACAGGTGATACTGCGGTCGCCGCGGGTCCAGAGCTAACTTCGCAGCCGATCTGACATCCCAATGCGCACGTGGGCCAACAACAGATAGAGCACGCGCGATGTGCACGCGCGAAGCCGCGATGCATGCCAATCCTGCCGAACCGCGCAAAATGTCCCGTCGGCTAATCTTCCTCACGCATAACCTTCCGGAATCGGGCCCGAGGGTCGTATTCGGCTCCGCAAATTCTGAATGACCGAGATCAGGAAGCTCAGAAGAACAGTCAGCTCCAATATCCCATAGGCCCGGGACGAGCACCGGGCTTTGTTAACTGCAAAGTGCAGATACCATCTGAGCGGCTCCCGGCTGCCTCCGGATGCGCGCTCGCCCTCAGCGGAATATGTACTCAGCGGAACCGGAAGTGTCATGCTACCGCGAATGACACTCCCGGCATGGATTACCGCCCCATTACCGCGTAATGCGCAGACCGAACTGAATCAGGCGCGGGCTGTTGGCTTGGGATGTAACGGCGCCCCAGTTGGGACCGCTGTAGCTGGCTTCAAACGGCGGCCCAAATTGAACGCGGTTGAAGACGTTGAAGAATTCCGTATCGAACGTCAATGTGAACTTCTCTGCGAGGTTTGTGGTCTTGGCGATGGAGAAGTCCCAGTTGTCCACGCCCTCCCTTCTCAGCACGGTGTCGGCGCGCGGCTCATTGCCAAATTGGAAGCTGCCCGGCTGCGTGAAGCAAGCTGTGTTGAACCACTTTCCGGAATTCACGCGAGCAACGGCTGAGCCAGGCTCTTTCCTCTTGCAGCCCGGCACCAGATTCGGCCTTAGAGGTTCTAAACCGTTCTGGTTTTGCAGATAGCCACCTGCTCCGAAATCCTGCATCAGGTAGTTCGGTGTTCTCGTATCGTTTGCGTTTGCACCGATGGCCAAAGGCGTCCCGGCAATAAAGGAAGTGATTCCGTTGACTCTCCATCCGGCGACCAGGCCATTCACCGGAGTTGATGACAGGAATCGTTGCCCTCTTCCGAAGGGAAGGTTGACCCCGTATGAGATCGTGAGCACCTGCGGATAGTCATTGAGGCTGAGCGATTTTTCGCCTTGCAGATTATTGTTATCCTGGACGCCGCCTACGTAGAAGTTTCCGAAGTTGGTCACATCGAGAAATGCAGTGATACTATCCGTGTTCGAGAGAAGCTTTGACCATGTGTAGGCGGCTGTAATGATGCCACCGTCAGAAAACTGCTTCTTGAATGAGGCTTGCAGCGCATTATATGTAGAAGCTCCGGACCTGGAGCCGGCCGCGGTCACATAGTTGTACTGGGGCATCGGCTTCAAGAGCAGGCCCTTCATGACCGTTCGACCCGACAGCGGGCCAGGCGTGGTGATGATTCCATAGAAAGGATTGGGAACCTGCGTCAAAAGATCGCTTCCCATTGAGTCATAGCCGTCGGGGAGCTGATTGATATTCAGGGCAGACCACGTCGCCGCGCCGGCCATTTGGAGATGGGTGCCTTTGGCTGCGGCATACGCCAAGCTAAAGCTGGCGCTTTTACCCAACTGTCTCTCAACTGCCGCGTTCCATTGCTGTACGTAGCTGTATGCCTGATTCGGAATACGAGACTGAACGTTCTGGCCGTACAACGCGGTGAGGGCAGCAGAATTTCTCCTGGGCGGCTGAATGATGCCACTGGGGAACGGGTTCGATACGGTCGTAGTGACATGACTGAATGTGTTGTTCGAATTGTACGAGTTTTTCAGCGATGTTAAAGACGAGTTGATACTGGAGCTGTTGGGGCCGTCCTGCGAGAGTGTCGACGGGAGATAAGATACGCCATACCCCAGGCGAAGTACCGTATTTGTCAAAGCGCGGTAGGCAAGCCCCACCCGCGGGGCGAACAGATCATAGTGCAGTTGCTCCTCCCTGCGTGAGTGATAATCCGGGCTATCCACCAGCGCCAGGTCGCCCTTGAGCTCCTGAGTCATGCCGGTGGCCGGATTGGAGATGCTTCCCAGTGGGCTGGCGGCATTGGGCAGAATGACTGTATTGTAGTTGTTCACTTCCGAGTACGATCCCGGCTGGTCCCAACGGAGGCCAAGGTCTGCGGTCAGCTTTCGCGTAACCTGATAGGTGTCGGTTGCATAGAAGCTGTAGTTGTGGAAAAACGCTCTACTGCCTCCGACCTGAAGCGTTGACATGGTATCGGGAGTTCCAAGGAGGCCCGAAGCAAAGGCATAGCCTGAGCCTGGAAAAGAGGGGTTGGCGGAGGCCTGCGCAGTGAAGAGCATGGTTCCGCCATTACTGTCGGGAGCAGCGATCCAGGAGACCTGACGCACGTTCCCACCTCCCTTGATCGTATGGCGCCCCAGGATCTTGGTAATGCTGCCGGAGAGAGTGTAGATATTGTTGTACCAATAAAGTTGAGCGCCGGCGCCGACACCGGCAATTGGAGTTCCAGCCCAGCTAAAAGCAAGTGGAATGTGTTGTCCCTGCTGCCGGACCATATCTGCGATTCCGGGTGAAGCGGAGGAAATATCTGTTCCCAAACCAGTGGGATACGTGAAGAAATACGATCTGAGGTATGAGAGCCTGACATCCGCGACGGTTGTTGGATTGATGGTGTAGGTGTTGCCGATGATCGCCTCATCATCGCGAAACCCACTTGGGTTGGGCTTGGTTGCCGGTAATCCATAAACATTTGAGCCTACGGATTGAACGCTCCAATGTGCATACCGTGCGAAGAGGGTATCCTTCTGGCTAACTATCCAGTCCATGCGCGCATTGTATTGCTTTTGGTTGTAAGCATTCGTCTGAACTGTAATGAAGTTGTTTGTGATCGCATTCGGAACGTTCGGCGCCGGGTATTCAAGTTTTAGTAAGTTAGTCATTGCGGCGTCAATGTGGTTGGGAGGAATGACGTTCAACTTGCCATTGTATTGGAATTGTTGTCCCGTACTCGTGTCATAGATCGGTGGAAGTCCGGGGGCTGAAAAGTCGCCCCCTACCATCTGGGTGGTGGGGACCGTTGTAATCGAAGTAGCAGCCGATCGAACCGGCTCCCACTCCATCCCCGTAAAGAAGAAGAGCTTGTTCTTCTTTACCGGGCCGCCAATCGTAAAGCCGTATTGATTTTGCACGTAGGGAGGACGTGCATGCCCATGGCGGTTACTGAAGAAGTCGTTTGCGTTCAGCACCTTGTTTCGCAGGTACTCATAGGCCGATCCATGAAGCTCGTTCGTGCCGGACTTCGTGCTGATGTTGACGACGCCGCCGGCAAAGCCGCCAAATTCGGCGCTGACGTTGTTGGTGGACACCCTAAACTCGGATACAACGTCCTGGCTAGGGATCATCACGTTCGAGTTATTCTCCGGGATGTTCGATTGAACACCATCGACAAAGAAGATGCTCTGATTGCCGAAGCCTCCGCCGATCTGGTAGTTACCGAGGGCAATCGGGTTTGTCGAGGGGTTGCCATAGGTGCTGCCTTGGGCCACCACGCCCGGCACCAGAGTTAGCAGATTGTCGACGTTGCGGCCACTCAGCGGCATGTCCTTGATGGTGCGCTGTTCGATCACCGATCCCAGACTCGCCGAGTCCGTCTGCAGGAGCGGCGGTGCAGCCGTAACTACGACTTGCGTGCTGGTGCTTCCCACTTGCAAGGTGATGTCCGCTCGGGCGGTACTGCCGACCAGAACGACTATACCGTTTCGGTGGATCTGTTGGAACCCGGTTTGTTCGGCGGTCAGGTTATATGATCCCGGATCGAGATTGACGAAGGAGTACGTACCGGCCGAGGTCGAGTTCATCGTGCGGACTTGGCCTGTCGCTTCGCTTGTGAGGGTCACTGTGACGCCGGATACAGCCGCGCCGCTTGGATCAGTGACAGCGCCAACGATCGTCCCAAACGTGGTTTGCCCATGAGCGATCAGCGGCGTAAATGCAATCAGGAGGAGCAGCAGAAGAACGGTATTGGCGGCGTTCATAGCTGTTTTCATAGGCGATTCGATCTTTAGTGCAGCGGCGAACTGGATTCTAGCCATGGACTGATTACCTCCTTGAATGTTGAAGCAATATGGAACCTAGGCCTGAGTACCCCATAACTGGACTTGATTTCGTGCCGGGCACAACAGCGCGACTGGTATCACTGGCCCGCGTACCCCAAATGAAGCACGGTCAGAACCGTCAGGCAGATTGCGACGGCGAGCGTAGAGCATGGGCCACGAGTTGGCGGGATTTGCCGCACGGCAATTCTCGTTGCGATTGATATTCGGCAAGGCTGCCTCAAAACGGGTAGGGAAGTGGCTTCGCGGCATCGTCTGGCCTCGGTTCCAACTTCCCAAGACTTGTAATACCTATTTGCATGTCTGTCAAGGGATTAAACGAACGTATGTCGATCTGGCCTGTATAGACAGGTTGTGAGCGACGTGGAGGGGGCGGATGGGTCAGGGTAGGGATTGAAGCGCCCGAATAGGGATGAAATGGTGCGGGCGCTGCGAGATGGAGGGACAGGACAGGATGGACGATGTGATATGGTAATGAGTTTATGGAACCTGGCATATCGATGGTGCCGAAATACCGGCAGATTCACGACGCCCTCAAGGGGGCCATCGTCACCGGCGAATACAAAAGGGGCGCGCGGCTGCCCAGCGAATCGGAGCTCCTGAAGCTCTTCGGCGCCTCGCGACTGACGGTGAATCGGGCGCTCCGAGAGCTTCAACTCAGTGGTTTTATCGAACGGCGGGCAGGGTCCGGCAGCTATGTCTCCGGCGCTGCGTTGAAGGATGGATTCACGTTTGGGTTGCTGATACCCGGCTTAGGGGACACCGAAATCTTTGAGCCGATCTGCCGTGGCATGGCCGAAGCGCATCTGTCGGAACACCACGTTTTGCTATGGGGAAAGTCGCCGGACGACTCGCGCAGCGTAGAGCAAATGGCGCGAGACTGGTGCAAGCAGTGGATTGCGCGGAAGGTCTCGGGCGTCTTTTTCGCCCCCTTGGAACACACGGCGGAGAAGGACATCGTGAACGGCCGCATCGCCGAACAATTTCGCGGCGCGGGGATTCCCGTCGTTTTGATCGATCGGGATTTTGTCGGCTTTCCGAACCGCAGCAATTACGACCTCGTGAGCCTCGATAACAGGCGTGCCGGCTATGTTCTCACTACTCATCTGCTTTCAGCAGGTTGCAAACGCGTGATCTTTATCGGCCGAGTTTGGCCGGCTCCAAGCTGCGTTGCCCGGTCCTTCGGCTATCGCGAAGCTCTGCTTACTGGCGGGGCCGAATTCCACGCTGATTTTATCCGGCATGTCGAACCTTCCGAGACAGCCTCGATCCGGCAGATGATCGAAGAGCTCAGGCCCGACGGAATTGTTTGTTCCAACGACTATATGGCGGCCCACGTGATGCAGGTGCTTGGCTCCATGTCAATCGGCGTCCCGGAGGACATCAAGCTGGCGGGCTTTGACGATGTGAAATATGCACGTCTGTTGCCGGTGCCGCTGACTACGATTCGCCAGCCCTGTCATGAGATCGGCAGGTCGGCAATCGCCCTGATGGCTCAGCGGTTTCTGGATCCCAGTCGCCCCCCGCGGGACGTTCTGCTGAATTTCGAACTGGTTATTCGCGCTTCATCCGGCGGATCCGCTGGATGTAGCGAAGAGATGACGGCCGCCCTTGTGGCCCAATAGCTAGCTTTCTCGGGCCGCCCTTCGGCCGACTTCCGGTGAACGCGACGGATATACCGGCCCGGGGGGTATTCTGTTTACCTCTCCCCCCCTGTATCGAAAAGCTGTCTATGCACAATTGACCAAACTCCTGATGAATCTGCCTTGACAGGTGTCGTCGCGGCGATGTAAAACTGCCGGGCAACGATAGCTTGTTCTTTATGGAGAGGGTTTAACGCGTGACGCCATGAGGATGCTTATTGCTGGAAAACCTGTGGAATCGGCTCTCGGACACACATTCCCGGTGCGTAACCCCGCAACCGATGAAGTGATTGAGTGCGTACCTCAGGCGGGTCCCGAGGATGTAAAGCAGGCCATCGCTTCCGCATGCAGGGGCAGGGATGTCATGGCATCCCTACCCGCGCATGAACGAAGCGCTATTTTAAGAAGGACGGCGGATTTAATTGGGTCTCACCTGGAAGAACTGAGCCAATTGCTTACCGCTGAAAACGGCAAGACAATCACCCAATGTCGAGCCGAGATGGTTACAACGCGGCGCCTGTTCGAGGATTTCGCGGACGAGGCCAAGCGGATTCGGGGCGACTATTTGCCCATGGATGGAGTCCCGGGACTGGAGCGGATGATCGCCTACACCGTGCGACAGCCCGTCGGCATTGTGTTTGGGATCATTCCGTTCAATTATCCGGTCGAGCTTTTCGCGCACAAGATCCCTGGAGCTATCGCCGCGGGATGCGCGGTAATCGTGAAACTGCCCGAATCCTGTCCACTGACACTACTGCGAATAGGTCAGTTGATGTTCGAAGCCGGTCTGCCCGGTGACGGCATGCAAATGCTCACGGGTTACCCGCAGGAACTTGGCGACGAGCTTCTGACCAGTCCGGAAATTCGCGTGATCAGTTTCACCGGCAGTCTCGGCACGGCAAAGATTATCGAAGGCAAAACTGCCGGATCGCTCAAGAAGCTCGTCTTCGAATTGGGCGGCACCGATGCCATGATCGTCATGGAAGATGCGGATCTTGGCGCGGCTGCCGATGCCGTCGTGCAAGGCCGCCTGACAAATGGCGCTGGGCAGATCTGCTGCGCGGTTAAGCGAGTGTTGGTCCAGGAGAGCGTTTATAAGAATTTCTTGAACCTCCTGCTGGAGCGTCGCAGCAGGATCAACATGGGAGACCCACGGAACGAAGAAACAAACCTGGGGCCGCTGATTAGCTCCGCGGCGGCCGAAAAGGTCGATAAGCAAGTTCAGGATTCGGTTCGGATGGGTGCGCGTTGTCTTGCAGGCGGGAAGCGGGTTGAGGCAAACTTCTACGAGCCGACGGTCTTGGTCGATGTGACGCCCGAGATGCCGGTCATGAAGGACGAGGTTTTCGGTCCCGTCGCGCCGGTCCTCGCGTTTAAAGACGTCGAACAAGCTCTGGAGATTGCCAACGGTTCGCCTTACGGTCTGCAAGCGAGCGTCTTTTCTTCAAATATCAGCACCGCTCTGAAGCTCGCCAATCGTCTCGAGGTTGGCGGTGTGGTGATTAACGGAACCTGCGCTTTCCGCCCCGGTAATGTTCCCTTTGGTGGGGCGAAGCAAAGCGGAATCGGCCGCGAGAGCATTGTCGAGACCGTGCGCGAGATGACGGAACTAAAAACCATCGTGGTCAATGAAGCACGCTGACCGCGCCGGAACATGATTGGAAGGTGGCGTGTCGATGCTTATGTTTGCCGGCTGCCTGGAAATCTTCGTCTATGGAATGATCGCGTCCATGTTGGGGACGATTATCCCTGGTCTCGCCGGTAGCGTACATCTCACCAACGCACAAATAGGCTATATTGCTCTCGCGCAAGGCCTGGGTCTTGTCGTGGCATCGGTGTCGGTGGGCCCGCTCATGGACCGGCGGGGCAAGAAAATCGGCGTCTTGCTGGGCCTGCTCTTCATCACGGCCTCGCTCGTCGCGCTGGCCAACGCCCACAGCTTCGCCACCATCATGGTGGCTATGTTCGTACTCGGCATGGGCGGCGGAATCGTTCTCACCGGCGCCAATGCTCTCGGGAACGATGTCAGCGACTCCAGGCGTGGCACGGTACTCAATCTCCTGAACCTGTTTGTCGGTCTGGGAGGGATGGCGACACCCTTCGTAGCGGGCAATCTCCTCCACTCCAATGCGGTGAAAATCGCCTATACCGCCGCCGTTTTGACAGCGGTGACCTTTCTCATTCATCTGCCCTTGCGCCTGCCTTCTCCGGTCCCCCGCACATCTTCACAAAAATCCCGCGAGGTATTCCGCCGACCGATTCTTTATCTGCTCGCAGCGGCGACGTTTCTTTATACGGCGTGCGAATTCGGCATTTGGAACTGGATAGTCAAGTACTTGATCACGCGGGGCATTGCCGAATCGACGGCGCTGAACGTCCTCTCCGGATTCGCAGTGGGAATGCTGCTGGGGCGGCTTTTCGCGGCGTCCCTGCTCATCAAGGTTCGTCCGCTCACCATCACCATTGCCGCATCGCTGCTGATGGCTGTGGCGACATTTTCCATGCTCCACATTAGGAACCCCACTGGGGCGGCGGCGATCCTCTTCGTGGTAGGCATGTGCATGGCCCCGGTATTTCCAACAACTGTGTCGCTGGTTGGGGATATCTTCAGGCAAGGTAGCGCAACCGCCATCGGCTTCACGATCACTTGCGGTTTTTCCGGTCTTGTGATCAGTTCTCCGCTTATCGGCTGGATCGCCGGTCCAAACCCCAATGGGGTCGGTCGGGGACTGCTCATTTTGCCGGCCTTCTCTGTTGCGCTCCTTGTGGTCTTTCTAGTCTTGAAATCACGATATCGGCATGCACTGGAACAAAGGGATGCGTCACTTATCCATTCGGGATAGCCGTATGGTAGGTGTTTCTCGCTTGCGTTCATAAGGTCTGGTAAAAGCGATAACGTTTGTGTATTTGAATGCACCGAAAACATGAATCGCCGAGGAAAGGGGTTTAATAGATGATTTGTCCGACGAGGCTCTCGACATACTTGGTTGCTACCGTAGCACTCGTTAGCATGGCTGCCGCTGGGAGCCCGCAGACCACGGCACAAACCAGTCGGCCGAACGTGAACACCCGCATTCCGGACTGGCAGATCCAAGAACATATCAGCCACGATTGGCTGACAGACACTATCACGCACGGCCTGATGGATTACTGGGTCAAAAATTCCGTAGCCCCGAACGGATTCATCCAAGAGGATCTGAATCGGCAGTGGAAGCACTGGGGTGCGCAAGAAGAGGCTACGATCAACGGACAGGGCCGCCAATTGCTGAGCATGACTCTTGTCTATGAAATGAACGGAAAGAAGAACGAGGAATATCGCGACGCCATCGACCGGGCAGCGAATTTTATGGTCACCAAGATGCATGACCCGCAACATGGCGGTTACTATCTGCGCGTGGGGTCGGACGGCCATGTGATCCAGGACAGCAAAACAGGTTATCAGAGCTTCGCGCTCTATTCGTTGGCGACAGTGGGACGCGTGACTGACAACAAAACCTACCTGAATGACGCCATGGCTTTGTTCCGCCTGATTCGCGACAAGATGAGCGATGGCCCACTGTTCGGTGCCGGGGGCAGCTACACGCGCGACTGGAAGAAGATTCCCGGAGGAGCGTTCAGCCTCGCCATCGAACGCCCCAATGCCCCGAGCGATTTCAAAGACGCGATGGGATGGTCGTCGGGTACTCCGCCAAACACGCCAGGCCCAAAATTCGGCACTCTGTTTGGCGGTGCAAGACCGGCCCATTGCATCGATTTGCATATGTTCGAGGCGATGATGGGTTTGTATTATGCAACCAAGTCCCCCGAGGTCTGGAAGGAGATGCAAGGGGAGCTCTCCGCCATCTCGCGACTATTCGATTACAAGATAGGATACCTGCCGAATTGCTATGACGCGAACTGGAAACCGGTGGGAGCTCCGACTGCCAATCCCGGGCATTTCCTATTCGAGTGGGCATCCGAGCTCAACCGTGCGGTTCAACTGGGTGCGGATCCGAAGTTTATCGATCTGGGTAACCGCATCATAGATTTTGCGATCAGCAAAACCTACAATAGCGCGATCGGCGGTCTTGGTCCATACAGCGCGCAGGGGAAGCCGCAGCCAATGCTGTGGTGGCCGCAGTGCGAGGTAGTCAAGGCGACTGGTCTGTACGCGATACTTCACGGCCGCGAGGACCTGTGGCCTTACTTCCACGAAACGCTCGATTTCATTCGAGACAACTACTTCGATACGCAGGATGGCGGCTGGTTTGAGTGGTATTTACCGGGAAAGACCCGAGCCGAGCAGGGCGCGCGAG
The DNA here is from genome assembly GCA_025449575.1 of Acidobacteriaceae bacterium. Lineage (GTDB taxonomy): Bacteria > Acidobacteriota > Terriglobia > Terriglobales > Acidobacteriaceae > PALSA-350. Next base: position 10,541 of record JANWJB010000021.1, read on the forward strand.
CTTACTTTAAGGGTTCTGTTGACGGCCCTGAATGGGGCGCTTACCACCCGGTCATGCTTTTTTATCAATTGTGGCTCGCCACGACGCCAAATTATAAGCCATGGCCCAGGCACAGCAACAGCTAATGCCGGTTGGAGGAATGAGTGATGAGATATTACGACAGCCCTATTGACGAATCGTTGCCGGGAGCAGCCCAGGCGGTACCGGCCGCTACCAATAGGGCGTCGGCGGAGTACCCTCGTGTCTATGCCGACGGCCGAGTGATTTTCCATGTGGATCTGCCGCAGGCCACATCCGTTCAACTCAAAGGCGGCCAGGGCCTCTGCCGGGGATCTGTCCCATTGACCAAGGACGCCAATGGTGCGTGGGGTGTAACCATCGGGCCGAGTGTGACTGGTTTCCATTACTACTGGTTTGAAGTTGATGGCGTGAACATGAACGACCCCGGGAGCGAGACCTTTTGGGGCAATGGCAGGGAAACGAGCGGCATTGAGATTCCCGATCCTATGTCCATAGATACGGACCTTCCCAATGTTCCCACCAGTCCGGTGAGGCCAACGTTCTACGCTCCTCGTGATGGCCCGCAGGGCGAGATTGAAGAGCGTTGGTATCTATCGAAGACAACGGGGAAGCGGCGGCGCTGTATTGTATACACGCCGGCGGGGTATAAGGCGGCGGATAATTCCAAGGTAAGATATCCAGTGTTATATCTCCAGCATGGAGCTGGGGAAGACGAGACTGGTTGGGTACGACAGGGCCGCGTGCAGTCCATTCTGGACAATCTAATCAATCCGGCTCCGCTAACGGGATTCTTCGCAATGTTCGCGAGGTTCGGTGGACCTGCTGCTCCGAAGACCCATCCCATGATCGTGGTGATGGACAGCGGCTACGCTACCTACGCCACCGATAGCTCAGGTGTAGGAAACCGCGATCCTTCTTCTGCTTATCTGTCGCCGCGAATTGAGGCCTTCGGCTCGGTCTTAGTAAACGATCTGATTCCCATGATCGACCACTCTTATCGGACGATTGCCGACCGCGACCACCGTGCGATGGCCGGCTTGTCGATGGGGGCCATGGAAACCATGGCGGTCGCGCTCACCCACTTGGACACGTTCTCCCACATCGGGGCTTTCAGCTTGCCTTTCTTCGGTAAGATGCCTCCCCAGTCCTCGTCGGCTCAAACCTCCCGGCCGACACCGCCGCCCTTTGACCCGAAGACGGCATACGGTGGAGTGTTTACTTCCGCAGGAACTTTCAACCGTGAGGTTCGCCTACTCTGGTTCGGAGCAGGAACGGCGGAGGTACGACTGAACGATGCGTTGCGGAGTAACGTCGCTAAGCTAACTGCTCAAGGACTCCGGCCTGTGCTCTATCAATCTTCCGGAACGGCTCATGAGTGGCTGACCTGGAGGCGCTGTCTGAATGAGTTTGCGCCGCGATTGTTCCAGGCATAATGCACCTGTGGAGGCGACGCTGCGGAAGAATCACGGCAGAAGGCTGTTCAACCGCGAAGGGAAAAGAGGAAAGGGTTTTATGGATCATGCAAGTTCGGAAGACAAAGGACTGAGCTTGAACCGCCGCGAATTTATCAAGGGAGCCATGGCGGGCTCCGCCGTGCTTGCGGCGGGACTGCCTGCGGCGATGGAGGGCGCCGAACGTGCCTCGACGTCAAGCCGGCCCTATGCGGCCCTCCGCAGTCTTCCGGCCGGGGCCATACAGCCTCAGGGATGGATTCGGGCGCACCTGGAAGAGCAGGCGAAACTAACTTCCGCGATGGCAGATATCACATACCCATTCAACTACCCTTATTGGGAAGGAATGGAGGATGCGAAGGACTGGTTTCAATGGGAGCAAAGGGCCTATTGGATCGATGGCAGCGTGCGGTTGTCACTGCTGCTCGGAGATCCCTCCGTGATGGCGAAGCCGCGCGCCGCGATCGACTATACCCTGAATCATCCGGGCGCGAATGGATTTTTGGGCCCGCAAAGTTTGCAATTCGGCGCAGGTTCCGGAGGCCCCAATCGTTGGCCAAACACAGTCTTGTTCCGTGCCCTAATGGCCCTGGGTGATGCCCAGCCCGCTCCAGAAGGCATAGACGGCGATGCCATTGCGGACGCGATGCGGAAACACTACTTAAACGATGACGCCACATATTCGAATGGCGGCCGGAATATCACGAATCTAGAACCGCTGCTGTGGTGCTACGAGCGAACCGGCGACCAGCGCCTGCTGAAGATGGCCGACAAGTGGTGGACTGACTATATCAACGCTGCCACGGCTGCCGAAGCCCAGCTCGATAAAATGGGCGGTGAAATCCGCTTTCACCCCTATTCGGACCTGGCTCCCTCTCGCGTGTTTTCGAATACACCCGCCGAAGGTCACGGTGTTTCCTATGCGGAGCAATCCAAGCTCCCCGCCATCCTATATCTCTATACGGGCAGGGAAGAACTTGTGAAGTACGCTGTTGCTGCCCAGCGCCGCATACTCGACTATCACATGCTTATCGATGGAATCCCTTCCTCGTCGGAAGGGCTGGCCGGTACCAGCGCTCTAGATCAGCATGAGACGTGCGATATCTCCGATTACCCGTGGTCCTGGAGCTATGTTCTTATGGCATCGGGAGACGGGATATGGGGCGACCATATCGAGCGCGCATGCTTCAACGCGCATCCCGGAGTGACCCGCGACGATTGGAAAGGAATCCAATACTATTCCAGCCCGAACCAGTTCATAGCGACATTGAACTCCGATCATAACCATACGAAACCGGGAAGCCGCCGCATGGCTTACCAGCCCAACCCCGCGCAATATATCGGTTGTTGCGCAGGCAACAAGCACCGCTCCTTCCCAAACTACGTCCTCAGCATGTGGATGAAGACGCACGATAACGGTCTCGCGGCGACCCTGTTTGGTCCGTCGCAGGTGACCGCCAAAGTGGGAGCGGAGGGCGAGGAGGTGGAAATCGTGGAGACGACAAATTACCCCTTCGATGAAGAAATCCACTTTAAGATTCGCACCGGTAAGCCGATCGCGTTTCCGCTTGCGCTCAGAATTCCTTCATGGTGCGACAGCCCACGCATCCGGGTGAATGACACTTCGGTGGACAATGTGCGGCCGGAGAAAGGATTCATCGTCCTGCACCGTCATTTCAAGTCCGGTGATGTGATCTCTCTCCAGCTCCCCATGAAAGTGGCGCTGTCGGATTGGCCAAACAATGGCGTGGGAATAGAACGCGGGCCCCTCGTATACGCATTATCGATTAAGCCCGCATGGACATCTCTCGCCGAAGCATATTACTCAAGTGCGGATTTCCCCACGTGGGAGGCCACACCCACCAGCGAGTGGAATTATGGCCTGGCACTCGATCCGGCGAAGGTCAACAGTCAGGTTGAGGTAAAGCGGGTGTCGTCGCCTCCGGACCTGACCGGCAACCCCTGGCCATGGTCAAGTTCTCCGGTCTCCTTAAGCGTGCCGGTGAGAAAAATCGATGGCTGGGGACTTCGTGTCGATCCGGAAAACCCCAAGCAGAAATACACTCCGCCGCTTCCGGAACCGGAACATTTTAATGCCAGTGAGACGATTGAACGAGTGTCCCTCGTGCCCTATGGCGCGGCCAAGCTCCGGCTTTCCGTATTCCCGAAGGTGAAAGCTTAAACAGGGGGTGAAAGAGTTATGGAGGAAAGCTTTTGTAGGCGCGGTTTGCTGCCAAAGCTCTGGCGGGTCCAGCGGGCGGTTGCTATGGGAAGAGATTGATTCCAGGATCCTGGCTGGCCGGCTCGTTGGGTTAGGCTTATCGCTGGGCTGCGGTTTGCTCAAGGAGGACAAAAGGATGGCATGGCGCGTGACAATGGCAATGCTGGCGGCGATCCTTATTGTCCCTAGTGTCTTGCAGGCGACGGCGCAATCGAATGCGGGGCTGCCGCTCGATCCTGGACTCGGTATCAACACCATTCCGCTATGGAGCGGTCAAATTCCCGGTGCAAAAGGCACGCCGAACCGTCCTCCAACGCTAACCGTGTTCCGTCCATTCGCAGTGAATGGCACGGCTGTTATTGTCGCTCCGGGTGGTGGATATCAGTTCCTCATGAGCAATCAGGAGGGCCGTCAGATCGCCGATTGGTTTGCGGCGCGCGGCGTGATCGCCTTCGTGCTCGGATATCGACTTGGACCAAAGAATCTCTTTCCGATTCCACTCGAGGATGCGCAGCGAGCGATCCGGCTGGTTCGTTCCGACGCTGCGAGGTACCACATTGATCCGAATCGAATTGGCATCATCGGCTTCTCGGCTGGAGGGCATTTAGCGGCGACAGCCGGCACATTGTTCGATGCGGGCGATCCTGCCGCCTCTGACCCGGTCGATCGAGTTAGCGACCGGCCGGATTTCATGATCCTCGGTTATGCATGGTTGAATGCCATGGAGCCGAATAACAACGGAAAGATTACTTATTGCTCGGTTCTCAAAACGGTTTCGGAAGCAGACTGCAAAAAGTTTGAGAAGGCTTATACTCCAGCGCTTCATGTCTCCGCGAAGACTCCGCCAACATTCATTTACGCCACGACGGACGATAAGCTAGTTCCCGTCGTGCAAGCCAGTGTTGGTTTCTATGATGCCCTCGTCGCCGCAGGAGTAACCGCTGAGATGCATCTCTTTGCCCACGGCCCCCATGGTTCTGGGTTGGGCCTGGGATATCCTACGCTGGATTTGTGGCCGGTTCTACTTGAAAGGTGGCTACACGAACTGGGCTTTTTGCCGCCTGCCGTCTTACCGAGAGGACCATAGGCGAAGAGATCTGGTCTTGCTTGCGCTCCGCGATGGTTTGGTCGAGAGTTTCTTTGGCGAATTATGAACTTGTGAGGAATACAGTGCTTATTAGAAAGGCCGTTTCGATACTCCTGGCAATCACCGCTGTCTCCTTTTTGGGTCGCGCAAGCGTGTTGTCCGCGCAGGAGACTGCGGCCTCTTCCCCTAAACAGAAGGTCCTGATCGAATCGAATGGCACTGTTCAAGTGCCCGCCCGTTCTGTTCCGCTTTCTACCTTCCTGAGCCCGGAAGCGAAGTCGTACATGACGGAGCATCTCAAGGACATGCAGAATCCGGAACTGCTCAAGTCGGATAACGGTGTGCCGCGTTTCATGAAGCACTATCTTGCAAGGGACGAAGAGCAGTTCGCGTTGAACCGTAAGGATGAGCATATCGCAGGTGTCCATGTTTACATCTATGAGCCCAAGGCCGGCGTCGCGGCGGAGAACCGTCACCGAGTCCTCATTAACCTTCACGGCGGCGGATTTTCGGGGTGTTGGCCCGGATGTGCCGAACTCGAATCCATGCCCATCTCCGCCATCATGGGCATTAAGGTAATCACGGTGGATTATCGTGAGGGCCCGGAATACAAATTCCCTGCGGGAAGCGAAGACGTGGCCAAGGTGTATCGGGAATTACTTAAAACCTATAAACCAAAAAGCATCGGCATCTATGGTTGTTCCGCAGGCGGAATGCTGACCGCAATGTCGCTTGCCTGGTTCCAGACGCATGGCCTTCCCACACCGGGAGCAGACGGAATCTTCTGCGCTTCAGCGGGTGCTTTCGGCGGCGATGCAACCTACATCGCATTTCCTCTGGGGGAGGCGCGAATGCCTGCGGGCGGTCAAGGCGGCGGAAGCCGGCTAGGCTACTTCAGTGGCGCCCGCATGAACGACCCCCTTGTAGCGCCCAGCAATTCACCGGCGGTTCTTGCCAAGTTCCCTCCCACGCTTCTAATCACAGCTACCCGCGATTTCGCATTGAGCGGCGCCATCAATACTGACATCCTGTTAACGAAGGCCGGGGTCGACTCAGAACTGCACGTGTGGGATGGTCTCTTTCACGGCTTCTTCTATAACGCGGATGTTCCTGAGTCCAAACAGGCATTCGGCATTATCAGTAAGTTCTTTGACCGGCATCTGGAAAAGGATTAGCGCTAAAATCTGTTTTCCGCCGGCAGCGATTGGCGCAAATTTCAAGCTGCCGGCTGAACGCCTCATCGAATGTCACGCAAGAGGGAAACCATGAGAAAAGCCGCTTTCACGATGGTGCTCCTGTTGGCCATCGGTAGTTTGGGATCTGCCGTTCTTGCTCAGAGTGCAAACACGCCGGGACACTGGGTGGCCGCGTGGAGCACCGCGGTTCATACCCCGGCTGCGTTCCCGGGAATGCCTCCACCGCTCACTTTGGACAATCAGACAATACGTGAGACTATTCGGCCCACTATCGGAGGAGAGAGGCTCCGCGTCCGCTTCTCGAATGAATTTGGCAAGACACCCCTCGACGTGGGAAGCGCGCATATCGCCTTGGTGAAGCAGAATGGAAGTATCGTTCCCGGTTCCGATCGCTCGCTCACCTTCGACGGCAAATCCACAGTACAAATTCCGGCGGGCGCGCCCATGCTGAGCGATGAGGTCGATCTGAAGATCCCCGCCTTCGCGAACGTAGCCATCAGCATCTATGTTCCAAACCAGGTCGCTCCAACAACCTTCCACTTGCTCGGACAGCTACCGACTTATATCTCCGGTTCCGGTAACTTCACCACTGCCGATGACATTCCCAATGCGAAGGAGACACCATCGTGGTATTGGCTATCCGACCTTGAGTTCTGGGCGCCGGAACAGACTCAGGCAATTCTGACCTTGGGCGATTCGATCACTGATGGTTTTGGCGTCAAGCAGGGTGAGTATGATGACTGGCCCGACCAGTTAGCCGATCGGCTTGCGCAGGCCAAAGACTTGCCGGCAATTGCTGTCGATAACGAGGGAATCGGCGGCAACCGCATCCTTTATGATGGCGCCGGCGTCAGCGCACTGGCCCGCTTTGATCGCGACGTGCTCGGGAAGCCGGGCGTGACGGAGATGATTCTGCTCGAAGGCATCAACGATATCGGCTGGCCGAATATGAAACCGAGGCCCATGAAGAATGGATCGGTGCGGAAGAACCCATTTGCCGATCAGGCGGTGACGGCCGATGAGCTGATTCTGGGCATGAAGCAGATCATCAATCGTGCGCACGCGCACGGTATCAAGATTTTTGGGGCAACGATGACTCCCTATGAAGGCGCCGATTATTTCACCTCGGCGGGCGAAGTTGTTCGCGAGGCGGTGAACCATTGGATCCGCACCGGCGGGGCTTTCGATGGCGTCATCGATTTCGATGCTGCCGTTCGCGATCCAAATCATCCGTCGCAGTACCGCGACGACTATCAAACAGGAGATCATCTGCATCCGAATGCTGCCGGCTATAAGGCGATGGCCGCGGCCATAGATGTCGGAAAGCTCCGCGCGGCTTTGGAGAAAAGCCCTGAACCGGCCCAGCCGATGAAGTGATTCTCCATGGAATGGGCAAGCGATAGAGGGAGCCGGAGGCGGAAAATCAGCCTGGCGGAGAATACAACAATGTGTGTTCGATAATTAAGAGGTGATGAATGACGAAACGGCTTCCGATACTGGCAATAGCGGGCATCCTATTCACGCTTTCAACAACCATCATGCCCGCGCAATCCAAGTCCGCTCCGAATGATCGATGGGTTGCAACCTGGGCGACATCTGAGGAGATGGCCGTCACGGCTCCTGACCGGCCGGTCCTGCCGCCCAACATCAAAATGCCCGATTTCCGGCACATGAAAGGGGCACACATGCCCCCCGGTATTCCCACCATCTCATCGAACCAGACGGTGCGGATGATTGTCCATACGAGCATCCCGGGCCACAAACTCCGGATTGAGCTGTCCAATGCCTTCGGGAAGGATGCCGTCGTCATCGGAGATGCTCATGTCGCTCTTAGGGTGACCGGGTCGTCTATCGATAAGAACTCTGATCGACCGCTGACCTTTAGCGGGAATAAGCAGGTCGAGATCGGCCCCGGCATGGTCATCGTCAGCGATCCAGTCAATCTAAGTCTCAAGCCAATGTCCGATCTGGCTGTCTCTCTTTACATCGCCAAGGCGGGAGGAATTCCCACGAATCACACGCCGGGTCTGCACACAGCCTATGTCTCCACGGGTGACACAGCAGCATCAGCCTCCATGCCCGCGCCGAAAACCAACACATCCTATGTATGGCTACGCAGCGTCGATGTCGTTGCCCCCGCGAATAGCTTCGCCATCTCCTGCCTGGGCGATTCGATCACGGATGGATTCCGTACGACGGTGGATGGCAACATGGCATGGCCCACTTTGCTGGCTAAGCGCTTCAGCGAACGTCAGCAAGGCCCCCGCATTGCAGTGCTCAACGCGGGCATCTCCGGCAATGAGGTTCTTCGTGACGGAGCCGGCGTAAGCGCCCTCGCGCGTTTTGACCGCGACGTCGAAAGCGAACCCGGCGTGCGCTGGGTGGTCTTGCTCGAAGCGATCAACGATATCAATATTCATGGTCAAATCACCGGTCCGGGAGCTGTCACTGCGGACGATCTTATCGCCGGCTATAAGCAGCTCATCGCTCGGGCCCACATGGATCATCTTAAGATCATGGGCGCGACGCTCACTCCGGACGAAGGCGTATGGCTGGCCGGCCCGACCGGCGAAGCCACCAGACAGAAGGTCAACCAATGGATCAGAAGCAGCGGCGCCTTCGATGCGATTGTTGACTTCGACGCGCTCGTGCGCGAGCCCGCACACCCCAAGCGCATGCGGCCGGAGTTCGATTCGGGGGATCATATCCATCCTAACGACGCCGGCAATGCGGCAATGGCAAACGCCTTCCACCTCAACGCGTTTACAAATTGATTGCCGTCGATTTTTCCATAGCGGTGCGAGGGGGATGACCCGCTTCAGGCCGTATACCGCAAGTTCCACCGCGGCCCAGAGAAGCGCGCTCTTCCGGGCTGTCTGCCAGGGCCGGTTGTTGTGGAGTGACAGGTCATGTCGGGATAGAGGCGGCTGTTCTCGCCGCCTGTTTCAAAGGCCGGGAAGGCTCCACTCGAATAACCTTCCTCGCAATTATCGAGAGGATTTATGTCGAGCAGAAGAAACTTTCTGGCTTTGATGTCGGCCGCCCCGCTTACCACGCCGCTCTTCGGATGGAATGGCTTCGCCCGAACTGCCGCGGCCGCGAGTCAGGAAGCGCCGAGAACGGCGCCGAACCCCAGCGTAATCCCTCCGCAAAATCCGAATCAGATGGCGGGTAGCCCAGTCGGCGACCCCCTTCCAGGCCAGAAATGGCGAGTGCACGACAGGTCCCGCCCACAGGCTCGAAAAGTTACTCCGGGGCTGCCGATTCCCGTAACTGGGCCATCATCGGACGCGAGCGTTCTCTTTGATGGAAAAGATTTATCGCAGTGGGGGACGATTGGAAGGGACGGGAAAGTTACCGAGCCGAAGTGGAAGGTGGAGAACGGTTATCTCGAGATGGCGCCGCGCACAGGCAGCCTGATTACCAAGCAGCCATTCGGTGATTGCCAATTGCATCTTGAATGGATGACGCCCACGGGTACTGATCCTTCCCGGGTGGGCCAGATGCGAGGCAACAGCGGCGTGATCCTGATGAAACGTTATGAGATCCAGATTCTCTCTTCGTTCAACAACCCAACCTATGCCGACGGTGCTGCCGGCGCGCTCTATGGCCTCTACCCCCCGCTCGTGAATCCGTGCAGGCCAGAAGGCAATTGGAACAGCTACGACATCGTGTTCAAGGCGCCACACTTCAAGGGCGAGGCTCTGGTGCAGCCGGCATATGTGACGCTTTTCTTCAATGGCCTGCTCGCGCACGACCACGTGGCGCTGCTTGGAAGCACGGCAGTTGAGCCGATCGCCAAGTATCAGCCTCACCCAGCCGAAGAGCCTTTGATGCTCCAAGGGCATGCGGGCCCGGTTCGATACCGCAATATCTGGATCCGGCGGCTTAAGGGGTATGACAGTTAGCTGAGCAGCTCCAACTGCTCTTCGCATACGGACATTCGATCACGGGGCAAACCGAGCGGTATGCATATTTGGGCCTTTACCAGACCTGGGGATCGAAACCGGGTCACGGCCTCAATGGTTTTCTAGCCCGCCACTTCTGACGCCGGGGCCGACTGCGACGTCCTCCGATTCCAGCGATCTCACGCCATTCATGGCGCGCAGTGCGGGGCGCGTCGGCGAGATCGCCATTCCAGAATCGCAGATAAACGAGTTAATATAATCACTTGATACGTCGAGAAACGTATATAGGGGCTTCTCTGCTCAACCGCCCCATCCACTCCCTCTCTCCATTGAAAGGAGATCTCATTGAGACCGTATCCGCGCCTCCTCCTCCGGCTTGCGCCGGCTCTGCTCGCCGGGGTGGCAGTGTTGCCGGTTCAGGCGGGTACGGGCGCCGGCCTCTTCGGAACGGTTACAGATGCTTCCGGGGCGGCCGTCTCGGGAGCGGCAGTGACGGTAAAAAGCCTGAATACAGGCGCAGCTCGCAGAGCCGTGACCGGCCCCTCGGGACAGTATCAGGTGATGGCTCTTCCCGCCGGCGACTATGAAGTGCAGATTCAGAAGCCGGGATTCCGCGAAGAGATCAGGACGGGGATCCATTTGGCGGTGGGCCAAGAGGCTTCCGTCGCACTGGCCCTGCGCGTTGGACAAGCCAGCGAACGGGTGATCGTCAACGCCGACGCTCCGCCGGTAAGCCTTTCGACTGCGGAAATCTCCGGGCTGGTGACAGAAAGGCAAATCAAGAACCTGCCGCTCAACGGACGCAGCTATGACGAACTGCTCACGCTCAATCCCGGCATCGTGAACTTCACCTCGCAGAAGACGGGCGGCGCAGGTGTATCGAATTCAACGGTGGGCAATAACTTCGCTGTCTCCGGCAACCGGCCTCAGCAGAATCTGTTTCTATTGAACGGCATCGAGTTTACCGGAGCGGCGGAGAACAACATGCAGCCGGGCGGCGTGGGCGAACAGATGCTGGGTGTGGATGCGGTTCGTGAATTCAACGTGCTGCGGGATTCCTACGGAGCCGAATATGGAAAACGGCCTGGAGCTCAAGTGCTGATTGTCACCCGATCGGGCACAAATCAGTGGCACGGAAACGCCTATGAATTTCTGCGCAACAATGCACTCGATGCGCCCAACTATTTCGACCGCGGCGCGGTCCCGGCATTTCAGCGCAATCAGTTTGGAGCCTCTCTCAGCGGCCCTTTGCGTAAGGAACGGAGCTTTCTCTTCACCAACTACGAAGGACTGCGCGAGCATCTCCACCAGAGCGGAGTTGATCTGGTCCCCGACGCCAATGCCCGCAATGGCCTGCTGCCTTGCTCGCTGGTGACTCCCAGGCCGAATCCCTGCCCGGCCTCCGGCCTAGTCCGGGTCGGCGTCTCTCCCAGCGTGGCGCCGCTATTGGCGCTCTGGCCGGTACAGAGCGCGGGCGCTCCCGACTTCGGAGGCGTCGCAGAGGCCTTCAACAATCCTCTGCAGACCATCGGCGACGGCTTTGGAACCATTCGCTTCGATCAAGTCTTTTCGCCTCGCGACAGCTTCGCCGCCGTCTACACCATTGACGACAGCGCCAGCGATACCCCCACCGTCAGCAACCTCTATAGCACCGACCTTGAAAGCCTGCGCGAACAGGTGCTGAGCCTGGAGGAGACCCATATCTTCTCTCCAGCGCTGCTCAATATCGCGCGCGTCGGCTACTCCCGCGCCTTTTACTACTACACCGGCGAGCCGAGTCCGGGCACGCCTGCCGCGGGAGTTCCCGGCTTTATAGCAGGCAAGCCGGTCGGCGCACTGGTAGTCGGCGGCAGCTCGGCGGCGAATCCCGCCGCGCAGGTCAGCCTGGCGGGAAGCAACGCGGGGAGCAATCTGCACATCGCACGCAATCTTTACACCTATGAAGATCTGGCGATGTTGAGCAAAGGACGCCACCAGCTCAGCTTCGGTGTCTGGTTCCAACAGCTCCAAGCCAACGAGGATTTGGCGCTGAGCCAATTCGGGCAGGCGACATTTACCGGCTTGCAGCAGTTTCTTGAAGGCACGGTGGGGAGCTTTGTCTACGATCCAGCGCCGACGGAGATGAACTGGCGCTCCCTGCTCGGCGCCTGGTATGTGGGGGACGCGGTACGCTTGACGCCCATGCTGACGCTCTCGCTTGGTTTTCGCGACGAGTTCACTACCGGCTGGAACGAAGCTCACGGCCGTGCTGCTAGTTTCATCTTCGACAACGGCGCGATCCGGACCCAACCGCGGATCGGGAGCGCGGCCTTCACCGTGAACCACGCGAAGTTCCTGCCTCAGCCGCGTGTAGCGCTGGCATGGAGCCCATTTGGATCGGGAACCATAGTCCGCGCCGGTTTCGGCGTGTACAACGATTTGCAAGATGCCTTGGGCTACCGGATGGACCAGAACGCGCCCTTCAATCCGACTTATGGCATTGCCAATCTTTCCGCCGCCGATCTTCCGCTGCCGGTCTCTCCCGTGCCGTCGAAGGCCAAAGTCGCGCCGGCCGGAGTGCAGCCCGATATGCGCACGCCGACGCTCATCTCCTATTCCTTACAAGTGGAACAGCAGTTGTCTCCGAATACCGCTCTCATCGTGGGATATATCGGCTCGCACGGCTATCACGAAATCGTCGGCCTGGACGACAACCAGCCAACGCCGGTGATCTGCCCGTCCCCAGCCTGTCCCGGCGCCTATCCCAATACCTTTCCTGCGCCGCTCGCCAACTCGGCGATTCCCACCGGCACGTATTACATTCCCGCGGGAACTCCGGCGGCCAATCCCGCGCTGGGTAGCGCCTGGGCCTGGTTCTCGGTCGGCGTCAGTTCCTACAACGCCCTCCAAGTGGATCTGAATCATCGCTTCAGCCATGGACTTGCGCTGCGCGGCGTCTACACATGGTCGAAGGCACTGGACGATGGCGATTCGCTCAACGCAACCGCAGCCGGCAATGC
>JANWJB010000022.1 GCA_025449575.1 Acidobacteriaceae bacterium
ATGCTCTCACTATCTCTTGCCGGCTTGGACGCGACGGCCCTGAAGAGTGAGTTGGACAACATCGGAAGGAAATGAGGAATACATCATGCTGAAGGTAATCTTCGCCTGCGTTCACAACGCAGGGCGTTCCCAAATGGCGGCGGCGTTCTTCAATCAGCTTGCAGACCCAGAGAAGGCGCAAGCTGTATCAGCAGGCACGGAGCCAGGCGAGCGCGTTCATCCTGAAGTACAAGCTGTCATGCAGGAGGTGGGAATCGACCTGCGCCACGCCAAGCCTCAGAAGCTCACCGAGGAACTGGCGATGGGTGCACAACTCCTCATCACAATGGGGTGCGGTGACAAGTGCCCTTACGTCCCCGGCCTGCGCCGCGACGATTGGCCTCTACAGGACCCCAAGGGACTGCCCATTGAGCAGGTTAGGAAAATACGTGATGAAGTTAGACACGAAGTCTATGACCTTCTGCAGCGCGAAGGTATCGCGCAGTCCTCATAAGCGGCGTGTGGAATCTCGGGCCGGTTGCGCTTGACGGTTTCGGTGGTGCTGCTGTGCGTGGCCGGATTGATGCTGCGCACGCTCGTAAATCTCCTGTCGACGAATACTGGCTACCGCGCCGAGCATGTGTGGTCGCGAATCGACCGCGGAGCTCGCGGATCTTTTTCCCATGACTCCAGGAAAACTGCAGAAGAGCAGATCCGTTCGGCGCGTATTTCGGTCGTCAAGCGTGCCGCTATCGGGTGCCGGAGCTGATTCCGGGCGCTATCGAAGTGCGGAGTCGACCAGATTTGCCAGTCGATTCAAGCCGCTTGCGAAAGATTCGGATACACTGTGGCGGCTCAGAAGATAGTCGGGTGAGTTATAGGCCAAGTGTGTCTGACCGGAGGCGTCTTCCCATACCAGAACTTTGAATGGCAAGTCGATTGCCAGGGTAGGCGCCGCAAGCATCATTGGAGTGCCGCCGCTAGGATTGCCAAATACCAATACCTGCGTAAATGGCATCTTCAATCCAGATTCTGCTGCGGCGGAAGCGTGGTCAATGCATGCAAAAATCCTGTGCCCTGCCTGCTGAACCGCAGCCTCGAGCCGTGCCATGGTTTCCGCTGCAGAGTAATTCGGCCGCAGCTCAATCAGTCCATTTTCCACGTCAGGTTCCGCTCCCGTATTTCTATTCGCTCCAGCCCGCCAGAGATGCAGGCTGATCCAATGCTTTCAACTGGAGAGTTATCTTTGCAAAATGGCAGAATGTCGATCGTTCCACTTAATCCGCGCGCGTATTGCATTGACGAATAGGTGCGCACATCTTGGCTAATCGTTCCTCTTCGTTCCAGTTACTCCCGACTTAAGCTTGAGATAGCGCGAAATCAGAGTGCTGGTCGAGCGGTCGCGCTCTTGTGCTGGATTCACCCTTTTCTCTTTATCGCTGCCCGTCTAGCGCGGTCGCCTGACGTCAGTAGAGCATCCCAGTGTGCCGCGTCAGCCATCAGAAGGATCAGGGATCGCCGATCTTGCAAATCTACCGCACGAGCGGCGGGGCCCCAAGCCCGTCTGGTTGTCTCCGCTCTAGAGCTGCCATTTCACCAAGGCGACGCAGGTGACGTACCATGGCCGATGGCACTGCGAACCAGACGTCGTGCATCACTCAGGCAAAGCGCTCACGCGCGTATGAATTGCCTCTGCGCTCATGGTGAGCAGTTTCTGCAGGGTAGATGCTGGGCCTGCTGGCTGCTGAAGCGGTGGCACTTGATGAAAGAAGAAATTTCGGTATATTTCCGCATTGCTTTTAGAGGGGCGGGCGTTGCGGATGTTCGCCCCAAAATAGACCGCGAACCATTGCTGGACAGCCATCAAGCGGCAGCGATCCTGAAGGTCCATCCGAGAACCCTACAGAGGCTTGTGCATCGCGGTGAGATTGCCGCCGTGCATTTGGGCAAGCTGTGGCGCTTCCGAGCATCGGCGTTGACGGAGTGGATCGACAGAGGAATTGCGAGCTAAAGTCCAAGCCATTTTCGTGATTTTCAGACAGGATGGCGTGACCCTGATGACAGCAGTCTGTGCCGGGAAATCTTGGAGATGGTGCTCAAGCCATGAAAGCGAGCGCCTGAAGCCTAGATTTTGCGAATGGGAGTCAGTGGGAGTGAATCTGAGATTTTCATCGATCAGGATTCACTCGTAAGCCGCTGATTTGATTGGTTGCGGGGGTAGGATTTGAACCTACGACCTTTGGGTTATGAGCCCAACGAGCTACCGGACTGCTCCACCCCGCACTCCTATACTAACAACGTACGGAAGAGGGGTCAAACCGGGCCCACCGCTCTTCTCCCGCTCCAATTTTCCGCTTTCGGCCCAGGCTCCGCCAGCCATCCATGGTGGTCCAAAATGATGAATTGATTCTTCCGAAGGATGGACAAATCGCTGCGACCTCCGCGAGGGCGGATATTCAGAACCCGACCGATCATCGTCATGCTCCGCGCTCCGGCGTCAGAAGGGGCACCGGCGAGAGGTGCACCGGCGAGAGGTGCGCCGGACCGCGAACGATTCGCCGCAGAGCACGACAGAACAACTGAACAATCCGCCCCGTTGCCACACCCGGACCTTCACCTGCTGAAACTTCGCCAGAGGCCTCCATCAAGGCAGAGCGTCGGTCTTCCCCGCCGTTTATAGCCATAAGCAACTGGCTTAATACAAAGTTATGTCACTTGCTATGGAAACCCAGATGCTGTTCCTTTGCGCATCGCAGGCTCAACTCGGCTTTCCGATGCACTGTGTTGTTTTATGCCTCGCAATGAATCGAATGGGCTTTAGCAACCCCACAAGAGTTACTTTCCATCTTGAGTGGTAAGCTCCCGGTTCGCCGGCTCGCAGGAGCGCGCAGCAAAGCTGCTCCCGCCACAAAGGTAAACAGCAATAGTGGCCAGGCCAGGATGAGTGTGGACTCCGCAAGAAGGCTTTTCCCCCCTCTCCTCTTACCCCATGAAATTCGCATTGGCGGACCCACCCCTAGGGAAGTAGCGCAGCAAACGTTCCAATAAAAAAGCGAAAGTAGAGGACACGGACATGATTCAACTCATATCAAAATGGGCAAGCTGTCTCACCGCGGGGGCCTTACTGCTCGGTACGGGACTCTTTGCAACGAGCGGGACATTAGCTTATGCGGACTCCGCCCAGGTTTCAGCGCTGCTGAAGAGCGCCAAAAGCAACGCCGCCGAGTTGGCGCGCGACGCAACCCAGATGGAAACTTATACCCGAAGCCGAATGGCTTGGCAGTCTCATAGCAACCAGGTCCATATCATCGGTCAACACGTGAACGCAACCAGTAAGGTTGTAGATGAATTGCACTCCGCCCGCGACGATGCCGAGCCATGGCAGCAAGAAGCCATTGACAGAATCACACCGCTGCTTCAGGAGTTGGCGACCAATACTAACTCGATTATCGAGCACCTGAATGACCGGAAAGCAACTTGGCATCCCGAATACCACGAATATCTGCAATCTAACGCGGAGATGGCCACCGATCTCTCCAAGCTGATCGGTGACTATATCGATTATGGAAACGCCAAAGCGAAAGCCCAGGGGATGGGAGGCAAGCTGGGATTTTCTGAGGATTAGAGTGGTTCGTAGCTGGCGGTGGCAATTGGAGTGGACAGTAGCAGATTTTCGAAACAGATGATCTGAATTCGCCCGTTTTCCTTAGAATGCCCTGTACCGCAGGACGGGGGAAAGCTCGCCGCTCCAATTCGCCGCCGGCAATGATGCGTGAACATCGATGCAGACCCCGTCGGCCTCACCCCCGTCAATTTGTTTCTCTCCACCTCATGCCGCTGAATCCATCAGAAAGCGCCATTCATGGCCGCGCGAGCGCCCGCCCTTCATGATGCTGCGACGCCCCAGCTGGACCAGCATCGCGGATCATTGGTTCGCATCGCAGAAAATGTAAGAATACGTTGCATTGAGGTTGCGGCAGATCCGGGAGCGCCCTTCTGCCTTCCCGCTCAATAGCTTTCTGCCAGCTTAGCGAGGCAGTCTTCCATTTGGTTGACATTGATCCTTCCCTCCGATAAGTTTGCGTTGCCTACAATTTCGAGCGAATTCCCGGCCGTTCATTATGCCGGGAGCCCTTGGCGAGCCGATGCTGCCGAGGGGGTCTTCGATTGCGCTGATGCTGTCTCTCTGGAGCAGCCAAACTCACCGAGGCACAGCCGTTGATTGCATGTCGCCCGGAAAGGGATTATTCAATGCAGGTCTTTCGATCCTTCTCTCTTCCCTCCCGGTTGTCTTCTTCGCGGCTCACTCCGTTGGCATCAGGCATCGCCTTTGTGGCGCTTTTATTTGCCACCGCTGCGGCAGCGCACGCTGAAGACGGATCCGCTGCATGGCTGCGCTATGCGCCGATTTCAAACACCGCGCAATACCGCCGCCTGCCATCGCGCATCGCATTTGCCGGCGTTTCCCCGTCCGACCGGGCCGCCGCCGCCGAACTGCAGCACGGCCTCTCCTCCATGCTGGGCCGTCCCTTCACAACCGAGCCCCTGTCCAAGGACTCCCCGGGGCGAGGCAATGCCATCGTGCTAGGGTCGTTCACCAACCTTAAGAGTGCTTTACCGGCGACGCTGCGCACTCAGCCAGTGAGCGGAGAGGCCTTCCGCATCAGCTTGCGGAAGCGCGGCGCCCATACGCAACTGTATGTGATCGGGGGAACGCCGCAGTCGGAACTCCATGCCGCGTTTCATCTGCTGGAAGAGGTTGGGGCCGAAAAGTCTATCCCGGCCGAAGACGACGAATCGCCCTCGGCGCCCATTCGCTGGGTCGATCAGTGGGACAACCCGAATGGCACCATCGAGCGCGGCTTCGCCGGCCGTTCCATCTTCTTCAACAATGGGCACGTACGGCAGGACATGACCCGCGCCGGCGAGTACGCACGTTTGCTCGCCTCAATCGGCATTAACGGATGCAACATCAACAACGTAAATGCGGACCCGCAACTGCTTACGACGGAGAACCTGCGCGGGATCGCGCGAATCGCCGATGCCTTCCGGCCTTGGGGCGTCAAGTTGGCGCTTTCCGTAGCTCTCTCGAGCCCGGAGACACTGGGCGGCCTAACGACCTTCGATCCCAAGAACCCGGAGGTCATCGCCTGGTGGCAGAAGAAAGTCGACGAGATCTATACGCTCATCCCCGACTTTGGCGGCTTCACGGTGAAAGCCGATTCAGAAGGCCAAGTCGGTCCGTCAAAGTACGGCGGCACTCCGGCCGACGCCGCGAACATGCTGGCGCGTACCCTCAAGCCCCATGGCGGCGTGGTGCTCTACCGGGCATTTGTGTACAACAACCATCTTGACTGGCACGATCTGAAGGCAGACCGCGCGCGCGCTGCCGTCGATATCTTCGGCCCTCTCGACGGAAAATTCGACTCCAACGTCATCATTCAGATCAAGGAAGGACCGATCGACTTCCAGGCGATCGAGCCCGTCTCGCCCCTCTTTGCGGCGCTACGGCATACTCCTGAAGCCATTGAAACCGAGACGACCCAGGAGTACACAGGCCAGCAGCGGCACATGGTCTGGTTGCCCTCTATGTGGAAGTGGGTGCTCGATACCGACATGCGCGTTGACGGCCGCTACTCGCCGGTGAAACAGATCTTGTCGGGCAAGATCTTCCACCAGCCGACCGGTGGCTACGTTTCAGTTGTCAACGTAGGCTTGGATCCCAATTGGCTATACCATCCCATGGCAATGGGAAATCTGTGGGGCTTCGGCCAGCTTGCCTGGAATCCCAACCAATCCCTGCAATCGATCATCGACACATGGACGCGGCTGACCTGGGGCAATAACCCCAAAGTAGATTCCACTATCGATGCGATGCAGCTGGCCTCTTGGCAAAACTACGTGCACTACACCGGCCCTAACGGCATGGGCACGCTGACCGGCGTTGTTGAGTATCATTACGGTCCCTGGATCGAATCGGCTGAGCACAACGGCTGGGGCCAGTGGTTCCGCGCAGAGAAAGATGGCATCGGAATGAACCGCACCGTTGCCACCGGAACCGGCTTTACAGGCCAATACCCGCCGCAGTTGGCGGCTAAGTATGAATCGCTCGCTGCCTGTCCCGATGATCTGCTGCTGTTCTTCCATCATGTGCCTTATAACTACAAGCTGCATTCCGGCAAAACACTGGTGCAAAGCATCTACGATACCCACTACGCCGGTGCGCTGGCGGCGGCGGAGTATGTGCCTCAATGGGAATCCTTAAAAGGCTTGGTGGACGATCAGCGCTACGAGAAGACGCTCGCTCTCTTTACTTATCAGGCCGGTGATGCGCTGGTCTGGCGCGACGCTATCAACAATTGGTTTCAGCGCACTTCGGGCATCAAGGACGACAAGGGCAGGGTGGGACATGATCCCTATCGCATCGAGGCCGAAGATATGAAAACCGCCGGCTATGTGCCCGTGGAGGTTCACCCCGCGGAGACGGCTTCCGGCGGCAAGGCCGTCATCTGCCACGGCCCGGCAGCCTGCACCTTAACCACGACCATCAACAAACCCGCGGGCAAATACGACATCGCCGTGCAGTACTTCGACATCTGGGATGGCGTCTCCAAATACGATCTGCTCATCAATGGGAAGTCGGTTGCTTCCTGGTCCGCCGATAATACCCTGCCTCCGGTGATGCCCGATCCCAACCTCAATGGGCCGGACAGCACGCGCTTTACCGCCCAGGGGGTCTCGCTGAAACCCGGTGACACGCTGGTGCTGAGCGGCACACCGGATATTCGCCCCGAGCTGGCGCCAGGTCCACCTGCTCCGCCACCTCCCGGGACTCCGCGCCGTTTCATGCGGCGCCGCCCCGACTTGCGCGAGCTGGCGCCAGTCGACTACATCGAGATTGGGCCCAACGGCCCCATCACACCGCAATAGCTTGCGGTCGCCAGACAAGTTCTAGGCATTGATGGTTTCCCTCACGCGAAAGCGCTCCATCTTAATGGCCAGCGCCTTCTCGATGCGATGCAGATCGCCCCTTTCCTCCGGCGAGGAAAAGGTGGATGCGATGCCGTGCTTTTGTGCGCGCCCGGTGCGTCCCACGCGATGGACGAAATCTTCCGCCGCCTTGGGGAGATCGAAATTCACCACATGCGCCACATGATTCACATCGATTCCGCGCGCCGCTACATCGGTGGCGACCAGGATCCGGCGCTGACCTTGAGAAAAGTTGCGCAGTGCGGTGGTTCTCTGCGCCTGCGTGCGGTCGCCATGGATAAGCGCCGCTTCCCATCCGGACCGACTCAGCCTTCGCGCCACTCGGTCCGCTCCATGCTTCGTGCGCACGAAGACCAGAAAGCTTCCCTCCTCCGACTGCAACAAGTGTTCGAGAAGCTCCTGCTTCTTCGCCGCCGGAACCTCAAAGGAGCGCAGCTTAACGTTCTCCGCCGGCTTCAATGTCGAACCGATTTCGATGCGTGCGGGATCTTTCAGGTAGTCGTAGACAATTTCGCTCACTTGCCGCTCCAGCGTGGCTGAATAGCACAGTGTCTGCCTCTCCCGAGGCAGCATGGAGACGATTCTGCGAATCGCCGGCCGGAAGCCCATATCGAGCATCCGATCCACCTCGTCCAACACCAGCATTTGCACTTGATCGAGCTTTACCAGCCGGCGGTCCAGGAAGTCTTCCAGACGTCCGGGGGTCGCTACCAGCACTCGGGCTCCGCGACGGATCGCATCCAATTGCGGGCCCTCCGCCAATCCGCCGACGATCAACGCGGGCTGCTGGCCGGTTTCAAGCTGGTTATAAACCGCGAGCACCTGCATCGCCAGCTCGCGCGTTGGCAGCAGCACCAGCGCGCGGGGGAACTTGCCTGGAAGCTTCTCCAGACGATTGATCATGGGGGCCAGAAAGCTTAGCGTCTTGCCGCTCCCGGTTTGCGCCGTCGCCAGTACATCCCGCCCTTCCAGAGCGGGAGGAATGGCTCCAGCTTGCACCGGAGTGGGAATAGAAAATTTTGCCGCCGCCAGCTTCTTCTTGAGCTGCGACGAAAGGTTGAAATCGTTAAAGTGGTTCACGCTGTCCTTTGGTTCCCAACCTACACGGCGGCTTACCGTCCCGCGGGGTGGGAACAGAGTGGGTTCTCGGAAGGCTTCGTCCGTTCTGAGAACACGAAGAATCTGGCGTGGGGAAGTTCCGAAGGAATGCTTGCTGGCTCGAAGATACTAAAAGCTTTTGCCTGCACCGGCTCTGCCGCACGTTGTCCCGGTTTCCGCAGAGCATCTGATTGCCCGCTCCAGCGGGCTCCAGCTCGGCGCCGGGCAACTTTCACGCGGAACAACACTGCTCTCGCGGGAACATCTCACCTCTCCAGGTGAGCATCGATGACGCTGAATATCTTTGGCGGGTAATGCGAGCAGACAATCTCGCTTTTCCAGGGCGAGACGGCTCACGTCCAAAATCACTAAGCGTGCATTGATCATAGCACGGCTTCCCTTCCCCCCGTTTCCCCGCCGTTTTCAATCATGGTTCGCGGTACGGTTCTCTATCCAGCGGAAGCGCCTCAAGCGAAACGGCCTCCCATATGATCTGCTTTGGGAAGGTTCTCCGCCGCCGATCTCGCCTGTTCAGAACAATGCGAAGGATGGCTTTGGCCGTAAGGAGGCCGGATGGAATGCAGCCGACAGTAATCGTCCTTACTTATAATTCCAGTGCTTCGTTGCCGGCCACGCTTTCCAGCCTGACCGGGCTCTCCAGCGACATCCACGTCATCGATTCCGGCAGCGCGGACGATACGGCGGCGATCGCCCGGTCGTTTGGCGCCGAAGTGCTGGAGCATCCCTTTGAGAGCTACGGCCTGCAGCGAAACTGGGCGATCGATCACGTCTCCTGCCGCCACCCTTGGCAACTGCATCTGGACGCCGACGAGCGGCTGACGGGCGCGCTGCGAGACGAGATTGCGGCATTGGCGGAAGACGGCTCGGTGGACGGGTACTTCCTGCCCCGCTATGTCAAGTTCCTGGGCCGGCTGCTGCGTCACAATCTGGCTCCCACCTGGCACATGCGGCTCTTCCGGACCGGCCGCGCCCGCTGCGAGGAGCGTGCGTACGATCAGCATTTCCTCTGCACCGGGGCTACGGCACAGCTCCGGCACGAGATGATCGACGAGATGCGAATGCCGCTCACCGAGTGGACAGCTCG
>JANWJB010000023.1 GCA_025449575.1 Acidobacteriaceae bacterium
GCTCCAGGGCACGGAAGAACTTCTCGATTTCGTGGCTTCGTGGCGTCGCAGCTTGCGCCCCACCACCAGCCTGCCCGCATGCTCGCGGACAGAAAGGTGGGGGTCTATACCTGCAGGACAAATGCTCTAGCGAATGCCAAGCGGTTGTTTCCCAGTCCAGTCCGGAATCGAGTTGACGCGTATGTCGGTGCGGGTAGGTATTGGGTCGAACATGAACTTCAGGCTGAAGCCTGCGTTTTGCTGGTAGTAGTTCTGAGCGTTATTGGCGTTGGCAAAAGCTTCCAAATAGACATGCGGAGTCACGCGATAGCCCATACGAATTTGCAGATCATAATTCGCGGCCACAGTCGAGTCGGATGCGTAGATGCTTTGAGTAACCGGCGTGGAGCCAGGCAGCACAGGATAAAGCGGGGACGAGCTTTCGCGCAGGTATTGCATGCCGCCGCTGAATCTTATCTCGTACTCGAACCGGGGATGACGGGAATACCAGGAGATTGGGATGGAAGCGAGATAGTACTGTTGCGGACTGAAGTATCCTCCCTGCCCGAAGGAGAAGTATTTCAAGTTCCGGTTATAGTGCATGCCGCTCGCGTTCACGCCCAGGGTCAACCCCGGCTCCATTTGCCAATAAACGCCGCCATTGCCGGAGACGCTCCAGTTGTCCGGCACATGCAGTCCCTCCAAAAACGAGTAGCTGCCCGAGGCGTATTCGCCAAAACGCTTGTACGCGGAGCCGTTTAGAGGAGCGGAATCGACGCCTATGGTTCCGGTGTTTGAGACCACTCCTCCCCATCGAAGGTTGGTTCCAGGGTCTCGGGCGCCTGCGTAGGAAAGCAGACTATCTTTGACGCTATCGCGCACAGCGGAAAACGTGATCCAGCTTTTTTGGGGACGGTAGCGGATTCCGCCGATCAGGTTGTGAACGGCGAATCCCTGCGGAGAAGTCCCAAATGCCATTCCAAAGTCATCGGTGGATAATTCGGCAAGGCCGCCATAGCCGACTTTGGACTGCTCGTCAAAGTGCGCATAGGCGGGCAAGGTGCCGAACGGGAGGTTCGCGGTGCCGTCGGGTGTGCCGCTGGTTGCGTATACCCCGTGGCCCTCCAGGGCGAATCGCACCCGGTTGGAAACCGTGTAGGCTGCGCGGAAAACATTGTCGTCAACGACAAGGCGGTCAATACCGGCGTCGCCGACTCGTCCAGTGCCCTCCGCGCCAACCGCAATCACGGGCGTATTGCGGTTCTGCACCGCTTCCGCCTCATCCTCCATCTGTTGCTGCTCAGCTTGTTTTTGTTCTTGGGCCTGGGCCGATGGCGGTTGGCTGCTCTCCGCCTGCGCGTCGTCCATTTGAGTTCGTGGAACGGTGAGAAACAGGCCGATGGGGCGAATGCGTCCCGCCTCCATCGCGCCGGATTGTTCTTTCCTGCAAGGCGGAGCGGACTCAAACGAGCTCGAGGCGCCGACGGAATCGTTCTCCGCGACGGCGGAAGCAGCCGCGTTTTTCGCGTTCAGCGCCATGAGCGTTTTGGCATCCGGCGCCACAGGGCGTTGTTCGCGCAACGCCAACAGCGCCGATTGTAATTCCTCTTCTCCTTCCTTGTAGTCGCCTCGCGCGATTTCACGCTTGGCCGTCATGTGCAGCAGGCCGGGATCATGAGGAAAGTGGGAAAGCCCTTTCTGCAGGAAGCGGTCGGCCAACTGGTTCTTGTGCGCGGAGAGGGCCGCGCCTGCCGCCATCCGATAGTCGCCGGCTTGCGCATTGATCATTCCCCAGCTTTGAAAGAGATCGAGGGCCGCTCCTTTGTCATTCCGCTTCAGGTAAAGGTTCGCCAGGGCGATGCGGATATCCCGATTGAGGGGGTAGATCCGGGCTGCGTCGAGCAAGATCGAATAAGCAAGCTGCGGATTTTTCGGGAAAGCCAGTGTGGCGCGGCGAACGCTCCACAGAGACCAGAGTTCTTCGACCGTGTTCCGCTGTTTCAAAGTCAAACCTGCGCGCGACTTGTCACTGAGGAGGAGATCTCCGAGGCCTGGTTCGTTAGGAGAAACCGCGAGCATTGTCCAGGCGGTCTGCACGTCAAGGTTCAGCGGAGTAAGTTTGTGCTGGGAGACGTAGCGCGCGCGCGCCTTCTCAAGCAGCGGAAGACCCTCCGGATTGCGGCCTACGTTGGAATACGCGCTTGCCTCGAGAATCAGGAAATTCGGGTCATTTTCAAGCTGAGCGCGAAGAGCTGCCGGAATCCGAGGAATCTCCGCCGTGAGCGTGCTATCGGCATGCTGCTGGTGAAGCGCGACGAGATAGCCGCGCCAGGCCGCGGCGGATTCCGCGTCACTGCCGAGGATTTTGCGATAGAGGCCCTGCGCCTGGGAGTAACTGTTCTCGCGCATCCATAGATCGGCTTGTTGGAGCTGCGCACTCTCATCCGGTTGGCGACCGGCCGTTCGAGCCAGATCAAAGGAACGCTGCAGGAAATCTTCGGCTTCGGAGCACATGCCTTGAGCCGAATAGACGAGCGCGACAGAATTTAGAAAGTCAGTGCTTTTGACAGCCGCATCGTAGGCTTGCGGCGGCATGGAGCGGACAGCCGAGGCGGCGTCCCCGAAATCGGACTCGCGCACATAGGCTCCGATCAGCGCCTGCCAGTTGCTGGCATGGTTGGGCTGCAACTGCGTCGCCTGGAGATAGATGTAGATTGCCGGCCCCGCTTCGCCCTGCTCCAGAAGCTTCCCTGCGAGTTGAAGGCGCAGCCCTATCGCTTCGGCGTTATCAGAGCTTTTGGCGAGCTGCAAGGCTCGACGCAGGGCCTGATCGCTGGCGAGAGGCTGGTTGGCCTTGGAATAGACAAGCGCCATTTCAGAAAAGAATTCGGAGCCGCTTTCCAACTTCAATTTCAGAGGAGGGGGAATGCGCTGCGAGGTGGCGATGGCGTCTTTAGGAGCTTGCGCCGCCAACTGCGCACGAATCAACCCAAGCCAATTGGCCGGATCGTCAGGATAGGAGGCGAGCAGCCTGTCATAGCTTTTGATCGCTCCCGGATAGTCTCTGGCGCGCATGCGTGCGTCCGCCAATCCGTCGAGGGCGTCCTTGTCATTGGGATCAAGCAGAAGCGCCTGCTCGTAAGTGGAGGCGGCAGCTTTGGGGTCCTGTCGATTGAGGGCCGCGGCCTGGCGCATGATGCTCCAAAACCTCGCATTGCGATAGCCCTGATCTACGTCCTTTCGCGATGGGTCAAGCTTTTGGACTTGAGCGAAGAAAGTCTGGGCTTCCTTGAATCGGCCTTGGTTCAAACGCACGAATCCCAAGCCGGCCAGGGCGTCTGCGTTTTTCGGATCGTGAGCGAGCACCTGCCGGAATTTCGCTTCGGCCTCCGAGTACCTGCGCTCTTCTACCAGCGCGTTGGCAACTCCCAACAGGGCGCCATCGTCAAACGGACGCAGGCCCAATGCACTTTGAAATGCGGCGATGGCGGCTTCGGAGTGATGCTGCTGTTGCTCGCCGGCTCCCCTCTGCATCGCGAGCCAGAAACTTGCATTCTTCTCTCCTTCACTCGCATCTTGCCTTTGCGGGTCAACCTTGAGAGCCTTGTCAAAATAAGTTAACGCGTCGTTGAATCGCTTTTGATCAAGGCGAACATACCCGAGTCCGACCAGAGCGTCCGCGTCATTGGGGGATTGCTGCAGAACCGCCGTAAACTCAGCAGCGGCTGTCTGCAATTGATTGCCGCGCAGCGCCTTGAAGCCGTCCTCACGGACCATCGCGGCGGTGGACTGTTGCTGGTTTGCGCGAAGGGCTGTCGCGGCCGCCTGCAATTGCTGGTTTGGATAGAGCTGAAGGTACTCCTCGATTGCAGCCAGCGCCTTCGGATCCTGCTTCTCCCATAGGAGCGCCTGTAGCCATGGAGCCCGGGCCTGCTCGGCAAATCCAGGATCCTTGATCGACTCGAAGATCTGAAAGCCTTCCATCCGTGTCTTTGGATCGTAGGTCAGCAGCGAGGCAAGCCAAAGCCGGTAGGCTCCCTGTTTCGGATGCTCGGCTGAGAGTTGGCGAAGCTGAGAAATTGCTTTTTCTCTGCCTTCTGGGGTCGAAGCTTCAGCCTCGTAGAACGGCTGAGCCCATTTGCCCAAAGGCGGCGGCTGGCCGGCGAATACTTCGCGGTAAATCTCCAGGGCCTCCTTCGGCTTGTGTTGCATCGCGAGGCGCCCGGCGTTATCGAGCCGGCTGCGCTGTTCGCGCGTGATTACGTGCAATTCTTCGACCGCCTTAATGTCAGGGTCCTGAGGATCAATTTTGCGCAGCCGATCCAGATAGCCATTCTCCTTGCCCGTCTCGCCATTTTCCTTGGCGTTGCGCGCAAGACCTGCAAGCGCCTCGGTCTGATCGGGGTCCACGAGCAGAACCTTATCCCAGTTCTTAGCAGCCAGATCGATGCGGCCTCGCGCCTCGAGGGAGCGGGCTTTTGCGAGCAGGATGTCGACCCCGCCCGGTGATTGTGCGAGCGTAGCTCCCGGCGCCGCAGCTGCGAGCATTAAGAGCAGGAAAAAACGAAAAGTAGCTGTCATGGGAATCGGCCTCGGGACGTAATCTGCGTTGCCAAACGCCGTTCGGCAACGCGTTCGGATCCAATACGCATCCAGGCAGCAATGCCGGCGCAGAGCAACAAAACTATCGCGGGTATCAGAAAGTAGTATTCAAAGAGCAGAACTGTGACGGATTGATAGCGATCGACTTCGCCCGCATGATAAGCCGTCGTTCCAACCAGAAAAGATTCAAAGCGCCCGTTGTGAAAGGCAGCCACGCCTCCATACACGGGACCCTGACGCTCCGAAGGAGTAAAAAGCGCGCGCACAGCCTGGATTGCGTTAGGGCCGCCAGGATCAACTACGACGACTGTGCGACTCGCGTAAAGCGGAGATGGAAAGCTTTCGACAAAGAGTCCGATATTGCCGGCGCCACCGGCCAATAGGCTGGATAGGCGCGCGCTATCGTACGCGCGGAAAGGCCACTCCGGATGCAGCCAGAGTGTCAATCCCGGAGCTTGATGGACAGGCATCTCAGGTGCGGAAAGATCGAGCGGCATGCTGCCGGCCCATTCCGAGAGGAGCGGTTGGGAAGCCGGAGCGCCGATCAGCACAAGATCTTTCTGCCGTACCTGGTCCAGGCCGCGGGGCCCCGTCACCGTAAGTCCGGTTGTGACCGCCCCCGTCTGCCCGCCAAAAAACGCCGCCATCTCCAGCAACGTTTCGTAGTTGAGGGGCGACGGGTCTTTCGGCATAATGACCGCGGTCCGACTGCAATCGGGCCACTCGGTGAATGGATAGCCCGCGTCTGCAAACAACTCCAGGCGAGGAAGCACAACCGAGTGGGGAAGCCCGCGAAGATCGAGTGACGAGTTTTGATCGATCTCGAACGTGGGCGCCGGGTTCAGCGCGGAGGTTTCGCGTCCAAAGTAAAAGTCAACTGTGAGCGTGTTGATGTATGGCTGCAGGGCACCGGTGGGAAGCCAGAAAGTGTCAACCCCTTTCACAGGTGTGGACGCCGGCTTCAATTGAACGCTGTCAACATCCTTTCCATTCAGGCGCACGTTGAGCGCCGGATGCGAAGCTTTGGGCGCGCCACTGTACGTATATCTGAGCAGCAAGGGGACCGATTGCCGCGCGCGCAAGAACAAATCCGGTGGCAACCGAAAATACACATTGATCGAACCCGTGCCTTGCAACCTCAAATGTTCGGCGGTTGTGTATGTGCCGATGGCGGAAATCTCACGCGTGCTAAGCCAGCGGGGAGCGTCGTAGCGCCTGCGCGGAGCAATCGGACCAGAGGTGGCGCGGATGCTGCCCGCATGGGGCAGCCAGGCGGCGCTGGTGAGCGCGCGCGCCGCTTGGAGCAAATCTGCCGAATTGTCGCCCGTGACAATCAAAAGCTTGCCATACGGGTCATGAGGGTTGTCGCGCATGGCCAGCATTGGGCCGGACTCTGTCGGCAGTGAAATGCCTTCGAGAAGATTGGAGTTGCGCAAGGCAAACACGACAGCATTTCCATCGGGAAAAGAACCCACATGGACTGGGAAGCGAACGCCGCGAACGTCGGAAAGCACGCCAAACCAGGAGGCAACGAGCGAGGCGCTCTCAAGCGCGTCATCGTCCGGCTGAACGCCGAAAACGACCGGAAGACTCCAGGAGCGCAATCCGGCCGGATCGAAAAACGGAAGGGGGAGCAAGGCCAAATCGTCTTTAAGGTGCAACCTGGTTCCTCCGAGCGTCAGATTGCTGGCTGGATCAAGCGTGACCCACGGCGCGCGGTTCGAACCGCAGTCCGCGCACGCCCCCCGCAGCTGGATTGAGAGCGTGTTGTCGTTGATCAGCAGATCGGTGGGCAATTCGATCTCGGCGTGCTGTGCGGCTCCAGGCATGAGCGCGACGGACCCAACCTTGGCTCCATTCAGCGTCAACTCAAGGTGTGCTTCGTTGGGCTTCAAAGACGGCGCGGCGTAATTGAGCTGCAACGTTGCCTGGGTGGTTATCTTGGTGACCGATTCATCAAAGAAGAACCTAAGGGATGCGCCATTGCCGCGCATTGAAAGGTCTTTGGTCGCGCCGGCAGCGCCGAGTCCGAACTCATCGTGAAAATTGACTGGCTGTTCTTGGCTCGGCTGCTGTGCCGCGCTGCGGGGCGCCGCAGAATACGCGTTAAACGCTCGCGCGGGAGGAACGGCAACGCTCGCCAAAAGCAACATTGGGACAACAGTAAAGGCAGCTTTGCGCTTCGCCTCCAGAGGCGGGGGGTCGGCTTCGGCAGCCGGGCGTGGGAGCAAAAGTCCAATGGGCAGGATCGCGATGCCCCGCAGCCCCAGCAGGCATATCTGGAGCAGGCTGCGGAGCGGCTGGTCACAGAGTTGCGAGGCGTGCAGGAACTGCCGCGCCCGCCGGCGCGAGTTTAGCAGGTCTGCTATCTCTTCTTGCTGGCGGCGATTGAGATCTGGAAAATAGAGGTGCTGGACGCGACCGGCGGAATGCGCCGCCAGCGCAGGAATTTCGCAGCGGTCGAGCCCCTCGCCCAACTGCAGGAGAACAGGCGAGCCGCGGGCGAGATCCAAAGGAGATTTCATCTTTAGGGCCGCGCTATTGCACGACAGCCGCACTGTGGCGCCTTTGAATTCATCGCTGGATCCGAGCACGGGCGCGGCATGCAACTTCAGGATGGCGGGCACGCGCGCGCGCATCGATGCGCCGGCGCGGAGCTTCCGCCTCTCCCAAGCAACCGATACTGCAACCGACAGTATCATCGCGTTGTACAAGGCCCAGACCCCGTTCATGATCACGGCGGGGCGGTGCGCCGGATCAGCGAAGTAGCGATGCTCGCCCATGACAAGGCCGGCTACATTGAGCGCAAGAAGAAATAAGTAAGGCAGAGCGATGCGCAGGTCGAAATATGACCGCCGCAGGATTCCGCCTTTGCTTGTAACGTTGAATCGGCCCAATTTTGGATTAATGAGCGCAAGCAGCGTGGGGAAAAGAATGTAGGGCGCGAGAACAACCTCGTAAATCTCGCTCCAAAACGAAAAACGATAGCGACCTTGAATGCGCGAATTGGTGAGAGTCGAGAGCGCGAGGTGGGGGGCCGCATAAGCCAGCACCGCCCAGGTATAGCCATAGATATTCACCTTGCCGAAAAGCAGATATACCAATGGAACAGTGAGAAAAATGAGTCGCGGGACGGCAAATAGAAAGTGGGTTGTCGCATTGAAATAACAAAGCCGTTGGGGGAGGGTAAGGCCGCGGCGGAACAGAGGATTTTCGATGCGCAGAATCTGGGTCATCCCCCGGGCCCAGCGGATGCGTTGACCGATGTGCGCGGCCAGGCTCTCCGTGGCCAAGCCCGCGGCCTTGGGAATATTGATGTACGCGCTATTCCACCCCTCCCGGTGCATACGCAGCGCTGTATGGGCATCTTCGGTCACGGTCTCGACCGCGATCCCGCCAATCTCATCGAGCGCTTTGCGTCGCAACACTGCGCACGATCCACAGAAAAAACTTGCATTCCACAGGTCGTTCCCATCCTGCACCAGCCTGTGAAACAATTCGCCTTCGTTGGGGACTCTGCCGAATTGCCCGAGATTCCGCTCGAAAGGGTCGGGAGAATAGAAGTGATGAGGCGTCTGCACCAATCCGAGACGATCATCCCGAAGGAACCATCCCAAAGTCGTCTTCAGAAATGAGCGTTGAGGGACGTGGTCGCAATCGAAGATAGCAACAAATTCGCCGCCGGCGCCCCGCAGCGCATGATTGATGTTCCCCGCCTTGGCGTGAGCGTTGTCGCCCCGCGTCACATATTCCACGCCAACCTGCGCCGCAAACTCACGAAATTCTTCGCGACGGCCGTCGTCGAGCAACATAATGCGCATTTTGTTTCTCGGGTATTCCATCGCTCTTGCAGCGACAATCGTGCTTCTGACAACATGCAGGGGTTCGTTGTAAGTCGGAATGAGGACGTCGACGAACGGCCACTCTTCGGGATTGTCTTCCAGCGGCAGTGGAGGCCGGCGCAACGGCCGGAGCGTCTGGAAATATCCGAGAACAAGGGTGGAAAAAGCAAAACATTCGGCTCCCAGAAGCATCAGGACGAAAATCGTGTCCCACTGGCGGATATGGCCGGCGCTTGTAATCCCTTGCCAGGTTTGGACCACTCGCCAATAGCCGTAACGCAGAGTGCTGAAAACCGATGCCGCCATCAGCAGCGTGGTGATGGCGAGGGAGCCTCGAATTTTGTTCAGAACGACGGCGAGCAGGATCAGTAGGCCGCCAGCGATGGCCTGTTCCTTCCAGGCCAGCGGCAGAATCACAATGGGACACAGCGCGACGCTCAATGCCAAGGCCATAAAGCCCAGAAATAGCAGCTTGACGCGCACAGCCCACCCGGATTGCGGTAGGGTTCCGCTCACGGAGGAATATACCTATGCTGCGGGAAAGCGCCGGCTACGGCGGCTCAGAAGCGGCCGGAGAGAAACGACCGATCGCGGCTTTAGTTGTACATGGCTGGTGGAGAGTTGCTTCATGGGCATCCTCGAGTAGGATCTCAGGATGCCGGTCGGCCATTTGCCGGCCAGCATCCTGAACGTCTCGGCGACACCCTCCCCCAGGTTGTCGGAGATTGTTGATTGGGTGCATTTGCGCGCAATTTGGTTGTTCCCGCAGCGTCTTTTGGAATTCGCCCATTCGCGTCACTCTCAGGCGGTTGAAGTTATCTGAGTTTTGTGCACAAAATGCGCGACGGAAAAAGCCGATTCGTCCGCATTCGGCATCCAAAATCAAGAACTCCAAACCCAGACAAAAAGAGAGGTGAAATGAGGCTGAAGCCGATCTTGATTTTGTCTCTGATGACCCTCATTGGCCGGATGAGTTGTTCCGCGCAGGATTGGCAGTCGCTCTGGAAAAATTACACTGCCACATTCATGGACAACCAAGTGCGGGTGATCGACCACAGCAGAGGCGATTGCACCACTTCCGAAGGCCAAGCGTATGGGATGTTCTTTTCCCTTGTTGCCAATGACCGCTCGCGCTTCGACGGCTTGCTTCGCTGGACAGAGCACAATCTGGCCGGGGGAGATATAGCCACCCACCTGCCTGCATGGATGTGGGGCCGCGACCCGAACCATCAGTGGCGCGTGCTCGACAGCAACTCCGCCGCCGATGCCGATGTCTGGATGGCCTATACGTTGCTTGAAGCGGGCGAGACTTGGAATGAGCCGCGTTACACGAAACTGGGTCTCGGGCTGGCACGCCAGATTGCCGCCAAGGAAGTAGTGCAGGTGCCGGGGTTTGGCGCAATGATCGCGCCGGGAGCGCATGGCTTCCAACATGACAACAGTTACAGGTTCAATGGGAGCTATGTTCCGCTGCAATTGATCCTGGGGCTCAGTCACTTTGCGCCCCAGGGCCCATGGGGACAGGTAGCCGCAAACATCCCCGCCCTTATAAAAGATTCAGCGCCACATGGGTTCGTCTCCGATTGGATCGACATCACAACCGGCGGCAAAGTGCAGGCGTCGCCTGGCGTTGGAAGTTACGACGCGATCCGGGTGTATCTTTGGGCGGGTATGTTGGACAAGGCCACGCCCCATCGGGATGAAATACTGAATGCAATTTCAGGAATGGCAACCTACCTGCGCAGAAATCCCATCCCGCCGGCAAAGGTTCTTCCGGACGGAAGGGTTGAAGATCCGAAAGGGCCGGTGGGGTTCTCCGCTGCATTGATCCCATACGCCGCGGCCCTCCAAGACAACCAGGTCAAGAATGAGTTAGTATCTCGCGTGCAGTCTGAATATAAAGCGCAAACCGGATTGATCGGAACTCCGCCGCTGTACTATGACCAGAATCTCGCGCTATTCGGCCTGGGGTTTGAACAGCAGCGTTTCAGGTTCGACGCAAAGGGTTCGCTCGACTTGTGGTGGAGACAGGGCTGAGCTTACTCCGGCTGTTACTGGCTGCGAACAGTCCAAATAAGTTGCGCGACGCGCCGCCCTCGACGCTTCATACCCCGCGCAACAAGAGTTCGAGCACCGCAACTTCATAGAACCGTTCTTCACCGGAAAGACGCCCGTTCACTGCATAACAGCGATAGGCCTTTCGGAGCTGTCGCTCATCGACCAAGCCCTCCGAGGCCAGCAACGAACGCGTAAATAATTCCTGAAGTAAGGCACGCTGTTGGAAGCGCAAGGCTTTCGTGAGGACGGCATGGAAATTTTCTGGAACTTCAGGCTGGATGGTCGCAGGGGCGCAACCGGCATCGGCGAGTACGGCGCGGTGGAGGTATTTCTTGCTGCGCCACGCGGCCGGTAGCCGTCGACAGAGGCGTATCGCTTCAAGGCTGGCGAAGGGGCTTACGGGCCAGATCCCACGCCGTAGAAAGACCGGAGCACGAGATGCCAGGGAGAGCAAGGTGGAGCGTGGCACGAGAGTACGCGGAGCATGGCGCACCTTCCAAAACGTTGCCTTATATAGCTGCCGGGCATTACGGGTGATGAACGAGGGCGCGTGCTCGGTGTGAGGGCCGGCGGGAATGAGTTCAGGATGGTTTTCACGCTCGGTATAGTGCGGCAGCAGCAGTTCGTCGCCGCCGACCCCGTTAACCATGCGTCGAACTCCCTGATCCATAGCCCGTTGCAGCAAGCGGTCAAAGGAGGAAGCATAGATTTCGGCATGCGGTCCGAGCCAGTCACCACACGTTACATCGCTCAACGGCCCATATGTGGAGGCCGGCAACGCATAGTCTTGCGATGCGATCCTCCGCGACAGGTCGGCGCGGCGGGCGCGCTGCTGATCTACCGCCGGACCCTCGATCTCGAGCCCGTACGTCCCGATGGGAGGCGTACGAAGGCCCATTGCAGATAGCGCAAGCGTGGCGGAATCGAGACCCCCGCTGAGCTCAATCCCCCAATCGCGCGCATCCTTGCCGAGCGCGCGCTGCATCACTGTGGCGAGCACGTAACGATAGCAGGCAACGACATCGATATCAGGACGCAGTTGCTCCGGATGAAGGTCGGGCGCAGGCGACGGATAGCATACTGTCAAGTCGCTCCCGCGCCAATGTGCGCGTGCACGCTCCGTGAGACGCGACACGTTTCGCAGCAGCGTCCGGGTTCCGTAGGGCAGGCTTGCGTGGAGATAATGTGCGGCAATCTCAGTATCGAGC
>JANWJB010000024.1 GCA_025449575.1 Acidobacteriaceae bacterium
GATAGAGGGCGAGATATGCGCCAGCACCGTCTCCATGGAGGAGTGTATGCGCAACGCGGGCGCCACGAAGTACAGTAACGGAGCGGCGCGCTGGATCCGCAGGCCGGGAAAGTATCCATGGCGCTCCATCTCGCCCGGAGCGCCCTCCTCCCCGCGCTGCTCGTTCAGCGAGCGCACCCGAATCCAGTAATCCAAGCCTTGCAACGGCAGTTGCAGATCTTCATCGGCCTTCAACTCAATCACCGCCAGCCGCCCCTCCGTTGTGGCGGTCAGCAGATCGAGCACGCCGCGGTCTGCGGCGGCAAAGGCCGGAACTTGGGAATAGACAGCGGCAGAGTTGAAAACTCCGTCGATGCAGCCGAGGTCCCGGCGCACCACCGACTCCAGCCACGCCTCCGGCCTGAGGCGGTAGAGCGGGTCTCGCGCGCTGCCCCCCGGGGAGCGGCGGGCAAAGAGCCGCTGCGCGAGATCGGCAAACAAGGCCTCCGAGCAGGCGTCGAGCGGGGTCTCGTTGGTCCCGGCGCCAAAGGTGACGATGCCTCGCCGGACAAAGGAATTTGCCTGGTAGCCCTGGCGCACGCGGGCGAATTCCAGGCCGTGCAGCGCCAGCGCTACTTCGTCCGGGCTGTTTGCGCGCTCCTCAATGGCGTCCTTCATCGCCGGAGGCAGCAGTTCGATCAGCCGGTCAAGGCCGCCGCGAGCCCGCTCCACCGCGGCTCCGGCGTCGAATGCTTGCACCAGGCGCATCTTCAGGTTGCCTTCGCCGGAGGTCTCCACGCGGACAAGCTCTTCGGTTTCTTCGCAGAGTTCATAAAGCTCCCAAGCCCCCAGCCGGGGATTCAGCCACGCCATGCGCGCCTGTGTAACGCCGCCCATGCCTTGCGGAACGATGACTTTGAGGCCCTGGCAGATGCCTCTGCCTCCGCGGTGCTGGCGGCAGTACACCAGCCAAAGGATTCCCAGCGTCAGGATGCCGTCGATGGTGGCCTGTGTTTCTCCGGCGCCGGTTCCGATCACGGCCCAGCAGCGCTGCCCGCGCGTCAGCAGGCCGCGCGCATACGCCGGCCCAAAGCTGTTTTCCAGATCCATTGCCGAGCGCAGGTTCTCAACCTTGAAATCGCTGAAGGTGCGGGCTAGCAGCCGTTCCAGCAGGCGCACATAGGCGCTTCGGTCGAGCGAGCGCGAGGCCGGCGTGCGCAGATCGCGGGTGGGAGCCAGATCGAGGGATTGCGGCCGTTCCATCCCGAGCCGCCGCACCAGCAGGCGCAGACGATCTTTCCGTTCCTCCACACCGACGACAGTGCGGATCAGGTTGCGCTCCTCCGACCACAGGTGCAGGACGCAGCGTCCATGTTCGGTCGAAAGCGCATACCGCGACGTGTGCATGTCAAAGAGGACGCGCCCGCCATCGAAGACCGCCGCTTGCGGATTGGTGGCAAAAAACGTTTCCAGCGATTGGGCTACATGCAGCGGATCGGCAGGCTTCGGCAAGGGCATTGGAGCCCATCATGGCCGATGCGGCCGCAAGCCGCAATCCCTCTTCTTTACCAAGGGCTTTTTATGAAGGTGAATCCGCCGTCCCGACAGTCGGCTCGCGGCAGAATGCCGGCTCTCTAATTGCTGGATGCGATGGCGTAGTAGCCCTGGCGGACCTGCGCCTTCAGATCGTTCTCTTTGCATTGCACTTCCACCCGGCGATAGGTGCCATCCAGCTTGTCGTTGGTGGGCGTGTAGCTGGCGACATATTGGGTGCGCAGCTCCGCCTCGATTTGCGCAAAAGCCTGGGCAAGTTTCTTGCCGTTATTACCCACGTCGATGACACGGCCGCCGGTAGCCGCCGTCAGTTTCCGCATGGCGGCATCGCCGGAGTACCCCATTTGAAAGCCGCCGCCTCCCATATAAAAGGGCCGGTCGGCGATCAGGATGACGTAGATGATGGCATTGGCCTTTTGTGCCGCGGCGATGGCCTCGTCAGGTTTTTCCCGGCTCCCCTGATCTTCTCCGTCTGTCAGCAGGATGAGCGCTTTGCGCCCGGTCTCTTGCGCCAACTTGGTGTTGGCGGCCAGATACACGGCGTCGTAGAGCAGTGTGCCGCGCGGTACATCGGAGCTGGGCAGCGGTCCCTGGCCCATCCCCGGAATTCCGCCGCCACCGGTTCCCACGTTAATCTGCGCCTTGTCCATGGCGCGCTCCAGCTCGCGAGCATTGTTCGTGTAATCGGCCAGCAGATCGACATCTACGTCGAAGGAGATCAGGAAGGCTTCATCCTTGGAGCGCAGGATGCGTTGCAAAAACTCCGTGCCCGCTTGCTGTTCCATTGGCAGCACCCGCTGTTGGCTTCCGCTGGTGTCGAGCATGATGCCGAGGGTCAGCGGCTGATCGGTTTCTGCGCTGAAGTTCTTGATGGTCTGCGGAACCTTATCTTCATAAATCGCGAAGTCGTTCTTGGCAAGGCCGGGGATCAGAGCGCCGTGCTTGTCATGGACGGTGAAATAAAGGCTGACCAGATTGACGTTGACCTTGAGGGTTTCCAGAGGTTGCTGCTGCGGATTCTGATCAGGGCTGGTGGCGGGGCCTTGCGGAGCAGCGTCGGGAGAGGGCGCCATCTGTGCCCAGAGCGGCGTGGCCAAGGCCAGAAGGGCAGCCAATAGGCATGCGGAGCAACGGAAGCGCGCGATGCGGCGTGAGCGCATAAGCCTTAGACGGACGACCATCATGGAAAGGTACCTCAGCAGCTCTCTCCGGTCATCCGCGGAGGACCATCGCCCTCCTGCCGGAGGCTTTCTGCTACCCTTGTGACAATGTCACTGGTCTTCTTTGAAGGGCCTGCTTTTAGGGCTCGTGGTGGCGGTGCGGATGATTCCCATCGGACCGGGAAGGCATCTATCAGATTATAGGAAACCAAGGCGGGGTCCGGCATATTCCACCTTGGACGGGCGTCATCAAAGGCGTCTCGAGGGAGATTTTGGTGAGGCACGCCATCATGGCAATCGCGCTCCTGCTTCCGCTGGCTCTGAGCGGTCAGGAGCAGCCCATTTCTGGAGTACCCAATGCGCCGGCGCCGCAGTCCAGCAACAGCGTAAGCGCGCTTGCCGCGGGCGTAGCCCCTGGTGAGGCAAGCTCCTCCGCTTCCGACGCGGGCAATCCCGGGCAGCCCAGCGCGGATGAAAATGGTCCGGCGCCGGCGAGCGCGACCGCTCCTGGGGGCAATGTACAGACGGCGCCGCCGGTCGTCATTGGACCGGGGCAGATGAACAAGGATCTGCCCACTTTCACCGCCAACGTCAACTATGTCCAGATTCCGGTGACGGTCCTGGATAAGAAGCATCAACAGGTTGCCGGCCTGACTTGGCGCGACTTCCAGGTTTTTGAGAATGGCCAGCGGCAACCGATCGCCACCTTTAGCGATGATGCGGTGCCCCTCTCCGTCGCGCTGGTGATCGATCAAAGCCTCAGTCATGACGTCATGCAGAAAGTGAATGCGAGCCTGGGAGCCATCCAGGGGGCATTTACACCATCGGACTCCGTCGCCGTTTTCACCTACTCGGACGGGGTGAATGAGGTTACGAACTTTACGGCAGCGCAAGGCGCGCGCCTGCCGGCCGTCTTGCAGGCTTCCAAATCGCCAGGTGCAGAGATGGGCGTGCCGGTCAACAGCGGAGCGTTCGCGCAGGGTCCGCACATCAACGGCATGCCGGTCGATCCCAACGTTGAGCCCGGGCGCTCCGCCGGCGGCCAGTTTATCGTGATTCCCAAGGAAGTTCACACGTTGAACGACGCCATTTTGGCGGCCGCCAAGTCGCTATCCGCGCAGCCCCACGACAATGACCGGCGGCGCATCATTTACGTCATCAGCGACGGCAGGGAATCGCGCAGCAAGGCCAGCTACAAAGATGTCGTCCACTACCTGCAGAGCAATGAGATTCAGGTTTACGGAACGCTGGTGGGTGACTCAGCAGTGTGGGGACTGGGCTATTTGGACAAGCTCAAGTTGCCGCTGCTGCCCCTCTCGCCGGACAACATCCTGCCCAGATACGTCAACGAGACCGGCGGGCATCTGGCGTCAGAGTTCTCTGAGGTCGGCATTCAGCGCAGCTTCGCAAAACTGGCGGCGCTGGGCCGCACTGAATACACACTTGGCTACTACAGCCACATCCCGCTGCTGAACAGCAGCTTCCGCAAGCTCGAGGTGCGGGTGCTGCGACCGGGCCTGGAAGTTCACGCCCCTCCGGGATACTTCCCCATGGCCTCCGCGCTGCTCCGGTAACTGCCAATAGCGGGACCGCTCTCCATGACGGCTAGCTTCGCCTCCAATGTGATCGCTCTGGGGCTGGTCGTTGCCGCGCTCTGGGGAGTGAGCGATTTTCTCGGCGGGCTGGCGACGCGCAAAGCTCGCGCCGTTCCCGTGGTAGCCGTCGCTCATGGCCTGAGCCTATTCGTGCTCGTGTTGGTGGCAATTGGCATCCACGCCCGTGTGCCCAGCGAGAGTGCCGCCATTTGGGGATTAGTCACCGGGCTCAGCAGCGGGGTGGCGGTGATCGCCTTCTACTCCGCCTTAGCCGCCGGCGAGATGGGACTCACCTCCGCCATCGCGGGCTTGCTCACCGCGGTGATCCCTGTGGCTTTTGCTTCTGTCACCGAGGGCAGTCCCAAGGCGACGCAGGTGGCAGGGTTTCTTCTCGCTGCGGCGGCTATCTGGCTGCTTGCTTACGAGCCCCACGGGCGGCCCCATGCCCGCGGTTTGGGGCTGGCAACCCTGGCCGGCTTTGGCTTTGGCATCTTCCTGGTCACATCGAAATTCGCCAGCCAGGGCGCGGTGCTTTGGCCCCTGGCGTTGTCACGCTTGGCTAGCGCCGGTTTGGCAGTATCCATCCTGATCGTCATGCGCTTCAGAGGTTGGCTGCGAGCGCCCGGGCAAGCGATCAGCATGCCCAGTGCGCGAGCCTTGGCCGTGCAGCCGCCTCAAGCGGAAAGCAGAAAACTGCTATCGTTGCCGCTGGCCTTCATTGTTGCAGGTATCGCAGGATTGCTGGAGACGTGCGGCAATCTGCTCTATATGATGGCGACGCATGTGGGCCGGCTCGACGTGGCTGCGGTACTCTCGTCTCTCTATCCTGCCGGCACCATTTTGCTCGCGATGTGGGTGTTGCGGGAGCGCGTTACCGGGAGGAAAGCCGCGGGAATTGTATTGGCGTTGGCGGCCGCCATGGTCATCTCGCTGTAGAGGCAAATACCG
This sequence comes from Acidobacteriaceae bacterium, assembly GCA_025449575.1. Classification (GTDB taxonomy): domain Bacteria; phylum Acidobacteriota; class Terriglobia; order Terriglobales; family Acidobacteriaceae; genus PALSA-350. The sequence goes on from JANWJB010000024.1 coordinate 5,237, forward strand.
CAAGAACTCCTGCGAGCTCCAAATACACCCCTAGACTGTTCGATCTTGCTTCTGAAAGGTCAGTCAATTCCGAGGGAATTGGCGGCGGAGAAAGAGCGGCTACTTCGCTTCGGTAGTGACCTCGGTCTTGGCCGCGGGCGTTTCCGTCTTGGCGGCTACTGCCGGCTCCCCTTTGATGGCTTCTTTAAAGCCCCGAAGACCTTCGCCCAGTCCTTTGCCCAACTCGGGAAGCTTACGCGGTCCGAAGAGCAGAAGCGCGACTACCAGGATGATGACGAGATGTGTAGGTGTGAGTAATTCGCCCATATGGATGTTGTCCGCGCGTCGAAGAGAAAAAACCTCCCACTGCAGCGGAACCTCCTCCGATGCCTCTATTGTCGCACAACCCGGTTGCTTTCCCGCGGGAAGCTCTCAAACTCGGGTATTCGCGCTTTTGCACAGGGGTAGGAAGAAGCTCAGGGCGGCCGCCGCGCAGGTTAGTTTGCGGTGGGCTTCTTGAGCCGGGCCGCGATCATCCGGTAAAAGGCCGTGAGGCTCTCCGATTCGCCCATGGTGAGGCGGCGATGGATCTTGATGAGCGGGTAGAGGCTGGACCCGGCGATGCGCAGGGTTGGGACGGAAAAATTTGCACCGGGATATTCTGTCATCTCCCACTCGCCGCCGAATTGCGCGCGAAGGACTTCGCCGAAATAGCCGCCCCAGAGCTTGGTTTGGAATTCCAGGTCGCTGTCGGCTTGTCCCTCCAAAATCGTTTCCAGCACGTCAATGGATGGCTCGTTGAGATCGAGCCGCTGGTGGTGATCGCTCCAGGCGACGCGCACCGCTTCTTGAGCATAGGCGATCATCATCCCACCGATGGAATCGTGAGCCATGCCGGCCAATCTCTCTTTTGCGTTCATCTCTCTTAGCCTACCGCCGTCAGCGGTCGAGGCAAAGCCTTGTCCCCCTCTGACAGGAGGCCAGCCGCCATGTATCTTATGGATTGGCGCTTGTGCGCGGCGATTCGGCTCTTTTCCCAAGCGGAAGAGTCACAGCGAGGGCGGCAGCTCTTGCACGTCGAGGTGGCACTCCGCTGGAGCCGCGGTTTTGGAGGTACTTGGTTGAAGGGAATGGATGTCGCTCAATGGAAGTGGGGAGCCGCAGCGGTTCTCCTGAGCTGGGGTGTTTTGCTGGGCGGCGTGGCCCGGGCCCAATCGGGGCCGCCGGCGGCCACTATTCAGGAGACGCCCTCTCTCCAAAACGAGACGCTATCGCAGATACATTACAACAACGAATGGGAAATCTATGGCGGGCCGGCCTTTTCGCACTTCAACGGCGGCCCCAGTCTCATTGTCGGCACCAATTTGGGCGGATTTGACGTTCAGGGAACGCGCTGGTTCAGCAACCGGCTGGGCGCTACCGCGAATCTGCGCGGGTACTACGGGACGCAGGGCGTGGTGCCGAACGCTAAGAACATCCACGGCCCGTTTATTTTCGAGCATCTGTTTTTGGGCGGGGTCACCTATCGGGCGATCAATGGCGGTCATGCGGCGTTGGATCTCCATGCCTTTGCGGGCGGTTCTTACGGAATCTTCAGCTCGGCTCTGGACAAGGGACAGTATCCGACGGAGTTCGGATTATTCAACGATGGCATGGCGTTCGCGACGGCGTTGGGAGGATCGTTGGATCTGAACCGCTCCTCTAAGGTTGCGCTGCGCATTTCTCCGGATTATCTGCTGACTACTTTTGGGGGTACCCGGCAAAACGAGTTTGCTATCTCCGTGGGCATCCTGTACCGCTTCTCCAAGGTCCGCAAATAGGATGTGACTACTTCACTCTGAATATCCACCCGCTACGCAGAAAGGCCCGGCCATTGGCCGGGCCTTTCTGCCTGCCTTGTTGTTGCGGTTATCGTTTCGCTTTCTTTTTGGCCGGTTTTTTGGCCGCCTTGGTCATGGTCTTCTTTGGCGCCTTGTTGGCGACCGTCTTCTTGGCGGCTGTCTTCTTGACTGCGGTTTTGCGAGCTGCCTTTTTGGCGGGAGCCTTTTTGCTTGCTACTTTCTTTACTGCCAAAGCCTTACCTCGTGTGTTGGATTTTTTGCTACCGGCGCTCTTCTTTTTGGGGGCTGCTTTTGCAACCCTACCACCGCCGCTCTTGGCGCCTCGACTGCTTTTGGCGGCGACGGAACTGTGGACAGCCTTCGCGGCTGGCTTCTTAGGCGCCGCTTTCTTCGCAGATTTCTTCTGGGGAGCCGCTGCCGCTTGCACTGCCGCCGGTTTCCGCGCCGCCTTGGGGGGAGCGGGCCGCTTGGCCTGCAAGGATTTCAGGTCCTCATCAGGATGCTCTGAGGTTGAAATATCCTGGTGGATGATTTGATCGTCACGGTCGTCAACGTCATCGATATCGTCGTCCGAGGAGATCGAGACGCTTATTTCCTCCTCTTCATCATCGTCGTCAAAGCCCTCCTCCGAGTCTTCCGGATACTCATCTGTCTCAGGCTCAGACTCGCTGTCGTTGTATGCGTAGAGCTTGCGATCGTCGTGCATTTAGTACCTCCAGAGCTTCGGATGCGTTCCGAACCAGCTTCATTCGCAACCGTGATTCGCCACATTGGGCCGCGGCGCGGATTATAGCAACAGCATGCAGCGGGATGCCAGCGAACGCAAGAGGCAAATGCGAAATTTCCTGCTAATGCTGGTCCTTCAGCGCGGCAGTGCGCGCATCGTTAGAACCTCCTCGCGAATGGCTTGAGCGGTGAGATGCCGAAGAGGACGCGTGGGTTGAGTTCTGATGCTTGCGAGAAGAGGAGTCGTGACTGGTCGTGGCCCCGCGCTTCGTCGTCCGTTTGGACTGGCGGGAATGCCGCGACCTGACGATCCGGGCCGGCTCGCTTACGTAAAGCGTCCTGCCCGCCCGGAGCACATGGGAGCGTAGCCGGTTCCATTCCCGAAGTTGCTGCACGGTGATGTCAAAGCGGTCGGCGATGGTTATCAGCGTATCCCCGTGGCGAACCCGGTAGGCGGTGCGCCGCGCGCCGGTCCGCCAAGTCGTAGCCGGAGGTACAGGGATCACCAGGGAGTCGGTTCCGGCCAAGGCGTCTCCAGGCTGCATCTGGTTGACGAAGGCGATCTCAGATGGGGTCACGTGGTAATCGCGGGCAATGCCCGCCAGCGTCTCTCCCGGCTGAACCACATGAAATCTCCACGAATCCCTCTTGCCCAGGGGACTTTCAGCGATGCGTTGCTCAAACAGCGCTTTGCTGCCGGCAGGGAGGCGCAGATCGAATGATTGGCCGGGAGGGGTGCTCAAGCGCAGCAGGCTGGGGTTCAGGTCGCTGATCTCCTCGACCGTAGCCCCCACCAGATCGGCGACGAGGTGGAGATTTATCTGGTAATCCGTTGTGACCGTATCCGCGGCCAAAGGGGGGTCGGGAGCAATGGAATCCAAGCCGTACTGCTTGGGGTTCTTGGCGATGATCGCCGCCGCGATGATGATGGGGACATAGTTCTTGGTTTCCTGCGGGAGCACTCCCCGGTGATAGAGCTCCCAGAAATCGGCATAGCCGGTCCGCTGCACCGCGCGCTGCACCTTGCCCGTGCCCCAATCGTAAGCGGCCATGGCGAGATACCAGTTTCCCAACTGGCTGTATAGCTCCTTCATGTACTTGGCATAGGCGATGGTGGATTTCTCGGGGTCAAAACGCTCATCTACCCAACTGTTGCGCTCCAGGCCGTAGTCATCGTAAGGCATGAATTGCCACATGCCCCGCGCTCCGGAGCGAGAGTTCACGGCCCGCGGTTGGAAACCCGATTCGGCGACTGCCTGATAGATGAGATCCTGGGGCAGGCCCTGCTGCGCGAGGATCCGCGAGATCATATCGTGGTAACGATTGGCGCGCTCCAGTGCGTGAACAAGGGTGCCGCGGCCGCGCGAGGAGAAATACGCGATATAGCTGGCGACCGGATCATTGATCACCAGAGGGAGATCCGATCGGGTGGTCTTGAGCTCGGCAATGGCCTCCGCCTTGATCGCCGGGTTGACGGGGAAGGTTACGTCGTTGGCGATATCCACCGGCGATGGCTCGGTCTTGGGAGAAAAGCCGTTGCCCTGCTTCAGCGCTTCCATCTCCAGTCCGTTGATTTCATCCACGACGCGGTTGAACTCGTCGTCCAGGACGGCATCCTTTTTCAGGTCAAAATGGCTGGTGAGCATCAGATCGACGGCGTGGTCGAAGTCGGTCCGCGCCGCCTGCATCTCGCCATTCCGATAGTGCGCGGTGCCGCTGGCGTAGGCGGATTCTACAGCGTCAATCAGAGCCTGTTCGGATGGTTTAGCGGCGGGATTCGAGGGCGTGGAGGAAGATGGACTCGACGGGTGGCTCGCGGAGCCCGCCGATGCGGCCGGGGCCCGCACGGAAGACATTGCCGCCGGCGCGGAGGCCTGTTGCGGCGGCTTTGCCGCCTTTGCGGAGCTGTTGTTGGCAGGGCAACCAGCCAGCGCTAAGACCATGAAGGAAAGCGCAGGAAGTGCGAAAACCGGCGTGCCTGCTTTGCGAAAGCCCATGGAAAACAAAATGCTATTCCGTTTCGATATCGATGACAGGCGTTGGAGTTGAAGCCGGAGCTCCCCAACGTCTGCTGTCAAGCGGTCTTGCCGCGGCTGTGGAATGCTGAGCGCTCGGAGGACCTTGCCACCCACCCAATTGTATTGCCGGAGGGCTCCCGAGCGAATGATAAGATCAGAAATCGGCCCACGAAAGCAACTCACCGGAAGATCTCAAGCCTCCCATCACGCCTCGCCGGCGCTCCTGCATGGATAGCAAACACATCCGTAATTTCGCCATCATCGCCCACATCGACCACGGCAAGTCCACGCTTTCCGACCGCTTGCTGGAGTTGACTGGTTCGGTAACCCTGCGCGAGATGCACGACCAGGTTTTGGACGATATGGACCTGGAGCGGGAGCGGGGCATCACCATCAAGGCGCACGCTGTGCGCATGAACTACCATGCCGACGATGGCGAGGTCTATCAACTCAATCTCATCGATACTCCGGGACACGTCGATTTCTCCTACGAGGTCTCTCGCGCCCTGGCCTCCTGCGAAGGGGCCTTGCTGGTGGTGGATGCCTCGCAGGGGGTGGAGGCCCAGACCCTGGCCAATGCCTATCTGGCTATCAATCACGGCTTGGATATGGTCCCAGTCATCAACAAAATCGATTTGCCCAGTGCGGACGTGCTGCGCACCCAGGAGATGATCGAGTCCACCGTCGGGATTGATGCCACCGACGCCCTCCCCGTGAGCGCCAAGACCGGTTTGGGCGTGGAGGCGGTGCTGGAGGCCGTGGTGAAGCGCCTGCCGCCACCCACGGGCAATCCGGAAGCACCTCTGCAGGCCCTGATCTTCGACTCCTGGTTCGATTCCTATCGCGGCGTGATCGTTCTGGTCCGCGTGATGCACGGGCGGCTGCGTAAGGGCATGAAGATCCGACTCATGTCCAACGGGCACGTCTTCGACGTGGACTCTCTGGGCGTGCTGACTCCCAAACCCGTTGAGATAGCGGAGTTGTCGGCGGGCGAGGTTGGGTTCTTCTCCGCCACCATCAAGAATGTTGGGGACACTAAAATCGGCGATACGGTCACCGAGGACTCCCGCCCCGCGCCCGCCGCGCTGCCCGGCTTTGAAGATATCAAGCCCATGGTCTTCGCCGGCATGTACACCGTGGACTCGCATGAGCACACGCTGCTGCGCGACGCTCTGGAAAAACTCCGGCTCAACGATTCCTCATTCTTTTTTGAGCCGGAGAGCTCGGTTGCGCTGGGCTTCGGTTTTCGCTGCGGCTTTCTAGGGCTGCTGCACATGGAGATTATCCAGGAGCGGCTGGAGCGGGAGTTTAGCCTGGATCTAATTACTACGGCCCCGGGCGTGCGCTATCGCATTACTCTCACCGACGGCTCCGTCGTCGAGGTGGACAATCCATCGCGCTGGCCCGATGTGAGCGGAATCGAAAAGATCGAAGAACCGGTGATCACCGCAACCATCCTGACCAACGAGGAATACGTGGGTGGCATCCTCAAGCTCGTGGAGGAGAAACGCGGTCGGCAGAAAAACTTCGAATATGCCACTCCCACCCGCGTCATGCTGACCTACGAACTGCCGCTCAACGAGATCGTTCTAGACTTCTACGACCGGTTAAAGACCGTCTCGCGCGGCTATGCCTCCTTGGATTACCAGCTTGCCGGATCCTGGGAGTCGCCCATGGTGAAGCTGGACATCCTGGTGTCAGGCGAGCCGGTCGATGCGCTCTCCATCATCGTCCATCGTGACTTTGCTTATGAGCGTGGCCGGGCGCTGGTGTCAAAAATGCGGGAGCTCATCCCCCGCCAAATGTTCGAAGTCGCCATTCAAGCCGCGATCGGAGCCAAGATCGTGGCACGGGAAACCGTCTCGGCGCTGCGCAAGAACGTGCTGGCCAAGTGCTATGGCGGCGACATCAGCCGAAAGCGAAAGCTGCTCGAGAAGCAAAAGGAAGGCAAGAAGCGGATGAAACGCATCGGCAAGGTTGACATCCCCCAGGAGGCGTTTTTGGCGCTGCTCAAGCTGGGAGACGATCCGGCAAAATAGAGGGGATCTATCGGGCTTCGGAGAAAATTCATTAACCCTGCACTGTGGAAACCTGCTTACGGAGGTAACTTCCTTGGTGCAGGGAAATCTTCTTCGGCTTGGCGCGATACCCCCTCTTAAGTCGCTGAATCCAAGCCGGTTCCCAGGAAAATCCTGGACTGCGCAAAATTCCCAAGGATGACCCTTGGACAGCGCCGGATTGCAGGGCTGAAGCTTCCACAGTTTTTTCCACAGGCTCAGCCCCCGATTTTCGGTGCTTAGCTTGCGGGGAATCGCAGCGCGGAAAAGCTCATCCCCGGCAGAGGTTGATCTGCCGGGGATGGGATGCCCTTTCGATTGGGCTTACTGCGGTCTGGTGGTCGTTTTTCCGCCGGACCTGCCGGCGCCGGGCCGGGAGGTGGAGCGGGGCGCAGGAGCCGGAGCGGCCGTTGCCGCGGGAGCCGGAACCCCGGACTTCGTGTTGTACGCGTCGATCACTGCCTTGGTGATGTCGGTTCCCGGGCTGAACCAGAGAATAGGAGACTGCACGTTCTGCTGCGGCGTGCCGTCCAGAACCAAGGTGTATCCGTGGTCCTTGGCGTAAGTCTGAAGAACCGCATAGACCTTTTGCGCCAACGCTGTGAAGGCGTCGTTATAGTCGGAGCTCATGTCGGTCTGAGCATCCTGCGCCTGGCGCTGCAAGTCCTTAGTCTTATCGTCGATCGTCCTCTGGCGGGTCGCGCGGTCGGCATCGCTCAGAGTGGAGTCCTTGTCCTGAAGGTCCTTTTTAAGCGCGTCGATCTGGTCCTGCTCATTTTTTAGAGCGGTTTCCTTCGGCGCGTATTTGGTCCGGATGGCTCCAAAGTTGCGCTGGCCCTCGTTGGTCGCAATGACCGCTTGCTGAAAGCCGATCACAGCCACCTTGGCGGGGCCGACTGGGGCCGCGGTACCGGCGGGAAGGGGCGCGGATGGCGGCTCGGTTTGGGCGGAAAGGGCGGGGACGGCGGAGCCCGCGGCCAAGAGTGACGCGAGCGCACAAACAACGGTTAGCGAATGCTTCATTGGAATAGAAGACTCCTTAAATTCATCGAGCCGATTGCATACGCTTACAGCACCTTACACCCGGGAGTGCCGCAGCATCTGCAGCCGTGCCCGCGAAAGCAGATATTCCGGATGAAATGGCGGCATACCGGCCAGATTCGCTGCCATTTCAAGAATGCTATGGGCGCCGCGTCCCGAAGCGGCGCCGCGAATTACTGCGGTTTGGGCCGGGCGCCGGTGCGCGGAGCGGAGCGCGGCGCTGTGTGCGCAGGAGCCGCAGTTGCCGCGGGAGCCGGAACTCCGGATTTCGCGTTATAGGCGTCGATTACCGCCTTCGTGATGTCCGTTCCCTGACCGAACCACAGGATGGGGGACTGAGAGTTCTGCCGCGGCGTGCCGTCGAGAACCAGCGTGTATCCCTGCTGCTTGGCATAAGAATCCAGAACAGCCCCAACCTTTGGCGCAAGCGTGGAGTAGGCGTCTTGCATCTGGGAGTTCATGTCGTTCTGATCGTCTTCCGCCTCGCGCTGCAGGGTCTTCGTCTTCTCGTCGATGGTCTTCAGGCGGGCATTGCGGTCGGCATCGGTTAATGTCGAGCCTTTGTCCTGCAGTTCCTTCTTGAGAGCGTCAATCTGGCTGTTCTCGGATTTGAGCGCCGTTTCTTTGGGCTGAAACTTGGCCTGGATTGAGGCGAAGGTACGGCGCCCCTCATTGGTGGCCAGGACGGCCTGTTCAAAGCCGATCACTGCAATCTTGCTGGGACCCGCCTGCGAGCCAGAAGGAGATGATGCTCCAGTCTGGGCGGAAAAAGCGGGAAGGGCGAAGCCCACGGCCATCATGGACGCGAGCGTGCAAACGACGGTGAACGAACGCTTCATTGGAATGGAGAACTCCTTAAACTCATCGATCCGGATTGCCCGCGCCAACCCCGGAAAGCGATCCATCGCTTCCACTTCCTCCTCGCGTGTCGAGGGTGAGGCCGTCTGTCCAGGGAGATGGCAGGATCGGTTGAAGAAAGCATGGACAGAATACTTCTCGGGAACTGAACGCATTATAGGAGGGGGCCGGAACAGCGTCAACGGAGCCTCGTTGCTGTTGGCGGCCGCACCCTAGAAGGTTGTGCTCACTGTCAGCCGGAAGGTCTTTCTCGGCTCACGGAATTGCAAAAAGGAGTTGTATGCCTGGATAGCCTGGGCATAGGTATAGTCGCCCGCTCCCCCGGCCGGGAACATGCTGCGCGTGATCAGGCTCTCTCCCTGCACGTTCTCGTAAAGGCGTAGCGGGTTATAGGCGTAATAAAGGCGGAAGGGAGCGTTAACGATGGGCAGCATGACGTCCACCTCGCCGCCCACCGACATTCGCGGTACCCAGTTGGTTCCTGGGATGGGCCGGATGCGGTTGATGAACTGGATCTTCTGACCGCCCTGGCATGCGCCGTTGAAGTAGGAGGTGCAGCCATAGAGCGGAGCGTTAAGCTCGTCGGCGCCTTCCACGCTCTGGATAAGCTGGCTCTTGCGGACGACGGGGTCCAGTCCAAAGTCGTCAAACACCAGAAAACTGACGTGCCCGGAAATGGGGATACGGTATTCCAAGTTGGTCGTGAGCTGCATATCCCCGCCCACCGATACCGGCCGGTAGATGGGAATCGGAATCTTGATGTTGCCCAGGGTGTAGTTGTTGGGATCGATGGGCACCGGGTTTCCATCCGGGCTGAGCAACGTCATGTCGAACCGCACGGGAATGAAGGCATAGGGGGTGACGGCGCGAACATCGAATCCGCGGATATCGTTCTCGCCACCGGCGTAAAAGCGATTCATCGGAGGCGCAACGGCGCCGCCGAAGCCCTGGACGTAGGAGCCCTGGACGCGAAGCGCCACTACATTGTGACCTTCTTTGTTCAGCTTGATTCCCTGGACCGCCACATATTTCTTATAGGTCACCACGGGCTGGATGTAGCGAACGCTGCCCCAGATGCCGGCGACTTGAACTACCGCAGTCAGGTCGTGGCCATAGCGCGGCCGGAACATATTTGGGCCCACCTTGTTCTCTTCATAGCTGAAAGAGGCCATGCTGGTATATATGCCTTTCAAGGCATTTGGTCCTTGGATTTGGCCGCTGCGGAAGGCCAGCGTCTGGAAGAGGTTCGCTGATGCCTGGCTGAAGGTGGTAATCGACGACTTGGTCCACTGATAGGTCAAGCCCACCCGTTTGAACGAACGGCCGTGCAGCGGATAGCTGATGGAGAAGTTCATTCCCGTTTGCGACTGGTTGTAGTTCTGAACCAGTGACTGTTGGGCCTGGCTGAGGTTGGCCGACTGGCCGGTCACCGCGTAGTTGCGGGCGGAATTGTAATCGAACTTGTTGGCAAAGAGCTGGAAGCCAAGGCTGAGCGGCCGGTTGTGCAGATAAGGCTCAGTGAAGCCGAAGAGCACGTTACGCTGCTGGTTCCCCAGGTTGCCCTGCAGGCTCAGCGTTTCGCCTAGACCGAGGAAGTTGTTGGTCTGGTAGTTCAGGCCCAGGAAGGCTCCATTAAAGCCGCTGACCCCGCCATTTAGACCGATGGAGTTCTTTCCCTTCTCGTGCACCTTCAGCAGCAGTGAAACGGTGCCGTTCTCCGGATCCTGATGCACTTCGGAGTCCTGATCGACTTTGAGAGGATCGAAGTAGTCGAGCTGGTTGAGGCGCAGCAGACTCTCCTCCCAAAGATTGCTGTTGTAGCGGTCACCTTCGGAGAGCATCAACTCGCGGCGAATTACCCTGTCGCGAGTAATCGTGTTGCCCTGGAACTCAATCCGGGAGACGTAAAAAGGCTTGCCTTCGTCGATATTGATGTCCAGGTAGACCAAGTGCTTTGCCTCGTCGATGCGGGGCGTGGGCACGGAGGTGAAGTTGATGTAGCCCAGGGTTCCATAGGCCTTACGCAGATTCTCCAGGCCCTTGCCGACTGCCGTTGCGTTGAACCACTCGCCGTCCTTGACAGCAAACTGGGAGCGCAAAGCCTTCACGTTACTGACCGCATGATTTCCGGTGAAGGTAATGCCGCCCAGCCGGTACCGCTCCCCCTCTTCGAGCGGGATTCGGATGTCGATGCTCTTGCCTTTGCGGGGACGGAAGGTGAACAGCGAGATGCCTCCCTCGCTGCGAATGCGGGTGATCGGCTCGCCTACCTCGCCGCGGAAATACCCCTTGTCCTGCAGGGCGCGCCGTACGCGCTCCGTATCCTCTTCGAGCTTGCTGGCGTCATAGGTGCGCGCAAAGAGGTTCTCCAGGAAAATGGAGTGCGGAATCCCGATTGGCCGCAGGTTCTTCATTGACTCGCGAAGGTAGCGCGAGCTTACCGTCGTATTGCCTGTAAAGGTGATTTTTCCCACCTTCACCACCGGCCCTTCCTTGACGTGGAAGGTAAGGGAGACGGAAGCGGGAGGAATCTTCTTGACCTCCGGACGAACGGTGGCGAACTGATGGCCATGTTCGGCCAGCATCTCCCGGATCACATCGATGGCGTGCGCCAAACGGGCAGGGTCGTACTGGCTCTCCGGAGTGAGCCCTACATGCTCCTTCTTGAAGGCGGCCAGCAGATCCGATTGCGTGACGGAATTCAGGCCCGGATAGGTGATGTCGCGAATCGTCGGGCGCTCGGTGACGATGATGTCCAGCAGGATGCCCTTGGCCGTGTCCTCGCGCTCGATTCTGAGATTAGAGAAATAGCCCGTATTCCACAGTGAGTTGAAGTCGCGCTCAATCGCCGCTTGGTCATAGGTGTCTCCCACATGCGTGAAGAGACGGGCCAGGATGGTTTCCTTCGGAATGCGGCGGTTGCCGATGACGCGGATCTCGGTGATGACATTTTGCTGGGCCCAGGCGGCCATGCTAACCGAGCAAACGAGAAGCAGGACGGCGGCGCTCAAGATGCGGGAAAAAATCAGCCGCACAGCTTTGCTTTTCAAAGGCTGGAAGCCGGAGCTCCCTGGGTTCGCGGGAAGAATAGGCACACCCTCACTGCTGAAAGTCAGATCCTGGTCGAGGAAATAGCGATTATATGTGACGGAAGGGTCAGTTCCCAACTTCGGACCCCCGTCCCGGCCGCGCAGACGCGCCGTCACACCTGAAGAACTTCCTTTTCTTTGTTCTTGCCCATCTCGTCGATACGCCGGATCTCATCATCGGTCAATTTTTGCATCTCCTCCAGCGACCGCCGCTCTTCGTCTTCGGAGATCTTTTTTTCCTTGGCAGCTTTCTTGATGAAGTCGTTGCCGTCGCGACGCACATTGCGGATGCCGGTGCGGTGCTCCTCCAGCAACCGGTTGAGATGCTTTACGACTTCGCGCCGCCGCTCCTCGGTCATCGGAGGGACAGGCACCCGCACCACTTTACCGTCATTCTGCGGGTTGAAGCCCAAATCGGAGGATCGCAGCGCTTTCTCAATCTCCACGATGGTGCTGGGATCCCAGGGCTGAATCAGGATGAGGGTGGGATCGGGGGTGGTGACCTGCGCCACCTGGTTCAGCGGCGTCTCCGTCCCATAGCAGGATACCTTTATCTGATCCAGCATGTGGACGGAGGCACGCCCGGTACGCACCGAAGCCAGATTGTTACGCAGATCCCCGACGCTCTTTTCCATGCGCGTTTTAAGCTGCGCGTGGATGTCTTTGAGGGCGGGAATCCCCGCCATTACCGAAACCGCCATATTTTTTTCTTCCCCATTCTTCATCGAGCGCGTGCTTCTGCGCCAAATTTCAATCAGTGGAAAAGCCGTTCGTTTAGGCCGGAGGAGGCATCGCCGGCACCTGCTCGTGCGCGTGATACGACGAGCGCACCAACGGCCCCGATTCGACGTGGCGAAAGCCCATTTCGAGCGCCTCCCGGCGCATCGAGGTGAACTCCTGCGGGGTGTAATAGCGGGCCACGGGCAACTGATCCTTCGAGGGGCGGAGATACTGCCCCAAGGTGAGCACATCGACGCCGGCCGCCGCAAGATCGCGAAAGACGGCAAGCAGCTCGTGCATCTCCTCGCCCAGGCCGACCATCAGGCCGGATTTGGTCACCATCCTCGGCCGCAAGCTCTTCGCATATCGCAGCAGATCCAGCGTGCGCTCGTAGCGGGCTCCGGAGCGGACCGTCCGGTAGAGCCGGGGTACCGACTCGGTGTTGTGGTTGAGAACTTCCGGGGCAGCCTCCGCCACCATGCGAATGGCATCATGATTGCCTTGAAAGTCGGGGATCAGAACTTCGACCCGGCAGCCCGGAGCCTGGCGGCGAATCTCCTCAATCACCAGAACGAAGGCGCGCGCTCCCCCCATCACGTCGTCGTCGCGATTCACGCTGGTGACGACGGCATGCTTCAGCTCTAAAGCGGCCACGGCCTCAGCCACGCGGCGCGGCTCGTCGAAATCAATGGCTTCAGGGCGGCCTTTGGGAACCGAGCAGAAGCCGCAGCGGCGAGTGCAGGCGTTGCCCAGCATCATGAACGTCGCCGTGCGATGATTCCAGCATTCGCCGATGTTGGGACAGCGCGCCGATTCGCAGACCGTATGCAGGTCCAAGGAGCGCGCCAGCCGCTTGAGCTCATGATAGTTCTCGCCCATCGGAGCGCGCGCCTTCAACCAATCCGGCTTGGGGGCAGGGCGGACAGGAAAAGCTTCGATCTGCACCAGATTTAAATCCATCACGGAACATTGTACGGCGTGGGGCGGCCGCCGAAAAACCGGCCTCTCCGGCAAGGGGATTCTGTGTTGCATCCGATGGTGGAGTTCGAGACTATTCCAGCCGTTCCAGCACTTCCCGGCGCACCAGATACATGAAGAAGATCAGGTTGGCGACGCCCATCACAATCCACGACTCCGCATGAGTATGGGCAAGCGTGTAGAAAGCGAAGCTCATGCAAACGAAGGTCGCGCCCAGGCTGAGCGCCCATCCCCACCGCTTGCGGCGCATGAGCCCCAGTCCGGCGATGGCGAATAAGGTCGAGAGGACCAGGACGACGGTTTGGGCATCCCGCGTGGGATAGCGGTGCGTCAGAACCCCTATGACGCCGATTGTGGCCAGCGCCAGCATCCACAGCGCGATGACCGCCATTCCTGGCAGCGGAAGTAGACGGGGCGAGCCGCGCGGCGGTGGAACGGGTGTGGTCATAACGTATGCAGATAGGCCATCAAGTCTTGCAGCTGCTCCTGATCCAGGCGATTGGCGAAAGGAGGCATCATGCCGCGGCCGTTCTCGATCGTCTCCCGCACCCGGTCATCGTTCACCGCGGCTCCGCTAGGCAAATACGGCTGCCGGAATAACCCCTCCAGCCCGGGCCCGTTCAGACCCTGTTTCGAGTTTGCACTGTGACAGCGTGAGCACTCGCCGAGGAAGACCTGCCTGCCTGCCGCCTCCTGAGGGGTCAGCTCGCTAAGCGGTTTGGAAGGAGGCATGCGATTGCAGCCCAGAATCACCGCAAAGAATAAGGCGGCGGAGAGAGCCGGCAACGGAGCAACGAACCGAGCAATGAAAGAAGCAAATCGCGACATCTTCAAAGGACTGGAACCATCATACTAGAGCAAAATCAGCACAGTCCTACTCGGGTCCAACGTTTGAGAGTGCGGATTGCTGAAAATCTGTTTCGGCTTCGTGCCCGGAGATGGCCGGTTGATTCTGCTCCGCCTTGGAGCACGCAGCAGTTCGCAGAAACCCCGCATCGCTCAGTAGCCTTTAATTTGCCGCGGCGATGGCGGCGACCATCTTGTCCATCGTTTGGCGTACCGCTTCATTCCCGGGCAAATGAGCGTTGCACAGGATGGAAAAGGCGACGCTCTTTCCCCGCGCAGTGACGACGTAGCCAGTCAATGCGGCGGCCTCCGAGAGCGTGCCGCTTTTGGCAAAGACCTTTCCCTCCAGCGGCGGCCGTTCAAAGCGGTCGGCGAGCGTGCCGTCCACGCCGCCGATGGGAAGCGTGCCGCGGAATTCAGGGCCCCATTGCTGCGCTGCGGCGTAAACCAGGAACTCGGTGAATGCGCGGGGCGTCACCAAGTCCATAGGCGACAGGCCGGAGCCGTCATACATCATGAAATCTTCCGGAGCGATGCCCGCCTGCAATAAAAACTGGCGTACCACTCTGGTTCCCTCCGCCAATGAACCATCCGTTCCCAGCAGCTTGCCCAGCGTCCGCAGCGTGAGCTCGGCATGCAGATTTTGGCTGACCTTGTTGGTGACCACGAGATCCTGGCTCAGTGGGGGCGAAACGTGCGACGCCAGCACGGTTCCCTGGTAGGGAGCCACGACGGTGAGGAGCGAGACAGGCCGCAGCGCCAGCGGCTGATCCTGCTCCTGTCCGAATTGGCCGGTCCCCGTCTCATAGCGATGCCGCGCCACGGCCTTTCCCGTCACGCGGATGCCGCGCGCCTCCAGCATCTCCTTGAGCGAGCGGGCGGCGTAGTCCGCCGGGTCCTCAATCGCCAGCGCCGTATGGATACCGTCGCCGTTCATGAGCGTCTGCCCATAGATGCGCACCGCCAGGGAGCCGGGTGCGCGGTCGATGCCGAAGCTCTCGGCCCCTCCGGCGACCGTTGCGACGCCATTTTCCAGGTCGTAGTAATGGGTGGCTGGGAGCCAGGTGGCGATGGCTGTCTGGCCCGCCGCGGGGGCCGGCATCAGATTCAGATAGACGACATTGTCGTTCACCGTGAGAGCAGAGATGGGCGCTCCATATTCCCATTGCAGATCACCCCAACTCCAGCCTTGCGGATAGGGCTCGTAAGGGAACCATGTGTCGTCTCCGACTATGTTTCCGTTGATCGAGCGAACGCCGTGGCGCAGGACCTGATCGGCCATATCTTCCAGCGCGGCGAGCGGAGGATTCGGGCGTTCGGTCTTCCCATCGTAGGGCAGTGTCCTACCCGAGATATTGGGATCGCCCGCGCCGAGGAGAATCACGTCGCCGGAAATCACTCCGGAGGAGCTGGGCGGTGCAGCGGTCACAATGCGCGTGGTGACGGTGAGTTGACTGGGCAGCAAGGCGAAGGCGGCTGCGGTGGTGAACAATTTGGCGTTGGAGGCGGGATGAAAGAGCTGAGCGTCGTCATAGGAATAGATCGGCTTCCCGCTCAGCGAGACCACGGAGATGCCCCAGTGAGCCTGCTGCATACCAGGAGCTTGAAGCAGGCGGGGGATGGCCCGGGAAAGAGGCAGCGGCCGGGGCCGGCGATGCGAAGCGGCTTTGCGCCGGAGTGCCGGGCTCGCCGTGGGAAGAAGCACAATCGACAGCAACAGGGCAGGGAGTGAGAAAAGGCGGGAAGGAGTATAGGTGAAACGCATGTCTGGGCGGAGTGTACCCTAGTGAGCCGCACTTTTGGGACCGCCAGCCGGAAACGGCTGCGGATGAACCGCTCTAAAATGACATGCAATGCCGTTTCGCCAGCGTTCACGCTTCGAGTGGAAATTCGGTAACCGGTCGCTCGTCCTGGGAGAGCGGACGCAGGTCATTGGCATTCTGAACGTGACGCCGGACTCCTTCTCCGACGGCGGACGTTTTTCGAGTCCGGCGGCGGCGATCGAAGGCGCGCTCGGGATGCTGGATCAGGGCGCGACGATCGTGGACGTGGGAGGAGAATCGACGCGGCCCGGAGAGCGGGCGCCGGTAACCGCCGCCGAGGAGATCGACCGCGTCGTTCCCGTCATAGAAGGCGTGCTCAGGAGCCGGCCGGAGGCGATTCTCTCCATCGATACATACAAAGCGGAGACGGCGGAAGCGGCTCTGCGTGCCGGCGCTTTGATCGTGAACGACGTAAGCGGATTGCTGTGGGAGCCGGCAATGGCGGCGATCTGCGCCGCTGCCGGCTGCGGCCTGGTGGTGATGCACACCCGCGGCCGCCCGGGGGAGTGGCGGGACCTGCCTCGTCTGGCGCCGGCCGAGGTGACGGCGGCGGTGAAGAGCGGGCTGTCGAGGCAAATGGAAGCGGCCTTGGACGCAGGAATCCGGCGCGATCACCTGGCGATCGATCCCGGCTTCGGCTTCGGCAAGATCGGGCATGAGAATTATGCGCTGCTGGCTGGTTTGGGATGCCTGTTGGGCTTGGGCCGGCCGCTGCTGGCTGGTGTCTCTCGCAAATCGTTCGTGGGTCGCGCGCTGGCGCCTCTCCGCGGCGGTGAAATCGCTCCCATCTCGGCCCGGGAAACAGCCTCTATCGCTGCAGCCACCGCGGCGGTGCTGGCCGGCGCCGACTTGCTGCGCGCGCATCAAGTGGCGTCTACCCTGGAGGCTGCTGCGATCGCCGATGCCATCCTGGACGCGGCGGCAAAGCTGTAACGAGACGCGGCAGCAAAATTGTAAGGCAATGAAAGCGAGCGATCTCAGACGGACGTCTAGGAGTTTGTTGAAAAACATGTTCATCTTCCGTCGAGCATCCGGGATGTGGGGACGGCGTCCGGAGCAGCAGCACACATTATCTTGCGCCTCGCTCGGGGCTTCGGCGCGATTTTCAACAAACTCCTGGGCCGCCTCAGTCAGAGGAAAGTGTTCGACGGCAGATTTCCTGTTACTGTGAGCCACCGGGACCAGCGAAGTGCGGCTTTTCTTGGCCATAAGCCGCCTTAGCGGCGCGCGGCGCGGCTCTGGCGAACGCGGCTGGCCTCGAAGCTAACGATCTTCCATTGCCCGTTGCGATTGGTATAGACACGCGTGTAGCGGAACAGCCCGCTGACGTCGCGATCGCCGGAGTGCCCCACTAGCTCCGCGCGCGAGGTTACTACCGCCGTATTGCCATAGACGCGTATTTTGATGTCGCTCAGATTTAGTTCGCTGATTTCGGTGTGACCCGCGCGGCGAGCGGCCAGAACGTCGCCCTTGGTCTCCAGGGTGCCATTTGGGCTAATCCCAAGATAATCGTCGGCCAGCATTTTGCTCAAAGCGGGCACGTCATTCGTGAGTACCGCCTGCCGCCACTGCATTTCCAGATCCTCAATCTCCTTGTGGGTTGCGTCGTGGTGAGGGAACAGAGCATGAGCGGCAGGCGCGCAGCACAAGAACAGTACCAGCACGGTGGCTAGGTTAGCGGCCATGCCGGGTGAAAAACGGCGCTCGGATCTGGCGAGCATAAGCGTACCGGATGTTAGTCTGGGCGGGAATTGCTAGTCAAAGAGAAAAGCCGGAACGGCGGATTTTCGCATTGAACGCCGGGTTGCGTGCAGCGGGCGGCGCCGGCTCCCTCGCCCTGAATATCACATCATAGGCTGCTGTCTCACCAGCCGGTATGGCATTCGAGCCGCTGCCGGGCCGTGGCGCATGCCTCTATTCAACCGCCGTCAGGTTTTCGATCTCCCGTTCGCGCATCAGTTGGAAGAGTCCGCCGACAACCAGCTTGTGGAAATGGGGCGTGGTGCGGTGAAACTCGGCTGCGGCGCGGTCGCGGTAACGCTCGTAGAGCACCACGGTGGCCGCATCGGCCTCGGCGGTGTGCGGAGCATAGGCCAGGCACCCCGGCTCCTGAAGGCTGGCGGCAGTGAGCTCGCGCAGCATCTCGGCCACCCGCTCGGAATCCTCCGGCGCAAAGCGCATGCGGACGATGAAACTGACCATAGTTGAATCCTTCCGTCTCCTCTGCCCGTCGCGAGTTTCCTGTGCGAAATTCGCTTATGCGCGCATAAAATCCAGAGCCTCAGCGAAGGCAGGCAAGACCATTGTCTGTGTCCGGTCCGGGCCAGTGGAGATCATGCCGATAACGGCGCCCGATTCCGCTTCGAGGAAGCGGAGATACTCCTGCGCGCGCGGCGGCAGTTGCTCGAAGCTGGTGACGCCGTCCGTCGGCGCTTTCCAGCCCTTCAGCTTGGTATAGACAGGCTCGATGCGCTCCAGCCCGCGAACGTCGGCGGGAATGCATTCAGTGAGGCGTCCGTCGATGCGATAACTGGTGCAAACCGGGATCTCGTCCAGGGCGTCGAGCACATCCAATTTGCTGACCACCAGCCACTCGGTGCCATTGATCCGGTTGGAATAGCGCAGCAAAGGCAGATCAAGCCAGCCGCAGCGGCGCGGGCGGCCGGTGACAGCTCCATACTCCTGCCCGCGGCTCCGCAGCAAGTCGCCACCCTGGTCCAGGATCTCCGTTGGAAACGGTCCCTCCCCCACCCGCGTCACATAGGCCTTGGTCACTCCAATGACCGTGCCGATGGCGGTGGGGCCGACGCCGGTCCCGGTGACGGCTCCTCCGGCGGTGGCCGAGGAAGAGGTGACGAAGGGATAGGTGCCATGATCGATGTCGAGCAGCGTGCCCTGCGCTCCTTCAAACATCACGCTCTGCCCTTCTCGAATGGCTTGGTTCAACAGCATGGCGGTGTCAGTCACAAACGGTCTGACCAGCTCGGCCGCCCGTGCATACTCGTCATACATCTTGACCGGGTCGAGCGGGTTGGCGCCGAACAGTGCGCGCACGATCGCATTCTTTTCCCGGCAAACGCTCTCAATGTGTGTCTTGAGCAGGTCGCGGTTGAGCAGATCGACAACGCGCAATCCGCCGCGGCTCATCTTGTCCTCGTAGGCAGGCCCGATTCCGCGGCTGGTCGTGCCGATCTTTTTCCTTCCCGGCGCATTTTCCGAGGCCAGCTCGATCATGCGGTGGTAGGGCAGGATGACCTGGGCGCGGTTGGAAACAAAGAGCTGTTCGTCCACGTTGACTCCCAGGTCGCGCAGCTTGCCTACTTCATTGAGGAACGCCACGGGGTCCAGAACCACGCCATTGCCTATGACGGCACGGCAATCCGCCCGCAATACCCCGCAAGGCACCAGTTGCAGAATGAACTTCTGGCCATGGATGATAACCGTATGTCCAGCGTTATGGCCGCCGGCATAGCGGGCCACGATAGAAAATTGTCCGGAGAGGACGTCGACGATCTTTCCCTTGCCCTCATCGCCCCATTGGGCGCCGAGCACCACAGCAGTCTTCGCTTGCATGCCTTCCCATCAACCCCGTCCGCCACGCTCGCAGCCCAGCCCTTCGGGACAATGTGGCGGAGAAAGCGGGCGTGCTTTGCGCGCAATTGGACACCGCCCGCAGGACGATCATATAACGCAACTCTGAGGGCGGCCAACCGACTGGCTGGCAGCGGAGTGGCGCGCCGCGGCAGGCTGCGCCCGCTGAAACTCACGCCGGGCGGCTCTATGAAAAGCGCTGTGGCGAAAACGTTGAATAAGAGGGATTATGCCGGAGCTGCCTGAGGTCGAGACGGTGGCGCGCGGAGTCGATGCCAGGCTGCGCGGTGACCGCATCGAGGCGGTATGGTTTAGCGGGAAGAAGGAACCCTTCAAGTCCCCGGCGCGGACGATGGCTGAGGTTCTCCCCGGGAAGCGGGTCAAGCGGGTCTTCCGCGTGGGCAAACACATCGTCTTCGACCTTGTGCCAACGGAACGGGCTCCTTCGTTAAAGCAGCAGGCGGTCCAGTGGACGGTTCACCTTGGCATGAGCGGCAGGCTGCTGGTGGCGTCGCCTTCCGACCCGATTCCCGCGCACACGCACGCCATTCTCCGCATGCGTTCCAAACGCGAGTTGCGGTTTGTGGATCCACGGCGCTTCGGCCGGCTCGCCCTGCATGCCGCCTCTTCCGGCGAGGGTGGCGGCTTTGCCGGAAAAGGACGGGAACCGTTGACGATCTCCACCAATGAGTTTGCCGCTCTCTTTCACGGCGCGCGGACCTCGATCAAAGCCGCCCTACTCGATCAATCGCGCCTGCAAGGGGTGGGCAACATCTATGCCGATGAGAGCCTCTTCCGCGCCGGTATCCGGCCCCGCAGCAGAGCCGCCAGTCTTAGCCGGAAGCGGATGGATCGTCTTTGCCGGTGTCTGAAGGACGTGCTCGGCGAGGCTATCTCCCTGGGCGGATCGTCTGTGTCCGATTACGTCGATGCCGACGGTGCGCGCGGCTTCTTCCAGTTCGAGCACAAGGTCTACCAGCGCACCAAGCTTCCATGCTTGGTCTGCGGAACCCTGATTCGCCGCGTGGTGGTGGCGGGCCGGGGAACACACTATTGTCCTCACTGCCAAAGCTAGGGCGGATCCATCGAAAAGTTCGGCCTGCAATCTATGAATTCTTGGATTATGCTCATGATTCGGCTTCCATATTGCGGAATGTGGTCCACAGCCTTCCTTCTATCTCATTGAAAATAATTGCCATGCAAAACGGCCCCTGAACTGCAGTAAGGGTGGTGTAGCCAGCGGCGCACCGAGTTGCTCGGGAGGCACGAGCCCAAGGCCCTGGAGGCAGAGCGAGTTCCAATGAGAACCAGCCGCCTTCGGGGTTTCATAATGAAACCCGCGGTTTAGACCAGACGGGTATTTTCGGGAGGCCAGTGACTGGCCATTGAAAGAAAAGCCACGCGCGCGCGTGGCTTTTCTTTTTGGGCTCGGGGAGAGAAGATCCGGCATCCGCAGCCCCCTTCAGGCGCATCTCACAGAATGGAGAGAGTTTTTCTTGCGCATCCTCACGAATCTGTGTATCATCAATTTTGCCTATCGAGCGGCTGAAGCCAGAGCTTCATGGAGAGCGCCCGGCTCGCCGCAATTCTCGAGAGTCTTTAACTGCCGCATCTCGTTTCGGGGTCCGAATGGCGATCTTCTTCGCCGGGCTCACAAGATCCATGTATAGCGGTACAGACCTATATCAGTACGCTGTTTGAAAAGACCAAACCAGACGCCTTACCTCGAAACGTATCCCTCAGATCGGTTCCCTCGATCGCACCGGACACTCTCATGAGCTGCCGGCTAAGTGGGGCCGTGGAACTCTGCTGGCTAACTCGGCGTAAAGCCGTGGCGGCGCAGGTGGGAGACGAAGAACGACGGCGCCAGGAAGTGCAAGCATGACAATAGAGCAGAACCCACCCCAGCCTCCGTCGAATTCGGCGCAGATGGCTCCGGGGCAATCGCAGGGGCAAGCACATCGCCGCCGGCGTCGCAGACGGAAGAGCTTTGCAAACGGCCAGGCGAAGGCGCAGGGAAACGAGGCTCAACCCGCCTCGGTGAAGCCGCCGCAAAAAGCCAAACCGGGCCAAAGCAGATTTTCCCCCAAGCATGCCAATGGGCGTTCCAATGGCCATGGCAACGGCAACAGCAACAGCAACGGAGGTCATGGTGTCCCGCAGGGGGGCGGTGGCGTTCGTCGCAAGACAAAGAAGCGCCGCCCGCAGACCTTCGTCGGTCCCATGGACCACAGCTACCGTACAGTCAACGGCAACGTCGCCGACTCGCCTCCTTCCACTATCGAATTCCGCGGCAACGGGCAGAATGGCTTTTACGCCGCTCCACCTCCGCCGGAGTCTGTCCCGACTGCAATTCGTGAAGACGCTCCGATTCGGATCTATTGCTTTATTGAAGACCTTTTCTTTCTGGCCAAGATCCAGGAGACCGCGCGCAAGTTGGGAGTCAAGGTCGGCTTCGTAAAGGCGGATAAGGACATTGTCGCGCGCCTCGCGGATGCGCCGGAAGCGGAACGGCCCTCGCTGATCGTCTTCGATCTGAACAATGTCGGAGCCAAGCCTCTTACTCTGATTCCGCGCCTCAAGAGCAAGATGAAGCGGGGAACCTCAGTGATTGGTTTCCTCAATCACTTGCAGGGCGATCTCAAAGCCAAGGCGGTCGAGGCCGGCTGTGACATGGTGATGCCGCGCTCGGCATTCTCGCAGAATCTGCCCAGCCTTCTTCGCCGTCATGGCCTCGATGAAGAGCGTGAGCCGGTCGAAGCCTAAGGCATTTTGAATGGTTCTGCAGCGGGCTACGCTTTTCCGCCCGCGCTCGTGCCGCTGCGCGAGAACGCGTGAAGAGTTACGCCTCGCTCTAGCCTGGCGGCCAATGCATGGGACGGCCGCCGAGAACGTGAACGTGCAGATGATCGACCGTCTGCCCGCCTTCCTCTCCACTATTGATGACCGTGCGAAAGCCGCGCACCAGTCCCTCTTTCTTGGCAACGGCCACGGAGACGCTGAGCAGATGGCCTAAAAGAGCTTCATCGCCCTCTTCCAGATGGGCCGGCGACTGGATGTGCTTACGCGGCAGCACCAGGATGTGCGTGGGCGCTTGAGGGTTGATGTCGGCGAAGGCGACGACCTGCTCATCCTGATACAGCATCCGTGCGGGAATCTCCCCCGCCGCAATCTTGCAAAACAAGCAATCCATCTCTCTGCGACCTCCGCAACGATCGTATCGTTTCTCCAAAAGTGTGCGCAGCTCTCCGCTGGTTCAGCGGAAAATCAGCGAATGCTTACGCAGTGACTCATTCCCCAGACGATTGATTTCTATAGAATAGTCCCGGCGTTGCTCTCACCGGAGAGCGGCGGCTCGCGCAAGGGACATGACTGCGCGGGATCCTCAGTCCTCCTGCTCTAGGAACACCGCGAATCAGGACAACGAACCACCGCGAAAGAACGCTTATGGGTGCCACACACAATGCAGAATGATTCATTCAAGAAGACGGCCCTGGGGATTCTACTGGTCAGCCTCGGAGCGCTAACGCAGATCCCTGCCTGGGCGGCCGCGCCCGTCGACAACGGAATTACAGCTAAGGCTGTGGCTGAAAAAGCTCTCGGCATCGTTTCAGGGATTCATGGTTCATGGTCGCAGATGCCGGACAACATTGTGTCGCGATTGATGACGCGGGGCGCAATCGTCGGCAACGGAAATGTCGGCGTGGCGATGGGCGGAAGTCCGGACAAGCAGGAGTTTTATGTGGGCCGGGACGACTTCTGGAGCGTGCTGAGCGGAGAAATCATGCCGGTGGGCAGGCTCGAGCTGGCGATTCCCGATTTGCAAGGCGGGTCTGCGCGGGTGCTCGAGAATATTGGGCCGGCGGATATCACAGCGAACTTTTCCAAAGGCAGTTATGCGCTGGATTCGCGCACCTGGGTCGCTGACGAGCGGAATGTATTTGCTGTCGAGCTAAAGAACCCCGCCGGAACTCCCTTAAAAGTAACCGCCACGATCATGGATGGCTTCGGAAACAAAGGCTTGGGAACTCTGAGTGGGAACTCGGACGATGTGCATTGGATGCATGTCTCACCGGAGACGGTGAGTGCAACGATTGGTGGATCGCAATCTGGAGGCGCCGCTAAGCCGGGAGTCACCGTCCGATCGGTGGAGGTTTTTGCCCGCGATGATTCCTCTGCGGGGGCGAAGGCGGCGGGGAAACCGCTTTATGCCTGGAAATCGCAGACGGCATTGACTGGCGCCGATGCAGCCGGCGGATTTCCATGCGGCGACATCATCATGCCGCTGCGGCGTTTTACCGTTCACGCCGAACTGAAAGTGGATGAGCCGGAAAGCGCCGGCGTGATTTTTTCGGCAATGGCGAAACACCGCTGGATGAAGCAGAAGGAAGATCCTGGTAATCCTTGGGGGAACATTCGTGGACACGATCTGCCGAGAGCGCAGGGCGCCGATGCGGGGTTGCTGATCTATCTTGCGCATGGCCAGCTGATGGTGAATTTGAATGGGACGATTGTCACGGCGGAGCAGATTCTTCCGCAGCAGCAGTGGACGAACATCACGGTGGCATACGACGGCGAACAGCTTGTTCTGCTGGCGAATGGAAAGCAGATTGGCGAGACGAGGGATTTCCCGACCGCGGCGCAGGCGATGGGGCCGGAATGGCAGTGGGCGGCGACGCATCCCGGCGACAAGAAAGTTCCATTTGACGGAATCGGGCCTCAGGGCGTGATGGCCATGCGTGTCATTGGAGCACATGCTTCGATGGAGAATGGGGAGATGCAGTTCGCCGTTCCCGCCGGAGGGCGGGTCGTGGTGCTGGTTGCCGCGATGGATAATCGCGATACCCCTGGATATTTTCACGCGGCCGTCTCGGATCTGAAGCAGGCGAATTTCAACAGCATTGCGGCAAGCTGGTCGCGGCACCAGGCATGGTGGAAGACGTTCTGGTCCAAGTCCTATGTGGAGATTCCGGACAAGACCGTCCAATCGTGGTGGTATGGATCTCTTTATGTGTTGGCGTCGTGCAGCAGGTCCGGCAACGTTGCGCCCGGGCTGTGGGGGAACTGGATCACCTCAACCCACATGGCGTGGCAGGGTGATTACACGCTGGACTACAACTATGAAGCGCCATACTGGGCCGCGTATCCAACCAACCACGTGAGCGTTGCCGACCCTTATGATGCACCGCTTCTGGCCTGGATGCAGCGTGGGCGCGGGTTGGCAGAAAAGCTGCACAGCCAGGGACTCGTTTATTACGCGCACCTGGCGCCGTCGCCCGGATGGAGTGCGGATAACTTCCGGACGCTGGACCAGAAAAGCCATGCGTTGTTTGCCGCGGTGGACTGCATTCAGCGTTGGCGTTATACGCACGATCCGGCCTATGCGCGGAAGGTGTGGCCATTCCTGACTGGGGTTGCCGACTTTTGGGATCACGATCTCAAGCTGGTGAATGGGAAGTATGTGGATTACAACGATGGCGCGGGCGAGCATTTGTGGGGGCCGACCACGGATGTCAATCCCGCGACGACGATTGGCTTTCTAAACATGCTCTATCCGGCGCTGATCGATATGAGCCGCCAATTGCACACCGGCGAGGATATGCGCGCGACCTGGAGTCATATCTGGTCGAATTTGAGCAGCTTGCCCTTGGCTCCGGCCGCTAGCGTGGAGGAGATCCAGAAGACTGTCGGGAAGCCAATTCCGCCGGACGAGATGGTGATTCTGCAAGCCCAACACGGCACGCAATGGGTGCGGATCAGCAGGGGAGGGCAATTTTCAGCCAATCCTCCGGTGAGAGTTACCGGCTCATCACCCGGCATGAACTCGCTGCAGGTTGTATTTCCAGCATGGAACATTGGCCTGGAGAGCGATCCCGCGCTGCGCAAGGCGGCAGTCAACACAGTCAACTACATGCGTATCTGGTATGACGACAATAATACGTCGAGTTTCTATCCGGGCGCGGCGGATGCCGGCTACGATCCCGAGTCGATTCTCAAGCACCTGCACCTGCTGGTCACCCATGTCGGGTACCCCAGCTTTGCTTACGCGATGCCTGCGGGAGGCATCGAGAACGAAGCGACCGTCCCCGCCACGATTGCCGCCATGCTGCTGCAGAGCTACCAGAAGAACATTCACGTCTTTGCCAACTGGCCAAAAGATCAGGATGCTTCTTTCGGGGATCTGCTGGCGGTAGGTGATTTCCTCATCTCCAGCAAATTTGCCGGCGGGCAAGTTGCATTTGTCGGCGTCACCAGCCAACGTGGCGGGATGTGCAGTCTTGCGAATCCGTGGGGGGCGGATCGTTCCGTGTCTTTGCGCGTCGCCGGCGAAAAGCCCGTAGTGCTGCACGGAGCGGTCTTGAAGGTTCCCACGCACGCCGGCGAGCGGTTGACGTTCGAGCCGGTATCCCAGTGAGAGGCGCAACCGATCTCGCGTTGCCTGGAACCGCGACCGCATCGCTTGCCAAGCTAGAGCGGATTCACGATAGGTGTTCCCGAGGCAAATACACCATATGCGACTTTTTCGTTAAGAAGAGCCGCGCTTCTCGAACCTCGGTGGGGCATAGCCATCGTGAATCCCCTCTAATTCAGAGCCCACCCCACAACCGGTGCGGTCGGAGTACGCCGCCGCGGGTGAAGTAGCGGGGCTCCGCGCCTGGCTGCCACGGGTTGTAGCGCGCGGCAAAAGCCTCGCGCTTCGCAACGGGCGGATGCGAATAGGTCCAGGAGACGACAAAGGGATTGGGCGACGGGTATTCCAGCGACTCTTCTCCCAGCCGCTGGAACCCACTGGCGGCAGCCTGCCGGGGATTCGCCACGATGCCATGCACGGCTTCCTGCCCGAAGACGTCGGCTTGATGTTCCTGCGCGCGGCTGACAAAGTTTTGTATCGGCTCCACTGCGAAGGTGAGAGCCGAGAGCGCCAGCAGCAGGATGGCGGCGGCGGCCCAATCCTCCAGTGCAGTGATGCGCCAGAGCGGGCCCCATCGCGCCGCCAGCCGGCACGCGAAATGGAAGCCGATCCACAGGAAGAAGAAGGAAAGGGCGGACGCAATCACCAGCCCCCGCTGGATGTGGCCAAGCACATAGTGGCCTAGCTCATGGCCGAAGATGACCAGAATCTCATCCGTGGGGCAGCTCTTGATGGTCGTATCCCACACTACTACGCGCTTGGAGGCCCCAAAACCAGTGACATAGGCATTGGAGCCGGTGACCTTGTCGCTGGCGCGCATCAGGTACATGCGGGAGGGCGGAATCCGCGTTCCCGTCTTTGCCACCACCCGCTCCAGCTGTGCGACCAGCGCGGGGTAGTGGACGTCGAGCGGCTCGAAGTGGTTGAAGAGGGGATCGACCGCCAAGGGCAGAATGAAGACGACCACTAACTGCGTCGGCAGCGAGAGAAGCCACAGCCAGAGCCACCAGCGGCGGGTGTGGCGGATGAGGGCAAAGACCACCAGCAGCACTACGGTTCCTGAAACCAGAGTGAGCAGAAGCGATTTGCTCCAATCCGCAAACCAGCCGCCCCATCCCTCGATCGACTGACCATAGGCGAGCGCGACGTGGTGCGCAAGCAGGCCGATAGGGAGATTCAGCAGGCTGGCCAGCAACAGCAGCAGAGGGAGAAAGCAAAGCCCCTGCAGCCATCTGCGGTTGGTCCAGCCGGTCACCCAGCGGCGCAGGCCCGAGGCCCAGTGGAGTTGGAGAATCGCAAGGCAGATCAGGATCGCCCATAGAGAGCCACCGAAATCGAGCGCTGTCCGCCAGTAATAAAGAGAACGCGAGCGCGCCAGCTGGGCCTGCGGCAGAGTGTAGGCCGTGCAGCCCCCGCATGCTGGAGGTGGACCGGCCGCCGGCCCCTCGGTGGAGAGGGCCGCGCGTGCTGGCAGCGCCGCACCCAAAAGAAGAAGGACGATCAGGAACGGAAGCAGGGAAACGGCACTCGAGCGATGCGTGCCGGCGCGGCGTCTCGGCCGGCTTCCCCCGCTGGAGTCCGGCCAAACGCGGGCATGTGCCAAGGAAAGCCCCCCGCGGCGGCTGTCCAGGCGACGCATCGGCAGCGGAAGTCCTGAGGGAGGGATGGAACTAGTCGAGCCGAACAAGGTAGGCTTCGCCTTCGCGCGGTCTCAAGCTGTGGGCAATTTCCACGGCCCGACTCTTATCGTCTGCCATCGGACGGATGCGGACCCAGTAACCTGTAGGACCCGAAAACTCGATCACCCGAGCCGTTTTATATTTGTCCTGGAGGTGGTCACGCAGGTGGACTGCCGCTCCGGCGTGCTTGAAGGCGCCAATCTGCACGCACCATCGGCCCCCTTCATCGAGGGCCGCGGGCGAGGCATAGACATCGATCCTTACGCGGGCGACCCCCGGGCGCCACACGCCGACCGCCTTGGCCGAAGCGAGAGACAGATCCAAGACTCGGCCCGGCACGAAGGGCCCGCGATCGGTAACCCGCATGATTGCGGATTGTCCGGTCGCGACGTTGGTCACTTCGATCAATGAATTGAGCGGCAGCGTGCGATGCGCGGCGCTCAAGGCGTATTCGTTGTAAATTTTGCCATCCGCGCTGCGGCGCTTGTCGTATGGCGGACCGTACCAACTGGCCAGGCCCTCTTCGCTATAGACCGGCCGATGAGTTCGGACAAACTCGGCATCCTGCGGGCTGTCGGCGACCGGACCCGGAACTGCTTCGGCGGACGGTTGAGAGATAGGCGGCGGAAGCGTTGGCGGGAGAGGGAGAGCGGCCCTTCGATGATGACAGCCGGCAATCAGCGCGAGCGAGAGGCTGAGCGGCAACAGGAAAAGCTTAGACTGCCGGTTGACGGCAGCTTCCTTCGGCGGAAGCCGCGCCCTTTCGAGGCATGGAGCTTTTGCGCGGCCGTTTTCAAGTTCCGATGGGTGTTTGGGTTTCTGCGAAGGAGTCTCCAGTGGCGAGGTATGGGTCATTGGCTGCAGGGCCGTAGGGTTGCTGGGCCGTAGGTTGCGCTTCAACTTGAGCGGTGTCCGCCGCTCTCCTCCAAGTGGCCGGCAAGCTTGTGCAGTTGCGCCGCCACCGCGTAGAGTGCCTGCGAAGAATTCTGACGGAGGCGCGGCACTACCTCATCGTTGAAATAGGAGACGGCCTTCTTTACCTTCTCCTCAACCCTGGGTACCGCCGCTTCAAACTGCTGATCAAAACATCGGCCCATACCTTCAAACCGGTGTCCCGTAAACCAGCGACCTGCTTCGCTCTGCGCTGCCATGGGATTCCTCTCCTTTCTCATCTTGCTTGCGCGGCAACCCAAGGGTCAACCATGCTGTGGAACTGCATTGGCCTGACGTTCCGAGGGAATAACCGGTTTTTCCGATTCGGAACGTCGATACGCCCATCCGGCTCACGCTGGGCTACTATCCTTCCGCAAGCCGCAAAGGGAGTGTCGTTCTAAGCACCTTTCTGGTTTCCATTGCCACCGACACCGGAGGGAATCTAGTGTTGGAATTTATGCCGGATTTGGCCCGTAAGTTCCCTATTTTGAAGAAGGTTGAGATGCAATGGTGCTCCTTGGGAGCGCCCGAGCCATTAGCCACCCGGCCAACCCTGCCTCCGCTCATTCCATTCAAGCCGAATGGTTACCATCTGGCGGCGGATTTTCGCCGTTCAGCGCTGCGGTGTTCAGTTTAAGAAAAGATCCTCGTACTTTAGGAGAGTGTACGTGCCGCAGGTTCCGGCGTTTGATGTGTCGTGGACTGCCGGCGAAAGGAACGTTTTCGGAGCCCCTCAATCTGCAAGTTGTGACGGCCCCTCCTCGCCGATTCGCGTTCAGTTCTCAGGCTGAGCACCGCGTCCGGCAGCTAAGGCTCTGGCAGTCCAGGCCATGTATTGCTGATACCTCGATTTCTCGTGTTTCCAGGAGATTCCAATGTCGAAAGCTACAAAAATCGCGGAGAAGGCCGTTACGGTTGCCGCGCAAGGCGCTT
The DNA here is from genome assembly GCA_025449575.1 of Acidobacteriaceae bacterium. Classification (GTDB taxonomy): domain Bacteria; phylum Acidobacteriota; class Terriglobia; order Terriglobales; family Acidobacteriaceae; genus PALSA-350. The sequence continues at coordinate 34,761 of JANWJB010000024.1, forward strand.
GGTCCGTCTTTGAGCGGGTCAACCGAATCAGCCCCAACCCTTCCTTCATCCCGAGGTGGTCGGAAAAGCCGCTGCTGAAGTCGTATCAGAAGACGAAGCCCCCTCTGGGCTGGCCGCGCACGACCGACTCTCTGTGTCCGAAATGCGTGCCGGAGATCCGGCAGCAGATTTTGGATGGTAAGTTACCGCACGAGGTTTTGCTCAACGAGAAAGTCGGCGAGATCAAGGCGCAGATCATCGAGCGCGACGGCAAAATTTTGATGGTGAAGGACTGTCCCAAGCATGGGCATTTCGAAGATGTGATGTCCATCGACACCGCTTTCTTCCGCCATCTGGAAGAGGTTTTTCCGGGGCGCGACATTCGTGCTCACAATGACGAGAAGCTGCACAACCACGGCACCTCCACCGTGATACACGGCCGCGGGTCGGTACTGACCATCGACTTAACCAACCGCTGCAACATGATGTGCGACCCCTGCTTCATGGACGCCAATCAGGTGGGCTTTGTCCATGAGCTGAAATGGGAAGAGATCAAGACCATGCTGGACAATGCGGTGCAGATCAAGCCGCGGCGCCAAATGTCGGTTCAGTTCTCCGGTGGCGAGCCGACCATCTCTCCTTACTTCCTGGACGCCATCGCCTATGCCCGCAAGGTTGGCTACAACTCTGTGCAGGCAGCCACCAATGGCATCGAGTTTGCGAAAAGCAAGGAGCTTTGCCGCGCCGCCGCCGAAGCCGGCCTCCGTTATGCCTATCTGCAGTTCGACGGCATCGGCAACGCGGCCAACTCCCATCGCAAGGTGGGCAACCTCTTCGACGTGAAGCTGCAGGCCATTCACAATCTGCATGAAGCCGGCGTGGATATCGTTCCCGTGACGACGATCATCAACGGCATCAACAACGAGCAGGTCGGCCACATCATCCAGTTCGCTCTGGACAATCCCAAGAAGATCAACTTCGTCAGCTTCCAGCCGGTCTCCTTCACCGGCCGCGATGAAGGGTTGAGCGACGAGCGGCGCATCGCCCAGCGGTATACGCAAAGCCACTTGGCGCACGACGTGAAGAGGCAGACCGGGCTGGGCGAGCCGACGCGCGACTGGTTCCCCATCAGCTTTATGGGCACCTTCTCCGACTGGGCTGATCTCGTACATGGTCCCCAAGCGGACTGGGGCCAACTCTCCTGCGGCTGTCACCCTGACTGCGGAATGGGTATGGCGCTGATGATCGACAAGGAAACGAAGGAAGTTGTTCCGGTCACCGCGTTTCTCAACGCCGACCGCTTGGCGAAGGACATTGCCAAGATCAATGACGCGGCGCGGGGTAAGTTCCTCTCCATTTTGGGAGTCTCGCTTGCTCTGTTGCGCAATTACGATCCGACCAAGTCGCCCAAGCACTTCAAGATCACCGATCTGCTGGCCAAGTTTGACAAGTGCTTCGGCGCTACCGGCCGCAGCTATGGCAAGGTGAGTGGCGATCGCACCATGGCCGATATCGAGCAGCGTCGCGCGGATCGCTGGAACTTCCTCTTTATCGCTAGCATGTGGTTCCAGGATCTCTTCAACTATGACTTCCGCCGCACCGAACAATGCATCATCCCTTACGCTACCCAGGAGGGTGAAATCTCCTTCTGCGCTTACAACACCGGCGTGGGCTGGCGGAACATCATTGAGAAGATGCACATGACCTCGACGCTCACCAAGTGGTACGAGGAGCATGGGCGGCATGAAATCTTTGCCGGCGGCAAGAAGGTGGGAATGAACGAGGCCAAACATTCGCTGGTGCTCAATCAGGAACACGTCACCGCTGCCGCCAACGACACTCTGGACAAGCTGGGCATTGCCAAGAACGCTCGCGAGGAGAAGTTGCGGGCGCGCGACGCCAAGCTGAAGCAGGACGCTAGCGATGCGAATATGGCGCGTCTCTACCGGGAACACATCCTGGGCGAGAAGCCGCCGGAAACCGGCTTTATTCCGCTCACCAACCTCACCAACACCGCCGCTCAGGCGGCTCCTCCGCCGGCGAAAGAAGAGCCGGTGATGGGCGACTGACCTCGGCGAGTACCAAACCTGGACGGTAAGGCTGCCTGCAATGGCGGCCTTTGCCGTCTTTTGGAGCTGGAGCGGATACACGATAGGTGTACCCCGAAGCAAATGGACTATATGCGGCTTCTTCATTAAGAAAAGCCGCACTTCTCGAGCCGTGGTGGGTGCATAGCAATCGTGAATCCGCTCTGTGGAGCGCAACTGCGATGAATCGCGCCAGAAAATTCGGCTGGCCGGCAGGCGTTGGAAGCGCTTGTACGATCCTCGTCTTGGCGCTTTCTTTTGGTCTCACCGGCTGTACTGTGTGGGGCGCCAAGAATCCGCCCACGGTCAAGAGCATGACCGGCGCCCAAGACCATGAGCACGTCTTCTGGTCCCAGGTCAAGGCGCGGCACTGGCGCAAGGTCACCGCAATGCTGGCTACAAACGTGGTCTATTCGGCCGGTGGGAAGATTCTCTCCCGCGACCAGATCGTGCCCTACCTGCAGGCGGAGAACGTCCGCGACTATATTCTTACCGGCACTCAGGTGAAGCCCAGCGGGCCCGATATGACGTTGACCTATCATCTGCAAATCTCCTCGCCGGGCGGCCCGACCCGCTCCTTTACCGCGATCAGCGTATGGCAGCAGGTGGGGGGCGGCTGGATTTTAATTCTTCACACCGAGCAGCCCGCGGCGAGCTAGAGCAGATTCACGATTGCTATGCCCCTCCGTAGTTCGAGAAGTGCGGCCTTTCTTAACCGAAAAGCCACGTATGGTGTATCTGCGTCGGGGGTACACCTATCGTGAATCCGCTCTAAGGCTTTCGAGCACGGTTCCGGGTACAATTTCGCCATGGTCTCGGCGGCGCCGGCGAAGTTTTCTCTTCCCGATTTTCGAAAGCAGATTTTGGATTGGTTCCGGGCCAACGCGCGCGACCTGCCCTGGCGCCTTACACGAGAGCCATACCCGATCTGGGTGTCCGAGATCATGCTGCAGCAGACCCGGGTCGGAGCCGTTCGGGAACACTACACTCGCTTCATGGAGCGCTTTCCCTCCATCGTCTCTCTGGCGCTCGCGCCGGAGGACGAGGTTCTGGCGGCTTGGAGCGGATTGGGGTACTACCGCCGGGCCCGTCTGCTGCATGGCGCCGCGCGATTCATCGTTCGCGAACACCAGGGCTGCTTGCCGCGCACGGCAGAGGAGTTGCATAAGCTGCCCGGCATAGGAGACTACACCGCTGCCGCCATCGCGAGCATCGCCTTCAATGAGCCGGTCGCGGTGGTGGATGGAAATGTGCAGAGGGTGATCCAGCGGCTGTTTGCTCTCTCCGGGGCCGCAGATAGCCCATCGGATTCTGAAAGCCCATCCATCCGCGAATATGCCCAGGCTCTGTTGGCGCGGCGACGGCCGGGAGATTTTAATCAAGCGATGATGGAGCTGGGGGCGACGGTCTGCCTCCCTAAAAAGCCATTGTGCTTGAGCTGCCCGGTGGAGCGGCATTGCTCTACCCGAGGTGAGCATGCGGTGGAGTCGCGCCCGCCAATGCGCAGCCGCCAAATCGCATATGCATTGGTATGCCGGGTCTGCCGCGGAGCCGCCGCGGCTCAGGAAGTAATGCTCGAGCGACGGTCGGAATCGGCATCGCAGATGCCGGGTATGTGGCAGTTGCCCGAGGTTGATCTTCTGCCGGACGACGAGAAGCGGGTGGAGTTGACCTTGCGCCACGCCATTACAGTCACAAATTATTACGTTCGCGTTGTGCGCCTTTCAGAAAGGGAATCACGGCGCCGTCTGCCGGCGCGTGATCCCCAACGGCGTTGGATTAAGACGTCGGAGTTGGGTGAGATGCCGCTTACCGGGCTAGCGCGCAAGGTTCTGCAACGCCTCCAGGTGATGCCGGTATTGGATTTTCTGCCCTCGCAGGAGGGCTGAGCGGCGCGCGTGGGCTTTCGGCGCGCACTTCGGCGATGGCGGCCTCCGTCATCCATTGCGCCTCACGGGCCGTGAATCCAGAAATGAATCCTTTTGTTGTCAGCCCCAACTCCCGGGACTACCGGTTTGGGCTCTCCGCCGCAGGGTCGCCATTCGCAGGCTGATTGTTCATGTTCTCCGGCGGCGCGATATTGGGCGGAAGCCCCCTGGCGTCAAAATGCGGAATGCCGAAGTGCCCGCGCAGGTGTAGCAGATCGAGCGGGCTCAGGTTACCGGTCAGCGTGATCAAATTGATGTCCTTGGCTCCAGTAATCAGGACGGCCATGCCGGTCACCTGACTGTGGAAAAAGCTGATCCATATGTCGGTCTGGCCGGAGCTGAACGGGTCTCCGTGCTCATGGGCGGTGGTCAGATGCGTCCACCCCGTCGCTTCGTAGTCGGCGCGCACGCGCGCCAGCGCCCCCTCATCATAGAGGGCAGGGGAGGAGAAGTGATAACTGTAGACCGAGATTGCATCCAGCTTGTTGACGGCGCGCCGGGTATCCGCATCTCCATTGTCGATGAAATTATTGGCGAACCGCAGCATTGCTCGGTTGAAGGTGAAGTTAGTATGAAAGGTCGCGTTCCGGGCTAGCCCGTCCAGACTGTGCGGCGTCCATCCCGGCCCCGGTGCAGCTTCTGGCCTGTAGGGCCCGCGCGCTTGAGCAAACACACTCAGCGACGCAGTGAAGAGCAGGAATGAGAGCAGCGGAACGCGATGACGGAGCATAGCTAATGGGACGCGCAGGGAGGGAAAAAGTTGTAGAGAATCGTTCCGCTGTGGACCCACACCGGCATCGGTCGCCAAGGTCCCTCCCATTCGAAGCCCTCCGAGAGATGGCATCGGTCCTCCAGGACTATCCGCCGGGGGGCCATCCATCCCGCTCCGCGCGGTTGATTCCAGAGTGCTTGGTTTTTTCCCCGCTACTCTACGAAGTTGGGCTTCCCTTCCTGGCAGATGGACGCCTCCGCGTATGCTCGAAGCATAGCGCTTTCCGGACCCCTCGCATATCTGAGGTGGGCGAGCAACAGCGCTTCCAGCCCTATGCTTGAGCTGAGCCTCTTTCGCGCCTTCTCGGTCGCCTTGCTGATTCTGGCGAACGGGTTCTTTGTTGCCGCTGAGTTCGCGATGGTCAGCGTGCGCGAGACACGCATCGAGCAGTTGATCGCCCAGGGACGCCCCGGAGCTCGCGCCGTGCGCCGCCTGCAAGCCAACATGGACGACTTTCTGCCCGCGGTGCAACTGGGCGTAACCCTGTGCAGCTTGGCCCTCGGTTGGATCGGTGAGCCGGCGGTAGCCTCGATTTTTAGGCACTGGCTGATCGGGCTTCCGCACGCCGCGTTTTATTCCCATGTCATTTCGGTCTCCGCCGCTTTCGCGCTGATTACCTACCTGGATGTCCTGCTGGGCGAACTGGCGCCGAAGTCGTTGGCGCTACGAAAGGCCGAGGAGATGGCGCTGGCGGTGGCCGGACCGATGGATGCGTTCATCCGGATCACCCGCCCCGCGGTACGCCTGATGAAGTTCTCCGCTCGGCTGGTGCTGCGTCTCTTCCGCGCCGACTTGATGCAGGAGGGAGGAGTGCATTCTCCCGATGAGCTCAAGCTGATTGCAACCGCGGCACGTCGTATGGGCGTGCTGCCTCCTTTTCAGGAGGCCCTGGTGCACCGCGCAGTGGAGATCAACCGCGTCCCCACCCGGGAGATTATGACGCCGCGTCAGAACATCTTTTCTCTGCCCTCCGACATGCTGATTGAAGACGCGAATGCCCGGGTGGTGGAAGAACAGCACTCCCGGGTGCCGGTCTATGACCCGGCCCTGGGCCCCGAACACATTGTGGGCGTCGTCTATTCCAAGGACTTGTCCCGCTTAATGCACTTCCGCATGACCGCTCAGACTCGCTTTGGCCGCGCTTCCTTCTCCGAGCTGCGGCTGGGGCAAACGATGCACGAGGTTTTGGTGGTGCCGGAGACTAAGCCGGTTCTCGATCTGCTCATAGAATTTCAACACCGCCGCCGGCACATCGCGATCGTGGTTGATGAATATGGTTCTACCGTCGGAATGGTGACGGTGGAGGACGCCATCGAGCAGATCATCGGCGAGTTGGAAGACGAATTTGACGTGGGCCCGCGCGCCTCGCTGCAGACCGCATCGGGAGCCGTCGTGCTGGAGGGCGGCGTGAACCTGCGCGATCTGGAAACGCAGATGAACTGGCGGCTGCCCCGTGATGGCGGCGTCGAGACCCTGGCGGGATTTCTGCTCGCCCGGCTGGGTAAGATACCGGTGGGTGGAGAAACTGTAGAGTATTTGGGAAATAGGTTTACTGTGGTGGAGATGAGCGGCCAGCGCATCAGCAAAGTGCGGGTTCAGCCGGAGAACGCGACGCAAGCCGGGCAAGGGCAGGCAGCCGGCGCCTCCGATGCGCTTCGCGTCGGCGGACGGAGCAAGAGCTAGCCGATGGGTGAATTGCGCACGATCCTCAAGCGGCTGCTTTATACCATTCCTGTCGTCTGGCTTGTGGTCTCGTTGGTCTTCCTGCTGATCCATCTAGTGCCCGGAGATCCGGTGCAGCAGATGCTGGGGCAAGGCGCGACCGCCTCCGACATCTCAGCACTGCGTCATGAGTATGGCCTGGATCAGCCGCTGCTCACGCAATATGAGCGCTACTGGCGGGGCGTGCTGCACGGTGACCTCGGCCGCTCGCTGCGCTTGAACGATTCGGTGATGCATCTGCTGCTCACCCGCTATCCCTACACGTTGGAACTGACGGTGGCGTCGGTGGCGCTGGCGGTAGCGCTGGCTCTGCCGGCGGGAATCGCGGCGGCTCTGCGGCGCGCGCGCTGGCAAGACAGCGCGGTCGGAGTGGTTAGCCTGCTGGGCCTCTCCTTTCCCGGCTTTGCCTCGGGCCCGATTTTGATTCTTCTCGTCTCGATCGATCTGGGATGGCTGCCGGTCTCCGGAGCCGGCTCGCCTGCGCATCTGGTGCTTCCCGCCATCACGATGGGCACCAGCTTGGCCGCCATTCTCACACGCATGGTGCGCACCGCGATGCTGGAGGAGCTGAGTCAGGACTACATTCGCACCGCGCGGGCCAAGGGGCTGCCCGAGCACATCGTGGTCTACCGGCATGCGCTGCGCAACGCCATCATTCCCGTGATGACGCTGATCGGTCTGCAATTCGGAGCGCTGCTTGCCGGAGCCATCGTCACCGAAACCATCTTCTCCTGGCCCGGACTGGGGCGGCTGACCATCACGGCCATCTCCAACCGCGACTATCCTCTCGTGCAAGGGTGCATTCTGGCGGTAGGCCTGACATACATCCTGGTCAACCTGGTGACCGATCTGCTGTATACCGTCGCCAACCCGCGCATTCGCGCCTGAGCCCGCGGAGAATCCGCCGTCCGCATTCCCAACCCCCTGTCGTCCTGAGCGCAGTCGAGGGACCTGCTGCTGCTTTTGTTTTTGCTTTTCTTGCTGTCATTTCCGAAGGGAACCTGCTTGGGGCCGCTCGGAAGGCAATCCGCTCTTGGCGCCGAAAGACCGCCCGCAATAGCAGACACCTGGTGAGAAATGCTGCTATGAAAGCTCTACCAGCTCCGGCTCGATCCGATCTGCGTAAACCGTCAGAAAGCCGATGGAGATAGGCAGTGAAAAACGGCGCGAACCCGCGCTGCCGGGATTGAAGTGGAGAACGCTCTTGCGCCAGTCGATCCGCGGCTTGTGAGAGTGGCCGCTGACCACCGCGGCAAAACCCGCAGCGGTGGGATCCAGATCGAGCGCCTGCACATCGTGCAGCAAATAGAAGATATGGCCCGCAAGCTCCACGACTTCGTTCGCAGGCAGATGGGAGCAGGCTCCGTGCTCGTCGATGTTGCCGCGGATTGCCGTGAGCGGAGCCACCGCGCGGAGCGCGTCCAAGATCGCCGGGTCACCCACGTCGCCGGCGTGGAAGATATGGTCTGCGCCGCGCAGGGCGGCGATTGCTCCCGGCCGTAGCAGGCCGTGCGTGTCGGAGATTACGCCGATGCGGAGCGGACGCGCGCTTGGCCTCCGGTCGGTCATAAGCCGATGGCGATACGGGTGCGGGGATCGAGGAAGTCGCGCAAGGCGTCGCCGATGAAGTTAAAGGAGAGGACGCAGAGCATGACGGCGATGGCGGGGAAGACGACCATATGCGGAGCGTCAAAGAGGTGCGAGCGGGCATCGTTCAGCATGCTTCCCCAGCTTGGCGTCGGCGGCGGAACGCCCAGCCCCAGAAAGCTGAGCGTCGCCTCGGCAAGCACCGCGCCCGCCATGCCGATGGCGGCTTGCACGATGACCGGCTGCAGAATGTTAGGCAAAATATGGTGGATGAAGATGCGCAGATCGCCCGCTCCCAGCGCGCGCGCCGCCTCCACGAACTCTCGCTCCTTTACCGCCAGCACCTGCGCCCGGACCAGTCGGGCGTAGCCCACCCAGCCTCCTATCGAGAGCGCCACAATCAGGTTCACCAATCCGGGTCCCAGAAAAGCGACGAAGGCGATGGCCAGCAGAATTCCGGGCAAGGCAAGAAAGGCGTTCATGACGAAGGTATTCAGCACCGTGTCGGTTCCCCCGCCATAAAAGCCCGCCAGTCCGCCAAGGATGAGCCCCACCGTAAGCGAGATGCCGACCACGCTCACCGCCACGGTAAGCGAAATGCGCGCGCCATAGAGAATGCGGGAGAAGATGTCGCGGCCCAGCTCATCGGTGCCAAACCAATGAGCGTGCGAGGGAGGAGCCAACCGGTGATACAGATCGAGCGCGGCAGGATTGTAGGGTGCAATGATAGGCGCCAAGACCGCGATCGCGATGAATAGGACGAGCAGCGCGATCCCGACCGCTGCCAGCGGTTGGTGGCGAAGAGTGCGGGCAAAGGGCATCCGTTGCCCATCATCGCATAGATTGCGATCATCGTTTGGTGCGAAAGAACGCTTTCTCGATCCGAATGCCTGCCATCCTCTGCCACCAATTCGCCGGTGGCAGCGATACCCGGTTGCGCGAAAATGTCTTACCATCACCGATAAGTGCAAATCCCGGGGGGACGCCGATGGGGAAGCTTTTCAGCCTCGCAATCTTCGCAGGAATAGCAATCGCGGCTTTCGCAGTGGCCGCGCCCGGCTGCTTCGGTCAGTCGCCGGATGCCGAATCGATCGTGCAGGCGATCAATCGGGATCGCGCCGGTCACGGGCTGGGGCCGCTGCACTGGGATGCCGCGCTGGCTCGCGCCGCGCAGGCGCACGCGCAGGAAATGTCCACGCAGCATCAGCTCTCACACCAGTATCCCGGCGAGCCCGGCCTGGTCACCCGCGCCGGACAGGCAGGCGCGCACTTTCGCGTCGTTGCCGAAAACATCGCCATGGGTTCGACCCCGCTTGGTCTGGAGGATCAGTGGATGCATTCGGCTCCGCACCGCGCCAACATCCTCGATCCGAGGCTGAATGCGATCGGCGTGGGACTGGTGAAGCGGGGAGCATACTACTATGGCGTAGCCGACTTTGCCGATGGCGTCGCCGCCTTGGGACCCAAGCAGATCGAAGAGAAGGTCGGGGCGCTGCTGGCCCGGCACGGGATTCAGCCCTCGGGTCCGGAGCGCGACGCGCGCCAGACCTGTGAGATGGAGCACGGCACGGCCGGCGGATCGTCCCCGAAGTTCGTGATGCGATGGGAGGGGTCCGATCTCAGCCAGCTTCCCGCCGTGATGCTGCAGCAGATCCAGACCGGCAAATACCACACGGCGGCAGTAGGGGCCTGCGACTCGCTCCATCCCCAGCAGGGCTTTACCACCTATCGGGTAGCGGTGATGCTCTACTGAATTCCCGCTCTGCCGGCCGGAGCTGCGCGGCTGCCGCTCCGCCCGCTTTTGCCGCCGAAGGGACCCAAGCCGGAAGAGATTACCTCTCGCTCGCTTGAAGACTTGTCAGCCTTAGAATCAAAACCAACAATCTGAGGCATGACACCATGGCGGAACTGAGCAGAACAGGCATATCACTGGAACAGGACTTGTTGGCGGGATTCGACAAGCTGATTGCGAGAAGAGGATACAAAAATCGATCCGAGGCTCTCCGGGATCTCATTCGCGAAGCCCTTCTGGCTGAAGTGATCGACTCGAACAAGCCGCTCGTGGGAACACTGACGATCGTCTACGACCACCACGTGCCCAACCTATCGCAAAAACTGACCGAATTGCAGCACCATGCCGGCACAATGGTGCTGGCGGCAACCCATGTGCATCTCGACCACCACTACTGCCTTGAAGTCATCATCATGAAAGGCAAGAGCAAGGAGATTCAAGAGATGGCGAACCGTATTCTAGCCACGCGTGGAGTAGAACTCGGCAAGTTGGTGCTGACGAACTCGGGCGCCGCTCTCAAAGCGGAGAAATAGCATCCACCTGATCTTCGAATCGCTATGGCGTAGCACTCGAAGAATGGCCGTACATGGTCGATCTCGCCCCACAGTATTAGGGCCTGTTCACACTATTAGAACGGCAGCGACGGGAGCGGATTTTCCCGAGTGCAAGGAGCGAGGAGTGACGAATACCGGGCCGTATTTTAGCGACGAGCGACACAGCAATCGGGAAAATCCGCCCCATTCCTTCGGGTTGCGGGGAAAATCGGGCCATACTTCGTTGTCGCCCTTGCACATGGACCCGCCATGCGCTGCGGGCTCCGCCTCGTCTCGCCCGATTTTCCCTCGCAACGCTCGCCGCCCTAATGGTGTGAACAGGCCCTAGGAAAAATGCTCTACTTCACCCATTCACCCTTGCGCATCAAGGGCTCCGGTGAGCCAGGTTTGCCATTGTTCGCGGGGATTCCGTCGAGGTCCATGGAGGCTGATCCGATCATCCAGTCCACGTGGATGAGGCTGTCGTTGGCGCCGCGGGCAGCCAATTCCTCCTTGGTGAGCCGGTCACCGTCTTTCAGGCAGGTGCTGTAAGCCTGGCCCAGCGCGATATGGCTGGCGGCGTTTTCATCGAACAGCGTATTCCAGAAAAGCAGGCCGCTGCTGGCAATGGGAGAGGAGTGGGGAACCAGCGCCACTTCGCCCAGACGCCGTCCGCCTTCGTCCGTATCGATCATGCGCTCCAGCACCTGCTGGCCCGCGGCCGCCTTTGCCTCGACGATGCGGCCGCCGGCAAAGCGCACCGCGATCTTCTCAATCAAGGTGCCCTGGTAGGAGAGCGGCTTGGTGCTGGTGACGGTGCCCTCCACGCGGTCCTTGTGGGGTGTGGTGAAGACCTCTTCGGTAGGCATGTTCGGGATACAGTAACGGCCATTGTTGGCTTTGGTGCCGCCACCCATCCAGCGGTGATCGTCGGCCAGGCCGACCCGGAGATCGGTTCCCGGCCCGCGGAAGTGGAGTGCATAATAACGCTTCTCGTTCAAGAAGTCCGCCCGGCGGTGCAAGGCGGCGTCATGCTGCTTCCAGGCGGCAACCGGATCGTCCACATCGACCCGCGAGGCACGGAAGATCGCGTCCCAAAGCTCTTCGATCGCCTGCTTTGGCGCAAGGTCCGGAAAGACCTGGGCGGCCCAGGCTGGCGTCGCCGAGGCGACGATCGTCCAGTTGATGTCATGGCGGGTAATCAGTTCGAGCGCCGGCCGGTACGCCTGGGAAACGGCGCGATTGGCGCGGCCGACCTTCTCCGGATCCTCCTTGGAGAGCAGTGACGGGTTGCCGCCGGCAATCGCCAGCCGGGCAGCGCCGCTGCGAAAGGCGGCTGCCATGCCGTCATAGAGCCAGCTTGCAGCTTTGTCGAAGCTCTCGTCGGAGCCCTCGCGATAGCGCAGCAGGGCCGATTCTTCATCGGCCAGCAGAGTGGTCACCAGGGAGGCGCCCGCTCGATAAGCCTGCGCGGTAATGCGCCGCGCCAGCGGCAGCGAGTCCACGCTCGCGGTCATTACCAGCTCCTGGCCGCGGGCGAGGCCCAGCCCGGCATTGACGGCAACCGACGCCAGTCGATCCAACTTCTGCTCAAAGCTCAGCGATGTTTGGGGTAACTCGGTGGTTCCGGGCACAATTCCCTCCATTTCTCTCTTTCGAGCATTCAACGTTTGCCGCGATCTTGCAAGTGCCGGCTCAAAAACCGCGACGGTATCTGGCGCATCGGGATGCGTGAATGTTCGTCTTTAGCGAGAGGTCCTTTTGGGTGGTCTCTCAACGCCGGCGGGCGACGATGACCCTGGGAATGCCTTGGAGGTCCGGAGCGACGCTCACCTCGTCCCAATCCTCCAGCAGATGGGCGAGGGCCGCCTGCTGTCCATATCCCATCTCCATCAGAAGCCAACCGTGCGGCCTCAGCACCCCTCGCGCTTGAGGGATCAGGCGTTCGTAGACCTCCAATCCCGTTGGCCCGGCGTAGAGCGCAAAGCGTGGCTCGAATTCGCGCACCTGCGGCTCCAGGACTTCGCCATCGGCGATGTAGGGTGGATTGGAGATGACCGCATCGAAGCGCTCATCCGCGACAGCAGCCAGCAAGTCAGATTCAAGGCAGCGCACGCGCGCACTGAGACCGTGACGAGCCGCATTCTCTTGCGCGATGGCGAGCGCTGCCGGAGAGATATCGAGCGCGGTCAGCTCCGCATGCGGAAGAGCGTGGGCGAGTGCAATGGCAATGGCGCCGGAGCCGGTTCCCACGTCCACGACGCGCAGTGGCTGGCGCGGGCTGCCCTCTTCAGATACGCGCTGCAGGGCCGCTTCGATCAGATGCTCCGTCTCGGGCCGGGGGATCAGGACAGCGGGCGTCACGCGCAGACTGAGCCCAAAGAACTCCTGTTCGCCCAGGATGTATTGAACGGGCTCGTTCGCGGCGCGGCGCTCCAGCCGACGCCGATATTGCTCCAGGCGTTCCGTTGGAATCGCCGCCTCGGGATGAGCCAACAGAAAGCTTCTCTCGCAGCCGAGACAGCGCATCAGAAGAAGCTCCGCATCGCGCCGTGCTTGAGGCAAACCGCCGAGCCGCGCAGAACCCAGATCGAGAGCTTCGCCGAGCGTCAATGTCTGCGCCTCAACGGCTTCACGCCGCCGTCTCCGCCTTCAGCCGCTCGGCCTGGTAAAAGGCGATGAGCGCATCGATGGTCGGCTGGAGTTTGCCTTCCATCACCTCGGCGAGTTGATGGTTGGTCAGGCCTATGCGGTGGTCGGTAAGGCGGTTTTGGGGGAAGTTGTAGGTGCGTATCTTTTCGCTGCGGTCTCCGCTGCCTACCTGTTGCTTGCGCTCCTTCGCCAACGCCTGCTGTTGGCGCTCCATCTCGACTTCATACAGCCGCGCGCGGAGCACGCGCATCGCCTTCTCCCGGTTCTTGATCTGCGATTTTTCGTCCTGGCAGCTCACCACCGTATTGGTGGGTAGATGAGTAATACGCACGGCGGAGTAAGTGGTGTTCACCGATTGGCCACCGGGTCCGGAGGAGCAGAAGGTATCGATGCGGATATCTTTAGCCTCGATCTTGACGTCAACATCCTCAGCCTCGGGCAGCACCGCCACGGTGACGGCGGAGGTGTGCACGCGTCCTTGCGTTTCGGTCGCCGGCACGCGTTGCACGCGGTGTACGCCGCTCTCATACTTGAGCTGCGAGTAGACGCGTTCGCCCTCAATGATGGCGATAACTTCCTTTAGGCCGCCAACGCCGGATTCGGAGCTGGAGAGCACCTCCACCTTCCAGCGGTGCTGTTCGGCGAAGCGGGAGTACATGCGAAATATTTCCGCCGCAAAAAGAGACGCTTCGTCACCCCCGGTCCCGGCGCGAATCTCCAGCACTACGTTCTTTTCGTCGTTGGGATCGCGTGGCAGCAGCAGCAGTTTGAGCGAGGCTTCGATCTCCGCCAGTCGCTTTTCGCCCTCGGCAACCTCTTCGCGAGCCATCTCCGCCATTCCCGGATCGCCATCGTTCAGCATGCCTTTGGCTCCGTCAACCTCTTCCCGCAACCGCTTGAACTCACGGTACTTGTCGACCACCGGTTCAACGTCGCGGTGCGCTTTGGCAGCCTTCTGGTATCTTGGCTGGTCGGCGACAACTTCCGGGTCGGCAAGCTGCGCACCCAGTTCTTCATAGCGCGCTTCAATTTGTTCCAGTCGATCCAACATGGTTCGTTCTCCTTCATCTGCCGGAGTGCAGAGTCTTTGGGGGGGAATGTTCAGAGAAGCAGGGCCGCGGCGGGAGCCGCTAGAGCATTTTCACGGTTGGTGCAGGGGGAAAAGAGACACTGAACGCAGGCATTCCATCAAAGAATGCCTGCACGGAACCAATTCTGACCACACCAGAGTAACTGTGAGAAATGCTATAGAGGAGGGCGTGTTGGCGGAAACGCAGGTTGGCAAAACCGGCCATCGTCCTATTTTACCAAAACATGGGAGATGGCTTTACGGGCCTGCTCTCCGGCCGCTTCTCCACTTATGACCAGCTCCAGCCAACCATCCTCTCTGTTCTCCGTGTTCGCCGGACTCTGCCAGGAGCTTGCCGCCACAGGCAGCAAGCTGCAAAAGCGCGCGA
>JANWJB010000025.1 GCA_025449575.1 Acidobacteriaceae bacterium
CAGGCGCCGGGCTCATGGAACTACCGGCCACTTACCCGGATAGAATCTAAGACCGCGCGCCCCCTTGGATGAATGCATGACCGGTCGCGCTTCATAAAATTGGTTCAGTGGCAGGAGCGAAAAATCTTTTCAAAGAGAAGGGATGGCGCGGTCACTTCCTCGTGCTTTCGTCTCATTTGTCCTCCACGGTAAGGACCAGCTTGCCCATGTGCTGGCTGCTTTCGAGCATCTGGTGCGCCGCCGCGGCGTCGGCGAGGGGAAATGTCTTGAACACCGTAGCCCGCATGCGCTTGGCCGCAAAGAGGGGCCACAAGTCCTGCTCCGCCGCGGCGGCCAGTGCGGCCTTCTCCGCAATCGGGCGCGAGCGCAGCGTGGAGCCGGTTATCAGCAGGCGTTTCCTCATCACCGTGACCAAATCGATCGTTGCGTGTCTGCCGCCAAGAGTGGCGATGTTCACCACCGTTCCTTGAGGCGCCAAAAGCTCCAGGTGCCGCGACAGGTAGTCGCCGCCAATGATATCCAATATCACGTCGATGCCGTGAGGTTTGGACCAGGAGGCGAGTTCGGCCGGCCAGTCCTCATGATAGTTGATCGCCTTTTCCGCTCCCAGGTCGAGGACAAAGCGGCACTTCTCCTCGGTGCCCGCGGTCGCCGCTACCCGCGCTCCGAATTGGCGAGCCATCTGGATGGCCATGGCGCCGATGCCGCTGCTGCCGCCTTGGACGAGGAAGATGCTGCCCGAATGAAGCCGCCGCGGCTCAAAGAGATTCGCCCATACAGTAAGAATGGCTTCTGGAATCGACGCCGCTTCGCTCGCCGATAAGCCATCGGGAATGCTGAGGCATTGGCCGGCGGGAGCGACGCAGTACTCGGCATAGCCGCCGCCGGAGAGAAGGGCGCAGACCCTATCGCCAACCCGCCAACGGGCTGCAGGGGCTCCGGGCTCAATAACACCGATTGCAGCAATGCGGCCCGCCGCTTCCAGGCCCAGGATGGGTGACGCTCCGGGGGGCGGCGGATAGTTGCCCGCGCGCTGCATCAGATCGGCATGGTTGACGCCCGCCGCGGATACGCGGAGAAGCACCTCTCCGGGCCCCGGCCGCGGAACCGGCGCTTCGCCGAGCCGCAGAACCTCAGGAGGCCCGGGCCGCGCGACTTCGATCACGCGCATCGTCTTCGGCAATGGATTTCGGGCAGGGCTCTCGAGCATGGCGTCTCCTTCTTTCAATCTAGAGCATTTTCCCGTCGGAGCAGAAGACGGCACACCGGGGAGATTTCCCTCCTTGCGCCGGTGGAATGGCGGTGCCGAGCTCCAAATCCGCCGCTCGAGCGGGTTCTATAGTGAGGCATGGCAATCCGACGGCTTCTCGCCTATGCCGCGATCTACATTTTGTGGGGCGGCTCGTTTTTGGCGATTCGCCAACTGGTCGCCGTCGCTCCCCCCTTTTTCAGTGCCGGCGTCCGCTTCCTGCTTGCCGGCCTCTTTCTTTATGCCTGGGCACGTGCGCGAGGCGCGCCATTGCCCAGCACGCGGCAGTGGGCCAACACTGCGCTGCTCGGCTTGGTTATGTTTTTGGGCAATTACTCCTGCTTGTTCTGGAGTTCGAAATACCTTCCCTCCGGCCTGGCGGCGGTCCTGACCTCGCTGATCCCGGTCTGGATTCTATTAGAGGAGTGGCTGGTCTTCCGCGGCGTGAGCATCTCGGTGCGAGCATGGCTCGGCATTGCGCTGGGCATCGCCGGCGCATGCCTGATTGCGCTGCCGGGAGGAATGAACGGCGGCAACTTGACCAAGCCCGCTTTGATCCTGGTGCTGGGCACGCTCCTTTGGTCGACCGGAACGCTGTGGACCACCCGGCTCGATCTGCCCGGGAATGCGGCCACCAATGCAGGCCTGCAAATGGCGTGGGGCGGATTCCTGCTTCTGATCCTGTCCTCCAGCAGTGGGGAGCTTCGCCCAGTGATGGCGCTTTCTCAGCGGTGGAATTGGCAAGCCACCGCCAACCTGGCCTATCTGATTATCGCGGCCTCGGTGATCGCCTTTACCGCTTATGTCTGGCTCCTCGGTCGGGAGCCAGTGGCGCGCGTTGCCAGCTTCGCCTACGTCAATCCCCTGGTGGCCTTGTCGCTCGGCTATGGTTTGGTCCATGAGCGGCCCACCGCCTTGCAATATGCCGGTGCGGTCCTGGTGCTGGCCGGAGTCTTCAGCACGCTCACCGGAGACGTGAATCGACCGGTAGCCTCGGTTGAGCCGGCGGTTTAGCGCCTTTCTACTCTCTGCTTGATGTGGGCTCTAAAATTGGATTAATCGGTGACGCCGGTGCTAGGTTGAAGGGTAGGCGTTTGCTGCGGAAAGCCGCTATGGTAAGGGTCATCACGGTTGAACGGGAGTATGGCAGCGAGGGAGCGGAGTTTGCTCATCGCCTGGCCGCCCGGCTGCAATGGAAACTGATTGACCGCTGCTTGGTCGAAGAGATCGCACAGAAAGTGAATGTTCCTCCTCGCCTGGTGGAGAATTGCGACGAACGGCTCGACCCCTGGTACTACAAGCTTGGGAAGGCGTTTTGGCACGGCAGCGTGGAGCACATGCCTCCAGCTCCTGCGAGCGGGGCCTTCGACAGCGAGCGCATGACCAGCTTGGTGCGCGACTACCTGCAGGATGCCGCCGCCACCGGTCACTGCGTGATTGTGGGACGCGGCGCCGCCTGCGCGCTCTCGGTCGTTCCTGGAGTCTTCAACATATTCGTCTACGCCTCGTTGACGCGAAAGCTCCGCTGGTTCGAGGAGCACTTTCCCGATCATGCCGACGACGCCCGGCGCGAGCTAGAGGCTACCGACGCCCGGCGCGAGAATTACATCCGCCGCTATTACGATCAGGATTGGACCGACCGGCGCCTCTACCACCTGATGCTGAACTCCTGCATGGGTTTTGACGCAATGGTGGAAGCGGCAATCGACGGTGCTGGGCTGGCGCAGCGCTAGAGCATTTTCGTCTTGTCCGGAACTCGTGGGACCCGGCTTTTTGGGGGTGCGGCCAGCCCTTTCTTCCTCTTCTCCTATGAAACTGATCGTGTGCCACATCGCGCAGCGCGGCCGCAGCAGCTTATTCGAGCAGGCGGAAGAGCTCTACGTCGAGCGTCTGAAGCGCTATGCTACCGTGGAGCGCGTCCACTTTCGGACAGAAGAAGCCCTCTTCGCCTTCGCTGCTCGCCAGCGGTCCCGGACCCCTCTCTGCACTGTGCTGCTCGATGCGGCCGGCAAACATTTCCGCTCTGAGCAGTTTGCCCGCTGGCTCGGGGCGCTGGAAGACTCCGGCCGGCAGGCGGCTCTCTTCGCCGTGGGGCCGCCCGATGGCTGGTCGCCGAAGGCGCATGGGGAGGCTCAACTATCACTCTCCTTGGGACCGATGACGCTCTCCCATGAGCTGGCGCGAGTGGTTCTTCTCGAACAGATATACCGGGCATTTACAATTCTCGCTGGGCATCCTTATCACACCGGACATTAGATTGGTGGACGGGCGGGGATGGGCGGCTAGATAGGCTGCGGGAAAAGCCGGCGGAAGGAGCGCAAAATTGTCCTGGTTTAAACGGCCGGAAAACGAGATCGAAGCCAACGCTGAAAAGCGGGTGCGGACCGAAGGACTGTGGCAGAAGTGCGACGGCTGCGGCCAGTTCGTATTCAAGCCCGATCTGGAGGCCAACCTTCAGGTCTGTCCTAAGTGCAACCATCATCATCGGTTGACTGCCCGCCGGCGGATCGATAGCCTGCTGGATCCAGACTATGAGCTCGTGGATTTAGAGCTTAAGTCGACCGATCCTCTTAACTTCGTCGACATCAGGCCATACAAAGAGCGATTGGAAAAAGCTCGCAAGCAGACCGGCCTGAATGATGCGGCTCTCAATGCGGTAGGCACTCTCGGCAGGCACCATGTTGTGCTCAGCGTGATGGAGTTCGCCTTTATCGGCGGCAGCATGGGCTGCGTGGTGGGAGAAACAATCGCTCGCGCGATCGATCGCTCTTTGGCTTCTGCGCGACCCCTGATCATCGTGGCAGCCTCGGGAGGGGCGCGCATGATGGAGGGCGTAGCCAGCCTGATGCAACTAGCTAAAATCTCCGCCGGGCTTGCCACTCTGGATGACCGGGGATTGCCCTACATTGCCGTCCTTACCCATCCGACTACAGGCGGCGTAACCGCTAGCTTTGGGATGCTCGGCGACCTGAACATTGCGGAGCCCGGCGCCCTCATTGGTTTTGCCGGGCCGCGAGTGATTGAACAGACCATACGGCAAAAACTGCCGGAGGGTTTCCAGCGCTCAGAATTCCTGCTCGAGCACGGAATGCTCGATGCGGTGGTCCCGCGGGCCGAATTGAAGAGTTACCTGGACCGCGCACTCGACTTCATGCAGCCGCCGTCCCAATAGCGTCCACTTCTCTGTAGGACGGCTTGACGCCCCCCCCGCGTGGCTTGGCGCCCCAAGGCATTGCGCTGCAGGTGTTCTACCCCATTGTCAGCAAGATGAATCAGCAAGAGCCGGGCAAGCGCGCCGCGTGAAACAGAATGGGTCCGACGCGCAGTCAAGCCGCGATTTGTGGCCTCTCTCCCCATCTCTCGGACCGGCGGTGGCTCTAGAATGAAGTCGTATATGTCCTACGCTGCGGCCATTGAACGTCTGAGTGCCCTCGGCCACGAACTACACACCGGGGCGGGTGAATCCCGGCGAAAGTTCGACCTTGAGCACATGCGCGTGCTGATGTTTGCCCTGGGCAGTCCAGAGCGGCGATTTGCCTCGATTCTGGTGGCGGGGACGAACGGTAAGGGATCGACATCGTCCTTTCTGGCCAGCATTCTTCGTCAAGCCGGATACCGGACCGGGCTGTACACGTCACCCCACCTCAGTCGCCCCAACGAACGTATCCAGATGGAGGGCGAGACAATTGGGGATGAGGAGTTCGCGGAGCTGTACTTTCGCGTGGAAGGGTCGGCGGCAGCGCTGGTTGCCGGGCGTAGGCTCCCCCAAATGCCCAGCTTCTTTGAAACTCTGACCGCGATGGGCTTTCTCTCTTTCGCCGCGCACCGCGTGCATACGGCGGTGCTCGAAGTGGGGATGGGCGGGCGCTTGGATGCAACCAACATCGTGGAGCCGATCGTTTCCGTCATCACCGATATTTCGCTCGACCATATGGAGTGGTTGGGCTCGACGATCGGGGAGATTGCGCGCGAGAAGGCCGGAATTCTGAGGACCAACGGGGTGATGGTGACCCTGCCGCAGCACCCGGAAGCCAATCAGGTTTTGGGCGAAGTTGCTTTGGCGATGGAGTTGCGCGCCCTAAGCGCGGCGGATTACGTTCCTACGCCCGCGCGCCCAGAGGCGGCCGAACCCGGGCAGGCGGCCGGCAACCGCTACCCGCTTACCGTGATGGGCGAGCGCATCGAAATCGATTCTCCATTATCCGGAGTCCATCAACGGCGCAATCTAGCGCTAGCCATCGC
>JANWJB010000026.1 GCA_025449575.1 Acidobacteriaceae bacterium
AGATCCAGATCGAGAGTCCGCGGCCCCTTCGGCACATCGCCCTTGCGCCGGCGGCCGAATTGACGCTCGAGAGCGAGCAGCCGCTGCAGCAGAGTTTCCGGCGCGAGCTGCGTTGCAACAGCCGCCACGGCATTCAAGAAGACTGGCTGATCATGATACCCGGCTGGATCGGTCTCATAGAGTGACGAGAGAGCAACCAGCCGGCCCAGCGCCGGGAGCTGGGCTACCGCAGCGCGCAGCGTCTCTGCCGGATTGCCATGGGGGGAAGGCAGATTCGAGCCTAGCGCGATGTAGGCGAGACGCGTCATTCCGTCGGCAGTCACTGTTCCTCGTCTCGGCCACCATAGCAGAGCGCGGCGCGGCTGAGTGTAAAGCGGCGCATTTCCATTGCGTAGAGTCCCGTTCCGGCGGGCTTCGCTCTTCGTTGGGGCGAGATACGATCTCTTATGCGCATTGCATTCTATGGCGGCAGCTTTGACCCTCCCCATCGCGGTCATCTTGCGGTCGCCCGCGCGGCTGCCGCGCGGGTGGCTCTCGATCGCGTGCTCATGGCTCCGGCAGGCATACAACCGCTCAAGGAGAGGAACGGGCACGCCAGCTTCGAGGATCGCCTCGCGATGGTCCGGCTCGCCGTGGCGTGCGAACCGCGCCTGGTCGCATCGGATGCCGATGCGCCGCGCACCGACGGACGGCCGAACTATACCCTGGATACGCTGGAAACTCTGCAGCGCCGGCTGGCCGGCGGAGACAAGCTGTTCTGCCTTCTCGGAGCCGACTCGCTCTTCTCCATCAAGAAATGGCATCGCGCCGCAGATTTGCTGCTGTTTTGCGACTTCATCGTCGCCGGCAGGCCCGGCTTCAGCTTCGACGAGATCGCCGCGCTACTCCCCGGCGACATTCGGCAGATCGGATGCGAGCGCCAGCCGGAGTCCATCCGCGTGACCGTTGCCGGACCGAACGGGCAAACCTCGGCGCTCTATTTGCTGCCGGGCGTCGACGAGGATGTCTCCGCCTCGGAGATTCGCTCCGCGCTGGCCGGCGGTTCCGAGACGCAAACCGTCCTTTCCGCCGCGGTTGCAGACTATATTCGTTCCCATGCTCTCTACGGCGCGCACCCAGCGTGAAATCCTTGACGCGAAAATCGAGGCTCCTCTTCCGGTGGACCGGCCGGCAACCACCGCGATAGGATGACCTAGAGTTTTAGAGCATCTTCCCTGATCCCACGGAGTGGCTGGATCGGCTATGCGCGCCCACCCTTCGATGGAATGGCCGCGTGAGGCTGGGTTCAACGTTCTACTAGGGAAAATGCTCGAACCCGGCGCTCCGGGTTTGGAGCGCGGACCAGGAGAGGCCACCCGTCCGAATGGCAACCGCCCAAGTACGCCGCATGGTTTTGGCCGCAGCCGCGGCCTGCGAAGAGAAAAAAGCTGAAGACCCCTGCATTCTCGAGCTCGACCCAACCGACTCCGCCTTTACCGATTTCTTTCTGATTGCCAGCGCGACCAATCCACGGCAGACGCAAGCGATCGCAGAGGAGGTCGAGATGCGCCTGAAGCGCGACTTCGCCGCCTATCCCAACTCGGTCGAAGGACGCCGCCAGGGAGAGTGGGTGCTGATGGACTATGTGGATTTCGTTGTCCACATCTTCCTTGCCGAGAAGCGCGCTTATTACGATATCGAGCGTTTGAGAAAGTCAGCGCGGCGCCTGGATCGTGAACAACTGAAGGCCATGCTGGTCGAAAAGACGCGCGCGGCGCGCAAGAAGCCGGAGAAGAAGACGGTCAAAGCCGCCGCTCCCAAGGCCGCGAAGAAGACGGGGAAAACGGCTGTAGCGAAGAAGACAGGGAAGACGACTGTAGTGAAGAAGACAGCCAAACCCGCGGTCAAGAAGAAGAAGAAGTAAGCCGGCCCGTCGAACCGCCGCTTGTTCCGTGAAAGCGGATCCGCTTCAGTCCAGACGGCGGAGATCGCGCCATCGCATGGAAGAGAGCGGCTCAACTCCGCCCCGAGGCGGGAACGCCGGACCGGGTTTCATCAAACCGGGTTTCATCAAGAAGTCCGCTCCTCTCCATATTGGCCGTACTCGTTCTGCTCTAAAAAACGACCTTGGCCATCAGCAGAATGAAGCGATTGCCGGAGACGAAGCCGCTGCCGCTAGGCACAGTGCCCGAGCTGTTGTACTCGGAATTGGTGAAGATCGCCGGTCCCGGGGCAACATCGGCGATGCCGGTCCCCAGATACATCTGGTTCAGCGCGTTGTAGGCGCTCATGGAAAGCTGAAGCGCGAAGCGCTCGTTGATCTGTGTGGTCTTCATGATCGAGGCATCCAGCTCGCTGAAGCTCTGCCCGCGCAGAGTGCTTCGCGAGGAGCCCGGGTAGGGATTGCCCACAGATTCCGCATACGCCATGTTGTTGATGATCCAATGCGCGTTGGCGGGGTCGGTCGGAGTCCCGGCCTGATAGTTGCCATCGGCGTCCACGCCGTCGGAGTCGTATGTGATGTAATGCGGGGTCCCCGGGGTTGGAACTCCGCCTACCGAAATATCCGGGTTCAGATAGGCGACAGTGTTAATGGGAGCCTTCTTGTTCGATAGGGCAAGCCGGCACGTGTCTCCCCCGATGGTGTTTGCATTGAATTGATAATCACAGAAGCTTCTGTCGCCCGTGTAGGAGTCCAGGGTAAGCAACTGGAACGGTGTATACACTTGCCCGGAGTTGAAGCGATAGATGCCATAGAGATCGAAGCCGTTGGTGAGACGTGAGAGCCAGCCGCGGCCCGCGAGCTTTGGCAATTGGTAGTCGAACGCGACGCCGACTACATTGGGAAAGTCGTTGCCGCTCAAGCCCCGCTCACCGGCGCTGGGGTTCAAGGGGTCCTGGGCATATGCGATCGTCGATCCGGCGCTGCCCGTGCTGCGGAAGCCGTCGGTGACGTTGTTCATATTCTTGCTCCAGGTGTAGGAGGCGGTCATCGTGAGGCCGCGATAATTCCGCGTGGTCAGGTTAAGTTCCAGGGCGTTGTAATTCGCCCATCCGCCGTTGGTCACGAAGGACTGCATGTCATAGTTGCAGTTGGGGCGCCCATACCCGTTGGCATTTGGATCCTGGCACAGCGACGATGGCGATATAAAGCTGGGGAAGGCCTGTGCCACCTTCTGAAGGAACGGGTTGTAGTTGACCGATTGGAAATCGTCGGTGGTTTTGGAACCGACATAGCGTATTTCGCCAACCGCTCCGGAGGTCAGCTGGTGATCGACAGCCAGCGTATAGGTCTGCACATAAGGCGTGCGTAGATGGGCCGGGAAGAACTGCTCGAAGCCGCTGCGCGGATCGCCTCCCGTGGGCAGATACTGCAAATTGGTCGCCCGCACGTCGCCGCCCAGCAGCGAACCGTTGGAAGGCAGGCAGCTAATACCGGGCATACAGCCTATGAAGCCGAAATTGACTACCGGCGCCGCGGAGGAGGCCAGCAGAATCAGGTTGTAGTAAACCGGGTTCTGGTTGATCGAATAGCCGCCTTTCACCACCAGTTTCTTATCGAAATTGGGGTTGTACGCAAATCCGATGCGCGGCTGGAAGCCTTTATAGTTGTTGGCAACGGAAGGGTCGGTGGTCGCCGACAGAGGTAGGTTGGTGCCCCAAAAGGCAGTTGCCGGGTTGGACTGGTTGAGTACTGTCTGCCGGTGAAGCAAGTTCGCTGCCTGGCTGAAGAACTCCCAACGCAAGCCTAAGTGAGCAGTAAATTCCGGCGTTACCTTCCAATCGTCCTGCAGGTAGCCGGAGGCGTCGATTTCGGTAAATGGAGTGACGGCAGGGCCGTTATTGAGCTGCATGTAATCATTGGGATTATTCCCATCGCCGATGAAGTCGCTCATGGTCTGGTAGTTCAGCGCCCCGGTGTAATAGAAGAGTCCGAAGTTGGGGGCGTTTTGATAATCGAGCTCTCCACCCAGCAGAATGGTATTGTTTCCCTTGGTCCAAATGGCGTTGTTTTGAATCTGCGTCACCTTCACATTGCGGCCCTGGGGAAAAGCTCCATTGACGCCAAAGCCGAGATCGTGAGCGCCGCCGCCAAAGCTGACTTGAGAGGGGCATTGATCAATCTGCACCGAAGTACAGTTGGGATACGATCCTCCCTGAAAGAAAACCCTGTTCTCCTGAAAGCTGTAGCGAAGCTGATTCACCATGTGCTCGGTGAAGATGTGCGTCCAGTCGCCGCCGACCGATTGGGTCGAGGATGGAATGTCAACCCAGTCCCCATTGGCGATACCGCCCGGCTCGCCCCCCCCTTCTGGAGTAAAGAGCTGCTTTTGATACATATAGCGGACGAAGAGATGATCGCGGGAGGTGGGCTGGAAATCGACGCGGCCCAGATCTTCCTGGTCGTTGAACAGTTCGGGAACATTGCGCTGCACCCCGGCAAACTCCACACTGGTCGAGCCGCCGCCCGGCAGCGGGATTGATTCTTGCGTTATGCCGACGGGAGTGGGGTTGCCGGCAGCCACGCTAAATGGACCGTAATGGGTAAGCGCAGCCACCGCATTGTTGCCCGGGAAGGCGGCGGCCAGTTGCTTCAGGCCGGCGGGCGTAGGCGTGACGTATGGGAGCGAGGAAGCGGGAGCGCCCCCGACACGAATATGGTCAAAATAGGTGCTGCCGAAAAAGAACGCCTTATCCTTCCATACCGGCCCACCAAGGCTCCCGCCCCACCGGTTCTCGGCAAAGCGGGGCAGCACCGGCTTGGCACAGCCATCGGAAGAGCTTTCGCCCGGCGCGCAGTAGCCGAAGACAGAACTCTTCTGCTGGTTCGCGAAGGAACTCATGAACTGGCCCTGGTAATACTCGAAGGCGCTTCCATGCAAGGCGTTCGATCCGGATTTTGTGATGTAGTTAATGATGCCGCCGGCATTGCGCCCGTATTGCGCGCCGAAGCTGTTGGTGATGACCTGAACCTGCTGGATCGCGTCCTGATTCGCCAGAAGAAACTGCGGACCGCCGACGGTATTGTCGTTGTTCGATTGGCCGTCAATTTCGCTGTTGTTGTAGCGGCCGCTCTGTCCGTTGACGCTGTAGCCATCGCCGCTCTGATTGGAGAAGGCGTCGCCGTGCACGCTCACCACGCCGGGAATAACTTCCGCGATGGTGTCGGGGCCGCCATTCAGCGGGAGATTGGCCGCCATTCGCGTGCTGAAGACTGTGGTCACTTGCGAATCTGTCGTGTGCAGCAGCGCCGCACTCGATCCGTTCACCTCCACTTGGGTGCTGGAACGGCCCACCTTGAGCTTGATTGCATTCAGGTCGGTGGTTATCCCCGAGTTCACTTGCACATTCTGAATCGTGGTCGCGGAAAAGCCGGGAGCGGAGATCAGAACGGAATAAACGCCAATCGGAAGAGAATGGAACGCAAAATTGCCGCTGGCGCTGGAAGTGGCTGAGAACTGGCTACTGCGGGCGGCATTGATGGCGCTGACCGCGGCATTCGCCACCACGGCGCCCGATGCATCCTCTATGGTGCCCGCAATCGTCCCGGTGGTAATCCCTTGACTTAGAGCGGTTCGGGCTGGTGAAATCAGCAGCGCGAGCGCGACTGCCGCGAGCAGCCCTGCCACACCAACCTTGGGAACTATAGACATACTTCCTCCACAGAATCCTCTGCGGTACGCAACTTCTGCACGTATGTTGTGCACATTCGCAATTGGCGCTTTCGAGGCGACTGAGAAGTCTCCCAGGTGACGCACCTTTGCCTCAGGCAAATCGCCGTCGGCTCCTGAACTGGGCTGTCTGCCGCGGCCACGAAAAGCTCCAGATGATATGAGTTAAGTTGGGATGGAGCAGAAATGCAACCGGAACTGTTTAGCCGTCTCCCAATTGGTACACAGTATGGACGCCGGCTAATGCATTTTCACCCCGGGTGCCAACCATGGCCGTCAAACTCCGCTGTTGCCTCTATCGGCTAGGCGGCGCGGTCGAATAGTGACATTGGTTCCTGTCTTAATGAAAGCACAATAGATAACCTGCGCCTCTCACCCGGGTGGGGGATAGGCGAATGAGGTAAGAGGGGCCTCAGGGGCGCAGCATGGAGCGCTTGGGAGCTGGAAGCGGTTAAACGGGTATCGTCCCGGACCGCGGCCATAAGCCAGGGACCACTTCCATCCAGCAGTTTGTCGCGTTTGGCGTCCGGGGTCTAGCCATTCAAATGGAGCTTACACTTCCGGGGGATCAAATCCGCATGGGCATAATAATGTAGCGATAGCGCTGGTCTTCGCTTCCATCCTCGGGACGCATCTGGCCCGCCGATTGCGAATCTTTGAATTCCAGGCGGACCTCACCCGTGCTGCCAACAGCCTTTAGAAAATCGATCAAATAGGCGGAGTTAAAGCCCACCGTAATGGGATCAAAGTTGTAGGGAGTCTCAATGCTGTCCTCCGACTCGCCCGACTCGGTCGAGGAGGAGGAGATCTTCATCTCGTTTTGCTCCAGCCGAATGCGGATGGCGCCCGAGCGCTCGTCGGCAAACTGCGCCACTCTCTGAATAGACCCCATCAGCTCGTCGCTGCGCACCACCACCAGCTTGTTGTTGTCTCGCGGTAAGACCGCTTCATAGTTGGGAAACTGGCCGGTCAGCTTGCGGGAGGTAAGCATACGGCGGCCAAGGCGAAAGAAGAGCGTGTGCTCGTCATCCTGGAAATCGAGCGTCTCCTCCTCTGTGGCTCCGAGCAGCGATTCCAGCTCAGCCAGCGCTTTGCGGGGAATCAGCGTCTTCTTCTCGCCGCTGATGTTTTTCAGCGATTCCCCGGTCTTCTCCAAGTGGGCGAGCCGGTGGCCGTCCGTGGCGACCATGGCCATGGACTCCGCCTTGAGGATCAGCAGCGCGCCATTGAGCGTGTACCGCGATTCCTCGTTGGAGATGGCGAAGATGGTCTTGGAAATCATATTTTTGAGCGATGCGGTGGGAATGCGGGTAAGGCCGCCTTCGGGAAACTGCGGCACTTGGGGAAAATTCGCCCGCGCCATGCCGACCATCTTTGTGTTGGAGCGGCCGGAACGAATCTGAACCCAGTGATTCTCCATCAGCTTGATGGAGATCATTCCTTCAGGCAACAGCTTTATGTAGTCGTAAAGCTTGCGCGCTGGAATGGTGCAGGAGCCCGGCTTCTTCACCGTAGCGGCGCACGAAGTGCGAATGCTCTGCTCCAGATCGGTGGCGGTGATGGTCAATTTGCCGGCAGCATCGCCCTCGCCTCCGGCCTCAAAGAGAAAGTTGGAGAGAATAGGAATCGTAGTCTTGCGCTCAACGACGCTCTGGGTCGCGCTGAGCTCCCCTAAAAGATCATGACGGCTAACGCTGATCTCCATGGCTGCCGCTCCCTGTCCCACCGTTCTTTCCTGCTCTACACCCGCGCCAAGCATCGTGTTGGCCTCCCCGATTTGACTCACTGTACACCAGGCTTCGCTTCACGCAGAAGGGTATTTCTCAACCGATCCATTCTATCCCGTTTGGCAACGTAAGCCTCGCCCGGGCGCAAAGGCTTACGTTGCAATGGCCGTCTGCCGTTGCTGAAGATCTTCTATTTTCAAGTCTTCATTGAATGCATTTCTCTAGTAGTAGTAGCCGTTCTCACTGGAAAAGTGGAAACCAGGAGGAAAATCGCATAAACAGTGGGGAATCGTCGCTATCCAGTTTTAGAAAAACGGGTGGAGAAGAAATGAAAAGGAGCAAGACCGGGCTGGAAGGGGCGTCGGAGCGACGGTTTCCCCACAGTCTCCACAGAGCCACAAGAAACCGATGTGGAAACCGGAGCTTCCAAGTGGAAACCGCGTTCCCGGCCAATGCTTATGCGGGGGCTATGGAGCCTTGATTTCCGCAGGCGCGATTCAGTACCAGCTGAAGGCTCCGCGGAAGAGTTCAAAGTCGGCGGCCTCCCCGGCCTCCATATAGATCGAAAGAATATCGAAGCGGCTCGCCTCCGGAGGCGAAGGCAGCTGCCGAATGTATTGTTGCGCCATCCTACGCAGCAACCGGCTCTTCTCCTCGTCGACTGCCGACTCCGCCGTGGCCGTTCTGCGGCTGCTGCGCGTCTTCACCTCGACGAAGCAGAGGGTCGAGTTTTCCCAAGCCACCAGATCAAGATCACCGCGAAGCTTGCCGCTTCGCCAGCCGCGGGCAACGACAATGTATCCGTGGCGACGCAGGAAGAAATAAGCCGCTTCTTCTCCCCGGCGGCCGGTGTCCAAGTGTTTAGGGAGGGATGCTCGACGCCCCAGACGGTCCGCGAGACGGTCGCTCGCGCGCAGAAATCCCTGCAGCAAATCGAGCCGTCGAGAGGTGACAAAAGCCATCACGTCATTGTTGCGGAGCCCGTGCCATTTGCCAAGAGTACGTGAGCGAAAGACCGGTGCCCGGGCGCCTAGGTGGGCAACGGTTGAGAGGAGTTGCGCCATCACCCCTTTTAGAGCCGAGTCACGATTGCTATGCCCCACCATGGTTCAAAGCAGCGGACGAGCCGTTTCCGAAGGCAGGGATTCTCGGAGGGAATGGGGTCTCCCTCATGCAATTGCTGGGTCTTTAGCGTCTCAGAAGCGCACGGTTGTAAGGCTCGAAAGGATACAAAAGCGGTACCTGAAGTAATCAGTGCGTCGTAGCTTGTCGCACGAGGAAACAGCGTTTTTAAGGTAGCCTCAATGCGGATGCCGAATCTCTCTTTTATATGGTTCGTCGGAGCGGTGGTGTGGTGGATTGATGCGGCTGTGGCTCTCCATTACAACCATAAGCCCCATGCCCTGTTGGCGCTCGCGGTGGCATGCGTCTTTTTGGGTGCGGGCATGATGTGGGTAAAAACCTCCCAGAAGCACCGCTAGAGCGGATTCACGATTGCAATGCCGCATCACCACGGTTCGAGAAGCGCGGCTTTTCTTAGCGGAAAAGCCGCGTATGGAGCATTTGCTTCGGGGTACACCTATATTCGCTCTAGCTTCCGCTTTGGCTTCCAGGTGGCCGCAGTCGCCTCCTCAGTACCCCAGATAGTGCCCTTCCGTTAAATCGAGTTCCCGTTGCAGACGGCGAAGCAACTCATCGTTGATTTTATTTTCATTGCGCAGCTCCAATGCCGTTTTTCGTTCCACATCTCGCAGGTCTCGAGAAAGATTGCGATAATCCCGCGATAGCGACAGCTCTTTCTGCCGCTGGGCTCGATCGTCCTTGGCGTTCACCATGGTAAGCCGGCCGCGATAGTGCCGAGCAATGTCCCGATAGATCTGCAGGTGCTCGTCATCGGCGTTCGATTCCATCTCGTGGAGACGCTCGAGAACCGTATTCAGGATTTTCTGCCGGGCCTCCATCTCTTCTATTTGTGCGCTTGTGGCGCCGCCAAGCGCCAGCTTGCGAATCAGCCAAGGCAGGGTAAGGCCTTGGAGGACCAGGGTGACCAGAATGACGCAAAAGGCGAGAAAGATGATGAGGTGCCGCTCGGGAAAGGGGGCTCCGCTGGCTACAAAATTAGGCAGGGAGATGGCGGCGGCCAGAGCGAGCACCCCTCGCATTCCCGTCCATCCCACGATGAAGACTCCACGCGCATTGGGCCGCGGCTCCTCCCTGCGGAGAAGCTTGGCCCGGATGAGGTACGAGATCCATGCTCCAGAAAATACCCAAAACAGCCGCAGCACGATGACAAAGGCGGAAAAGGCAGCTCCATCCAGCAGGAGCCGGGTTATCGACAAGGAGTGAATCTGCGTGAGGATGTAGGGGAGTTGCAGCCCAATCAGGATAAAAACAATGCTGTTGAGAACAAAATCCAGAATATTCCAGACGGCTTCGCTCTCCAGGCGGGCGTTAATCGAAAGCGTCTCGGAGTTCTTCCGTCCTAGATAAAGGCCGCAGACCACCACCGCCAGCACGCCGGAAGCCCTCGCGCCCTCGGCAACCAGATAAGCGATATAAGGCGTGACCAGAGTGAAGGTGATTTCCACCGGTGAATCGGTGATGCGGCGCGAAACCTTGTGAACGCAGAAGCCAGTGGCCAGCCCGACAATCACTCCGCCGCTCACCAGCCGCAAAAGCTCCAGGATGGCCATGCCGGTCGTCGGATGCTGGCCGGTAACCATCAAGGCCACCGTAAATTGCAAAGCTAGGAGGCCGGTGGCATCGTTGACCATGCCTTCGCCCGCCAAAATGTCGCTGATGGACCGCGGCAATCCAACCCGTGTGGCAATGGCGGTGGCGGCGATCGGATCAGTGGTCGCGATCACCGCGCCCAGCACAGCGCCCAGCCGGTAATCGAAGCCGGGCAATAGCCAGCCGGCCCCCAGCGCGACTCCCAGAACCGTGAATCCCACCAAACCGAAGGCCAGAATGAGGATGTTGGTGAGATTGGCGCGAAAATCGCGCCAGGAGGTGCGGGAGGAACCGACGTAGAGCAAGGGCGGCAGAAATACCAGGAAGACCAGCTCCGGCCGAAGCGACACGTGGGGCATGTGCGGAATGAAGGAGAGCAGAAGCCCTCCAACCACCAGCACAATTGGGTACGGAGTATGGAAACGGCGGGCCAATGCCGCCAATGCCGCGGCCACCAGCAGCAGGAACAGGATGATCAGTTCCAGGTGATGAATGCCGGCCCGTTCCATGCAATCTTCTCCTTGAGGGGTAGTGCGCGGGCCCGCCCGTCTACACCACTGGGGGACCCTGAGCCGCCTGCTGTTCCGTTCTCTGGCGGCTGTTCTATTCTTTTGACCGAAGCGTTATGGAGAGCCCATTCTGGGCACGCGTTCTCGGAAAGTGGAGAGGCCCGGTTGCCGCTTCGAGCAATTTCAGATTTGCGGCTCCCCATCCTTGCGGGAATTGCCCGAAAAGACGGGGAGCCAAGCGTACGCCGTTATCGATACCGGGAATAGCAGGTCTCACCCAGGCGGCAGCGGAGTCCGCCGGCGGGTGAGCGAACAAGCTCATGGCGCCCGCCGACTCCACGCCAGAGGACTGTTCTAGTGCGCCGCTGCGGCCAGCACGCCGGGCTTGGCACGCTCCCGCTCGGCCACTGCGATGCACTCTTCAACAATGTTGAGCGCGATGGCCGCCTCCTGCTGGTTCAGAATGAGCGGAGGGGAGAGCCGGAAAGAGCTTTCGCCGCAGCCCAGGATGAGCAGGCCACGCTCAAACGCCAACTCGACGATGCGGTCGCGCAGAGCGGGCGCGGCTTCCCGCGTGGCTTGGTCCTGAACGATCTCCACGCCGATCATCAGGCCGCGGCCGCGTACCTCACCCACGATAGGATGCTTGGAAACAAACCCCTGCAGGTGCTCCAGCATGGCTCCGCCGAGGTTGGCGGCATTGGCCATAGCCTCGCGCTCGATGATATCCAGGGTGACCAGAGCGGCGGCAATGGCCACCGGGTTGCCGCCGAAGGTGGAGGCATGCGAGCCGGGCTTCCAGTCCATCAGCTCGGCCCGCGTCATGCAGATGCCGAGGGGCATGCCCGAGGCGATGCCTTTGGCCATGCATACGATGTCGGGCTGCACGCCGGAGTGCTCAATAGACCACCATTTCCCGGTGCGTCCCGCTCCCGATTGCACTTCGTCAACCA
The DNA here is from genome assembly GCA_025449575.1 of Acidobacteriaceae bacterium. Classification (GTDB taxonomy): domain Bacteria; phylum Acidobacteriota; class Terriglobia; order Terriglobales; family Acidobacteriaceae; genus PALSA-350. Next base: position 11,574 of record JANWJB010000026.1, read on the forward strand.
CCAACAGGATGCCATGCTTATCCGCGATGCGGCGCAGCTCCTGCAGAAAGATGTCCGGCGCCACGACGTAACCGCCTTCGCCCTGAATCGGCTCGACGAAGATGGCGGCAACCTCTTCCGGAGGCAGCGTGGTCTTGAAGAGCTTGTCCTCCAGGTAGCGGGCACAGTTCAGAGCATACTGCTCCTGCTCGCGAGCCCCTCCGGTGCAGCCGCGATAGAGATAGGGATAGGGGATATGCGTGACGCCCGGCATCAGTGGGGAGAAGCGCCGCCGCTGCTGCGCCTTGGATGCGGTAAGGGAGAGCGCGCCCATGGTGCGGCCATGGAAGGCTCCCAAAAACGCCACGAACTGCTGCCGGCCGGTGTGGTAGCGCGCGATCTTGAGCGCAGCTTCAATGGCCTCGGCGCCCGAGTTGCCAAAGTAGAAGCGGTGCGGGCCGGGCATGGGCGCAATCGCGGAGAGTCGGTCGGCGATCTGAACCATGTGCTCGTAATAGAAGTCTGTCCCAGAGGCATGGATCAGCTCTGCGGCCTGGCGCTGGATAGCGGCAACCACCTCGGGATGGCAGTGCCCAGTCGAGCAGACGGCGATGCCCGCTGCGAAATCCAAAAACTGGTTTCCGTCCACATCTTCCAGGCGGATGCCTCGGCCGCGCTTCGCCACCATCGGGTAAGAACGGGTATAGCTGGGAGAGACTACGCGATGGTCGGCTTCGACGATGGCGCGAGCCTTCGGCCCCGGAATCGCTCCTTGGAGGCGCGGGCCGTACTGCGCCAGAACTTCGGCGCTTAGATGTCCATTGTTGGTCTGCATTGGTGTTCTCTGCTTTCTCGGTGTGCTTCTTAGCGCGCCGGGCTTGTCCATTGGCTCCCGTTGAGCCCATGGCAATGAAGGAGACCGCTGCCCTTGTATAGGGTTAAGCAGCCTGGATGCGGGGCAGAGCTTCGGCGGAAAAAAGCCTAGTGACCGCCGAAGAGACTAGGTCGCATACGGGAGGGCAGGACGCAGAGAGGCCTGGGAGAGGCATTGTGTCGCGGTCCGGAGCCGGAGGAAAGCCACTGTGCGGGAGCCGCCCCCAGAACCGCCTCAAGAGAGCAGCACCCCACTCGCCGGAGACGCATCTCCACCGGCAGGGTCATTTGCGGCGCTGGGCTTACCTTGCACATCTTCCAGTTTCCCTGAAGATCCAGGGTAGCACGGGAGCGGTGCGGGACGGTAGGGCCGGCGTTTGCGGGTTGAGCAGTTTGAAGCCCGTTCAGCCGGTGCTTATTCAGCGGTCCCGCCTCTGCGCCACCACCAAGCCGCGCGGCGTCGGAAGGAAGACAACTGAGAGCAGCCCCTCGGCCTCCATCTTGAGCGCAGCCTCGCGCACCACTTTCAAGTGGGAGCTGGCGTCGTGCATCAAGATCAATCCGTGGGGATTCATCTGGGGCAGGAAACGCCTGATTTCCTCCGCGCGAATTGCCATATCGCTGTCGCTGAAAAGCAGATCGATGACGCCGTCGATCTGCATCTCCAGGCTCGATTCATTGCGCAATTCGATCCAGGAAGACAAATCTGACGCCGCTATCTTGGCCTGCGCCTTAGCAAAGACCACCGGATCGAGCTCGCAGCTTACGATCTTGCCCCGATTGTTCCGCTTCAATCCTTCGGCAATCCAGAGGGTACTCACGCCCAGAAAGGCGCCGGTTTCCACCACCAGCTCAGGTTTGACTGTGGTGACCAAGGTGCGGAGGAATTCCAAAACCTCCGCTTCCGCAGTCATCGAATCGTACATGCTCCAGCGATCGGGATGCGGGCACTCCGGGGTGGCGCGGTGATACTCGGGCAGGAGCGAGCCTTGGGCCTGCTCCGCCTGCCGCATGATCTTATGCTCCTGCTTCAGCTTCTTCCGAAAGAACCCCATCTCTCACTTGCCGGTAACGGTGAGCGCGATCTGCGGTGAAGTGGCTGGTGTCGTAATCAGCGATCCTTGCGTGGAAACCGAATTGACGGTGACGGTATAGGTGCCGGTGGGAGTGCCCTTATTGGTGGTGGGCCCATGGTGGAAATAGTTGTAACGCACATTGCAGGCGGTCAGGCTCATGGCTCCGGCGAAGAGAAGCACCAGCAGCACCGCATTCCAAACCTTGCGCTTCTTGCGCGCCCCCACGCCCGCTACGCCGAAGAACGCAGGGAAGAGGATGGCGTAGACGGGCCATCCGTGGCCGGACCCGGCGGGCATATTCAATTCGGCCGATGGGGCGAGAGTTTGGATCTGCATAGTGCTGTAGCCGGCGGGGCAACTGGTCGTGGATCCCGAGGTGGTGCAGGCGGCCAGTACGCTGTTGGGGGAAAAGCTGCACGTGGCTCCCGGCGGCAGGCCGCTGCAGGAGAGACTCACGTAGGCATTGAAGCCATTGACCGGCGTGACGGCGATGGTGGCGCTGGCGATGGAGCCAACAGGGACCGTCATGGTGGTAGGCGTAGCGGCCAAAATAAAGCCGGCTACGTCCGACTGCGCTGCGGCGGCCTCCGCCGACGGAGAGATAGAGCCTTGAAACGTCGAGTCGCCCCGGTAGATGGCGATCACCTGGTGGCTTCCGGCGGGCAGGTTATTCGTCGTCAATCCGGCATTGCCACTGGAGTCGAGCACGGCCGAGCCCAGCTCGCTCGCCCCGGTGCGAAAGGTGACCACGCCCGCCGGCACATCCATTCCACTCAGCGGCTCGACATGCGCGTTCAGTGTCACCGTGGTGCGCGGGCCGGAGTTGTCGGCGTTCACCGTCAGCGCCGTCTGGGTCGCTCCCAGGCTGGCGCCCCTCGCGACACCGATGGCAAAAGGAGCAAAGATGAGCGCCAGCAGGAGCGAAAGGAACACCGCGCGCCTGACCGCCACGCGCGCCCACTGCCCCGCCGCCACGCGGCTCACGCTCTTCTGAATCCTCTTTTGAAATCTGGAGTGTTGAATTCCCAGCACGTCTCCTGCACCTGCCTGCACAGTTATCCTTCCGGCGCCCTGCGTTGCCGCGGCGCGTTTTCTCTCGTCTGCGATGCGCTTTGCCCCGCGAAGCGCCGGAGGACTGGCGTTCCCGCCCTCACACCGGATAAGCATGGAAAAAGGCTTAACGGTGCAATTGTAGCTGGACGCGGGCTCCAAAGGACAGCCGCTCCTCGAGTGAATCGCGGGCGCAATGAAGCGAGAAAGACGCGATATCATGGAAGGTGCAGGCGGGCCGGGCGGCCGCTGCCGAGGCGTTCGCGCTTCGGGAGAGGAAAGTCCGAACTCCGCAGGGCGGCGTGCCGGATAACGTCCGGGATTTGAGCTTCAAGGCTCAAAGACGGCTAGTGCCACAGAAAAGATACCGCCACCGGCTCTCTGAGCCGGGGGTAAGGGTGAAAAGGTGCGGTAAGAGCGCACCGCGCTTCCTGTAAAGGAGGCGGCAGGGTAAACCCCACGCGGAGCAAGACCAAATAGGGAGGGAATCCGAGGGCCAGACCCAGGCCGCGGATGCGTGCCGGCCCGGCGCGCCAGACCGGGTTCCCGCGCGCGGTTTCGGCCGCACGCGGGTGGGAAACCTCCGGGTAGGTCGCTGGAGCGGTGCAGTAATGCGCCGCCTAGAGGAATGGCCGTCCTCGACAGAATTCGGCTTACAGGCCGCTTGCGATTGGGGTCCCGCCGCTGTATCCGGCGGCGGGCCTCCCCCATTCCCAGCGTCGGCCGGGGCCCCGCTAGAGCAGGCAAAAGAGTCTACACTCGAAGGACCTGTTCCTCTCGTGTCTCGCCCTATGGAATTCACCGAAGCCATCAAGATCGCCTTGCAGTCCCTTTGGGCCAGTAAGCTGCGATCCTTTCTCACCTTGCTGGGGGTGATGATTGGGGTGGCGGCGGTCATCATGGTCATTACGCTGGTCAGCGGAGCCAATCAATTCGTCGCCACCAAGGTGTATGGCTACGGCGCCGATGTCTTCACCGCCTCCAAGCAGCCGCAAGTGGTTCTCACCGATCGCGATTACACGCGCTTTCAGAAGCGAAAAAATCTGACCCTGGACGATTATCTGGACGTCGCGGCCAAGTGTCCGCATTGCTCCGCCACCGGCGCCATGGCCAACCAGTCCGGCAGCGTGGTCTTTGGCAATCAATCGAGCACAGACACGGATGTGCGCGGCTGGACCCCCTCGATGCCCTCCATCTATAACACCAACATCGATCGGGGGCGGGGATTTGCACCGGCTGACGAGGACCATCGTAGCCGCGTCGCCATTATTGGCTATGACATTGTCGACAATCAGATTGGCCAGCTGGACCCCATCGGCAAAGAGATTCGCGTCGATGGCGTTAGCTATACCGTCATCGGGGTGGGGGAGCGCAAGGGCAAAACGCTGGGACAGAGCGAGGACAACTGGGTCGCGATTCCGTTGAGCACGTTTCTGGCGGCCTATGGCTCTGACCGCAGCCTGATCATTTACGGCCGCGCGAACGGTACCGGGCCACCGCTCGCTCTGGCTACCGGCGAGGTGCGAAGCGTGTTGCGGGCCCGGCGGCACGATGCCCCCGGGGCCGATGACAGCTTTACGATCGACACGAACTCGACATTCATCGGGCTATGGCAAAGCCTCAGCCAAAGCTTTGCCGCCCTGTTGGTGGCGCTCGCGGCCATTTCGCTGGTGGTCGGCGGCATCGTGATCATGAATATCATGTTGGTCAGCGTCTCGGAGCGCACGCCGATCTCGCGCGTGCGCAAGGCATTGGGAGCGCGCCGGAGAGACTTGCTGCTGCAATTTTTGATTGAGTCGGCCACGCTCTCCTCGCTGGGCGGGCTGATTGGCGTGATTGGCGGCATCGTAGTGGCCAAGTTGATTACCGTGGCGGTCGGCTTTCCTTCTCAGATTCAAACATGGGCAGTAATCCTCGGCTTGCTTGTGGCGACTTCCGTGGGCATATTTTTCGGCGTCTATCCGGCGCGCAAGGCGGCCAATCTCGATCCCATCGCCGCCCTCCGTTCGGAGCCTTGAGGACCGTTCCGCTATGGATATGACCGGCGCAAGAGAAGGCGTTAAGATGGCGGCGGACACGCTGCGCAACAACCGGATGCGCTCCGGCCTCACCATTCTTGGCGTCATGATCGGTGTGACCACCGTTATCCTGCTGGCTTCCGTTATTACCGGGCTTACGGCGAACGTCAACAATGTGATCGAGTCGCTGGGGACCAATGTCTTTTGGGTTGTCCGCTATCCCCTCTTCGGCTCGCGGCCCACCTCCGAAATGCTGGCCAGAAAACAATTGACCTATGACGACGGCATGGCCATGAAGCTGCTACCCCACGTGGTTGCTGTCGATCCCGCGCAGCAGTATCGCGCCCCCACCGGACAGCTGGGCCAGTTCTCCGTGAAATACATGGGCCACGCGGTCAACAACACGCTTCTTGAAGGCGACTCGGCCGACCAGCCCAAGGTCTACGACATCCGGATGGCCCAAGGACGATTTTTTACCGAGGCCGAGGAGCGGCGGAGAGCCGACGTGGTCGTCCTGGGGTACGACACAGCGGATC
>JANWJB010000027.1 GCA_025449575.1 Acidobacteriaceae bacterium
TCCCGTAGACGTCGATCGCGCCGTGGCGCAAGACGGCGAGCCGCTTTCCATCCGGAGAGAGAGCGAAGTTCTGCCCCGCGCTGAGCACCGGAGAGGCATCGATGCTCAGCAGCAGTGCGCCAGTCCGCGTGTCGAAGACCTGCACGATTTGCCCCTTGACCTGCCCATCCGTCAGAGAATCGGGAGTGCTGATGGGCTGATTCACGCGCAACAGGCCCACAGCAAAGCGGCTGCCATCGAGGGCCTCGGAATAGGTCGGCCACGCGGTTAAGCCGGATCGGCGCCCCTGCCACAATTTCTTGCCGTCGATGGTCCAGGCATCCAGATAGAGATCGGGCGAATCGGGACCGCAACTGGCGATCACCAGCGCGGTAGCGCTTAGAAAGTCCTCGCGCGGCTTGCAGGTGGAAGCCACGTCTCCCAGCACGACCTTCTGGCCGTGGAAGGGGAAGAAGGTGATCCGATAATCATTTTCCTTCTGCTCCCTCACCCCCAGATATCCGGAAGAGGTAACAGGGAGGATGATCGGCACGGGCGTGCGGAACTGCGCCTGCAGGGCACGGCTATCCACATCCATTATGGCGATCACAGCCTGATGATCCACCGGCGAATCGTCATCGCCATTGTCGAGCGCCGCCTTTTTGGCTGCCGGGTCGGGTGGAGCGGTCCCCTCCACCAGCATCAAGTTGCCGTCCGGGGAGACTTCGGTGTTCAACACCGGAGCTTCGGAACGTATCGAGCCGGCAGGCTTCAGCGAAGCGTCCGCGATGGAGTATAAGTTGCCTTGCCGGAGCAGAAACCGGCCGCCGCTCAAGGGCCACAGATACCTGGAGTGGTCGTGCATCCGCCAGTCGGCGGAAGTTACAACCTTGCCGGAGGGCAGCTCCAGCACTTCGGCGTGGATCATCTGATCGTCGTCGGAGGCGGAGGCACCCTGGTCCCGGTGGAGCAGCTTGGAAACATGAAAGGTAAATAAAAGGTGCTCGGAGTCGATGAAGTCCAGGGAGCTGAATGACTCCCGGGACAACATATAAAGCGCGCCGGGAGCCTGGTAGCCGAGCGGAGCGACCGGTACGTGAGCCAGCAAGGTGGCTCCGGGCGGGGTGTCGCCGTTGGGCGCACCGGACTTGGCGAGCGCTGCTTGCCAGGCGCTCAACAGCAGGAGCGGCAGCACAAACCACAAAAAGGCCGGGAAGTGCGACGACCCTGAAGAGGAAGGAGCGAGCGAGGGCGACGGGGGGGCCGGTTTGCCGAATCTTCTGGCCATGGTCTGCCGCGCAAAGTCTTCTTTACCAGTTTGCCAGAAACTGCAACCAGCGTGCGATTGCGCCGCCGGGCAGATTTCGGGCCGGTGAAAGCGGGTTGGCGCTCTCCGGAGGAGAACTTTTTGAATTGCCGCCAGTGTATTCTGAATAGTTTGTTTTACCTAAAATCGCGACCGAGATTTGGTTTTGGAGAAACGAATGAAGCGTAGACGGCTAGGGGCGGCAGCTGCGGCGCTCTACCTCGCTCTTGCCCTCCCGGTAGCGCTGCGCGCACAAGGCCCCAAACCCGCGGCGGCGGGACCGGCCACAGTGTACGCTCCGCTGCCCGGCCTGGATCGCAGCGCGATGGACTCGGCCGCCAACCCGTGCATCGATTTCTACCAGTACGCTTGCGGCAATTTCTCCAAGCTGCATCCTCTCCCTCCCGACCGCCCTTACTTTGACGAGTTCACCAACCTGCGTGAATACAACACCCAGGTATTGCACGCGATTCTGTTGCAGGCATCGGCCGCGCACGCCGCCCAGGGAAGCGATGAACAGAAGATTGGCGATTACTACGCGAGCTGCATGGACACGGCGGCGATCGAGAAGAAAGGGCTGGCGGTTCTGCAGCCGGAACTCGACGAGATTGCGGCGCTGAAGAGCAAAGCCGGTCTTACGACGCTACTGGCGCGCATGCAAAGGCTGGAGGTCGGAGCCGTCTTCGAGATCGGCTCACAGCAGGACTTCAAGGATGCCAATAAGGAAATCGCGGTGGTCGACCAGGGAGGCTTGGGATTACCGGAGAAAGGCTATTACCTGCGCTCCGACAGCAAGAGCGTTCAGACCCGGCAGGAGTATGTCCAGCACCTGGTGAACGTGCTGAAGCTGATGGGCGAGCCCTCCAACAAAGCGGCCGACGACGCTGCGGCGGTGATGGCCTTTGAGACCTCTCTGGCGAAGGTTTCCATGAGCGCGGTCGAACGCCGGCAGCCGAGCAACACGTATCACATGATGACGGTCTCCGAACTGGCTGCCGAGCTGCCGGTGTTGAACGTTGCGCAGTTTCTTACCGAGAGCGGGTTTCCACCGGTCACGGAGCTGAACGTGTCGTCGCCGGAGTTCTTCAAGGCGCTCGAGGGCACGTTGCAGCAGACCGATCTGGGCACCCTCAAGACCTACCTGCGCATTCGCCTGGTCGATTCGGAATCGATGCGGTTGCCCAAGGCATTCGACGACGAGCACTTCAACTTTTATGGGCGGCAACTGCAGGGCACGCTGCAACAGCAGCCGCGCTACAAGCGCTGCGTGGCCTCCACCGATTCGGCATTGGGCGAAGTGCTGGGCAAATCCTACGTGGCCCAATACTTTGCGGGAGACAGCAAAGCCAAGACGCTCCAGTTGGTCAACCAGATCGAGGGCGCCATGCGCCAGGATCTCAACCAGATCACCTGGATGAGCCCGAAAACCAAGGCCAAGGCGGAGCAAAAGCTGAGTCTTGTAACCAACAAGATCGGGTATCCGGCGAAGTGGCGGAATTATTCCAAGCTGACCATTTCGCCCGGAGACGCGATGGGCAACAGCCTGCGCGCGCGCGAGTTCGATCTTGCGTATGAACTCAATAAGATCGGCAAACCGGTGGACCGCAGCGAGTGGGAGATGACGCCGCCCAGCGTGAACGCCTACTACGATCCCAGCATGAACAACGTCAATTTCCCGGCGGGTATTTTGCAGCCGCCTTTCTACGATCGCAGCGCGAGCGCCGCAACCAACTTCGGGCACATCGGCTCGGTGGTGGGCCACGAGCTAACGCACGGCTTCGACGACCAAGGGCGGCAGTTTGACGGCCACGGCAATCTGGTGGATTGGTGGACGGCCTCCGACGCCAAGCATTTCGAGCAGCGCACCAGTTGCCTGGTGAAGCAGTATGGAGATTTGACCGCCGTCGACAACCTGCACGTGAACGGCAAACTTACGCTGGGGGAAAACACGGCCGACAACGGCGGCCTGCGGCTGGCATTCATGGCCTTCATGGCGCAAGCCGCCGCGGACCATACCAACCTGCAACAGAAAAGTGACGGGTTCACACCCTTGCAGCGTCTTTTTCTAGGCTGGGCGCAAAACTGGTGCGCAAGCACGCGGCCGGCATTCGTGCGTTATCTGGTGCAGACCGATCCTCACTCCCCGGACCGCATTCGCGCCAATGCGGTGCTGATGAACATGCCGGAGTTCGGCCAGGCATTCGGCTGCAAGAAGGGCGAGCCGATGGTTCCGGCCAAGATCTGCCGCGTCTGGTAGGGAGCGCAGCGGAGGAGAACCGGCACGACGATACGCCTGGATCGGAGCCGTCCGGTCAAGCGGCGGAATATTGAAACTCACCCCGGCCTCGAAGTGAAAAGAATCAAGCGGCAGGTGCAGCATTCGGGGGTGAAGGACCGGGAGACAAGCGGAATGGGAACGGAGACCCAGGTCCCGAGGCGGGACCCGGGTTTTGCTCCGCTTACTGCTGTGCGCGTTCGAAGCGCTTGTTCACTTCTTCCCAATTCACGGTGTTCCACCAGGCGGCGAGGTAGTCAGCACGTTTGTTCTGGTACTTGAGATAGTAGGCGTGCTCCCAAACGTCATTGCCGAGGATGGGATAGAGGCCCTGAGAGAGCGGGCTGTCCTGGTTAGGAGTGGTAACGATCTTCAGCTTGCCGCCCTCCCACACCAGCCAGCCCCAGCCGGAGCCGAATTGCTTGGCGGTGGTCTCATTGAACTGCTTTTTAAGAGCGTCGAAGCTGCCAAAGTCCTTGGCAATCTGTTCGCGGATCGCGCCCGAGGGCTCGCCGCCGCCCTTGGGCTTCATGATGGCCCAGAACATGGTGTGGTTCACATGGCCGCCGCCATTGTTGCGGACAGCGCCGCGGATGTCTTCTGGAATCCCGGAGAGGTTGCGCAGCAGGTCTTCGGGGGCATGCTTGCCGAGCTCAGGATGCTTTTCGATCGCCGCATTCAGATTGTTGACATAGGCGGTGTGGTGCTTGTCATGGTGCAACTTCATGGTTTCGGCATCGATATGGGGCTCGAGCGCGGCATAGTCATAGGGAAGGGGTGGAACTTCGTAAGCCAAAGCATTCCTCCTGTGGTTGGAACTACCGATCGGCGCATCTCGGCTGCGAAAGTGGCAGAGGAAGGCCGATCTTGAGGGGATTGGTTGCCCACTTGGGGGGGCGCAATCTCGAATATGAGAGCAGAATCGGCATACGTGTACCCGGCCCGTCATCGTGAGTCGGATTTTTCTTGATAAAAAATCCGGTGCGGCGTTTCGGCCGCTGGGTATCGTTGTGCTGATTCCGCTCCAGCCCGTGGGCCCGTTGCCTCTTCATGGTAATGGATGCGAAAGCGCGAGAACAGGTTCCCATGGATCAGGGCAGGAAGCTGAAAGCGCTTCAGCCAAACGGCTGCGGCACGAAGTGGGTTTACACTCAAGGGAGCCATGCCGAGCGCAAAGAGCGTTTTCACTTCAGGTTTGAGTAACAAGACCGCCTTTTTGGGACAGAATTCGCATTGGCCCGGTCGCGAATAACCCGTCGAGAACTTTTGCGCCAGGCAGGCGTCACCGGAGCGCTGGCGCTGGGATCGGGAGCGCTGGCGCAGAACGAGCGCACACCGCCGCCGACGGCCGGTCCCGGACCGAAGACGGAGAACCAGGCGGCGGAGAGCTACACGCACCCGCCGGGCGTCTTCATCAACCGGCCCCTCACCCAGGTTTCCAAGGCGGCTGATGCGCTGCTGGATGACATGGAGGGGCGCAACGTCGATTATTTCTGGAACGAAGCCAACCCGGAGACGGGTCTGGTGCGCGACCGGGCGCCTTGGAGTGGACGCTCGCTGAGCCGGGTTGCCAGCATCGCGGCCACCGGGTTCGGGTTGAGCGGGTTGTGCATTGCCGCCAAGCGGAATTATTTGCGCCGGCTGGACTGCGAGGCACGAGTAGAGAAGACGCTGGCCTTCCTGCTGGAACAGTGTCCGCACGTGCACGGGTTTCTCTACCATTTCGTCGACATTCAGAGCGGCGAGAGACTCTTCGGCAGCGAACTGTCGTCGATCGATACCTCGCTGCTGCTCTGCGGAGTGCTCCACTGCCGGCAGTATTTTGCCGGGAATTCGCGCATCGAGGCGCTGGCCACCACCTTCTACCGCCGCGTCGACTGGCAATGGATGATGAATGGCGGCACCACGCTCTCCATGGGCTGGCTCCCCGACCAGGGGTTCCTCAAGCATCGCTGGGATATCTATGCCGAGCTCATCACCATGTATCTAATGGCGATCGGTTCGCCCACGCATCCGATTCCCGCCAAGACCTGGGAATCGGTGCAACGGCCACTGATCTCCTACGGCGGCATCAATTACATCAGCGGCCTGGCTCCGCTGTTCATCCATCAATATCCTCAGGCGTGGTGCGATTATCGCGACATTCGCGACCGGCACGCCAATTACTTCACCAACTCCATCGCCGCCACGCGCGCGCATCAACTGTGGTGTTTGGTTCTGGGGCAAAAATTTTCATGGATCGACCAGGATATGTGGGGCATTTCCGCCTCGGACTCGCGGCAAGGCTATCGTGTGTGGGGCGGTCCGCCGTCGATCGGCCCACTCGATGGGACGCTGGTGCCGAGCGCCACCGCCGGTTCTCTGGTTTTTCTGCCCGCCGAGTGTTCTCATGTCTTGTTGACGATGCGGGAGCGGTTTGGCAGCAAGCTTTACGGCCGATATGGATTTGCCGATGCCTTTGAGCCCAAAGCGAACTGGTTTGGCCAGGATGTCATCGGCATCGATCTGGGAGTGAGCCTGCTGATGGCGGAGAATCTGCGCAGCGGTTTTGTGTGGGAGGGCTTCATGAAGAATCGCGAGATTGGGCACGCGATGCGTGAGGTCGCTTTCCACAACGACCCCGACGCGAACACTCAGATTCTTTAAGAGAAGCTTTCCCCGCTGCCTTGAGTGGTGAGACTGGCTAGGGCCATGTGGCGGGAAACGGCCGGTTTCACGCCTATTTCCTCGGCATGGAAGGACGCATTCAGGGATGAGCCGGCCACGCCTGAATCGCCTGAAATCCGAGCGACTGGAGAAAATGTGAGCGATCAATCGTCGAGTTATTGTTGGATCGAGGGACAGGGCGATGCCTTCGGAGCCCCAGGACTTGAGCCGCGCTGGACCTCCAGCGAAAAGGATGTGGTGAGCACCGCCTATTCGACCGCCAGCCGCATTTGGTTTACAGCCTCGCACGGCATCCTGAATGAAATTTATTACCCGACCATCGACCGGCCCCAGACGCGGGACATGGGTTTTCTGCTGACGGACGGCGAGACCTTCTTTCACGAGGAGAAGCGGGACCTGGATTGCA
>JANWJB010000028.1 GCA_025449575.1 Acidobacteriaceae bacterium
CTTCGATTCCCTATAGCGAAGTGGATTCTTCCGCGCACAAAGCCGCCGCGCTCGAAGCAGCCGAGAAGGCCATGGTGCTGTTGAAGAACGATGGCATCCTGCCGCTCAAAGCGGAGAAGTACAAGACGATTGCCGTTATCGGGCCCAACGCCGCCTCTTTGGCGGCGCTGGAGGGAAATTACAACGCGATTCCGGATCATCCGCAAATGCCGATCGATGCGCTGCGAGAGGCGCTGGCCGGATCGCATGTGATTTATGAGCAGGGCTCGCCATATGCCGATGGTATAACTCTGCCCGTGCCGCGGACGATGCTGCATCCCTCGGCGAAATCGCAAGAAGAAGGGCTGAAGGCCGAGTACTTCACGACCGCCAGCGTTGCGGGCAGCCCCGCGGTCACGCAGATCGATCCTCAGATCGATTTCGACTGGGCCGATGCGAATCCGTTGCCCGGGAATCCCGAGACGGGGTTTGCGGTGCGCTGGACCGGCGTTCTGGCGCCCCCCCAACCGGGTAAATATGAGTTCACTGTGCACGCCAGTTATGATTTCGGCGTGACCCCCGGTACATGCGCTGACGAATGCCAGCACTACTCCGTGACTTTGGATGGAAAGCAAGTGGCGGCTTCGGCTCCGTCTTCCTCTGAGGCGGCTTCCGAACCGGCGGCCACGTTCACGCTCAACGCCACCAACACTCATCCACACACCATCACCATCGAACTGATTCGGAAGTCGGGGCGCGTGGGCAGCGGCATCTCGCTGAATTGGCTGCCGCCCTCCGGCGTGCTGCAAGAGAATGCCGTCAAGGCCGCCAAGCGAGCGGATCTGGTAATTGCCATGGTGGGACTCTCGCCCCGGCTCGAGGGCGAGGAGATGCCGATCCATGTCGCCGGCTTTGATGGTGGCGACCGAACCGCCATCACCCTTCCCGAGCCACAGCAACACATGCTTCAGGCAGTGGCGGCGACCGGCAAGCCGCTGGTAGTGGTGCTGCTCAATGGCTCCGCGCTGGCCATCCATTGGGCCGATCAGCATGCCAACGCGATTTTGGAGGCATGGTATCCCGGCCAATCCGGAGCCAAGGCAATCGCGGATACGCTAACCGGCAAGAACGATCCCGGCGGCCGCCTTCCTATCACGTTCTACGCTTCTCTGGATCAGCTTCCCCCTTTCACCGACTACTCGATGAAGAACCGGACCTACCGTTACTTCACCGGCCAGCCGCTCTATGACTTTGGCTATGGCCTCAGCTATACCAAGTTCAGCTATTCGGACCTGAAGCTCTCGACTGAGAAGGTAGAAGCCGGCGACACTTTGACGGTCGAGACGGAGGTGCGCAACACGGGGCAGGTAGCGGGCGATGAAGTTGCCGAACTCTATCTGCTGCCGCCTAAGGATGGCAATGGCGGCCTCTCACCAAATCTCCAATTGGAGGGGTTCCAGCGGGTCCATCTCGAACCAGGACAGTCGCAGCACCTGACCTTCCAACTCCATCCGCGGCAACTCTCGGAAGTAGACGCGCAGGGAACGCGGTCGGTCCAGGCAGGTAGTTACACGGTTTCGGTAGGCGGAGCGCAGCCGAAAGATGCGCGTGCTCCCGATCCGGTACGAACCGCAGCGTTCACCATCATAGGATCGGATGAACTGCCGCACTAAGGCATTTTCCTAATACTGTGGGGGGGCGGGATCGGCGATGCGCAGCCATTCTTTGACGGGATGGCCGCGTGGGGTTCGGTTCCCGACCATACACCATTAGGAAAGTGACATAACCGACCCGGTTCACTTTAGAGGTGAACTGATGATTCGGGTCCGCAGCAGCGGCCGTTCTGGGGGAACGGCCGCATGCGTAAGGGTTTTTTCGATCCGAAGCAAAATACGCTAGCGGTAGAAGACCCGGATGTCGGCTCTGCAGCCGCGGTCTACCCAGACCCGCCCGCGCTCATATCCCCAGCTCCGGCCTTGTACGCAGGCGGAGCCGGAGATCTGCCGTTCAAGGACAGCGCGATCGATCGGCCCCGACGTCCCGCAGAAGACACGGTCGCCGTTATTCGACGAGCACCGGATCACCTGGGAGCGAGACGGGCGCGAATCCGGTGCGGAACCGAAGTCGCCGCGAACCGGCCGGAAATCGGCGCGGCAGCCTTGGTCCACCCAAATGCTCCGGCCTCTGACGCCCCAGGTCCGGTCGCGTACGCAGGGAGAGCCGCTTCTTTGGCGGACCATGCGCGCGTCTCTGCTGCGGCCCATGTCGCAGTAGTGCCGCCTACCGTCATCGGATGAGCAAGTAATGATGTCTTGAGCGAAAAGTGCGGGTACAGAGACGACCAATAGCAAAATTGCAAGCAAGGTACAGCAACGTTCACGATCCATCGTTTCCCCCTCCTTGAATTCGACGCTGGGGTGCCACACCCCTTAGGGCACCTAAGTGAAACACGAGTTTTTGCGGCCGTCAAATGAGTCACACAGGTCGAACGGCACGATCTTTGCCTTTGGGTAGGATGACGGAAATGGCAGGCGGGTAAGGCCATTCGCCTAACTCTTGAGGGGATCCGAATTCCATCGGAAGGGGTAGAGGCGGAGCGGGCGCATCGCCTCCATTGGAGTAGAGATGCAGGGAGTCCTTTTGTTGCCGCCTCCCCCATAAATTTTCTTTTTCGTACTTTCATATTGACACTCTATAGGACGGCTTGATAGAAGTTCCTATAGAGAGTCGATAGGTATCCATAATGAGCTCTAAAACAAACTTGCTTCAAGGTACTTTGGACCTTCTTATTTTGAAGGCGCTGGGCACGGGCGAGCTCCACGGTCTGGGTATTTCACGGCGGATCGACCAAGTCACGCAGGGGACGTTTCTGGTCAAGCCAGGTTCGCTATTTCCAGCACTACACCGGATGGAAGAAGCGGGCTGGCTGAGCTCGTTCTGGGGCGATTCAGAAAACAATCGGCGCGCCAAGTTTTACCGCCTTACCAAGACGGGAAAGGCTCGCTTGGATGTGGAAACAAGGCAATGGCAAACGATCGCTTTGGCAATGGCCAATGCGCTAAAGGCAACAACCTAGAGGTGCGCCATGAGAATCTTGCCGTGGATACGCAGCATTCTGTCCAATTTGCTCGAAAAGGAAAAGATTGACCGCCAATTGGAGAATGAGCTTCGTGCGTATGTGGACATGGCGACCGACGAGAAGATCGCTGCCGGCGTTCCTGCATCGGAAGCTCGCCGAAACACATTGGCCGACTTCGGGGGGATCGAGCAGGTAAAGCAAAGCGTGCGGGATGATCGTGCGGGAGCCGGTTTGGAGGTTGTGGGGCAGGACGTGCGCTACGGTTGGCGCCAAGCACTGCGGAACCCCGGATTCACCGCCGCGGTGATTGTCACACTAGCTCTCTCCATTGGCGCCAATACGGCGATTTTCTCGGTGGTGAATGCCTTGATGCTCAAGAGTCTTCCATACCCTCATCCGGAGCGGATCGGCACCATCTTCTGGCATATTGAGGGCTCTCAGCCGTTTGAAGGCAAGAGCGACATTCGCGGGGACCAGTGGGAGTTGTTACGCGATGATGTTCCGTCGGTCATCGCTGCAGTTTCGAGCGGCCTCTCATCCGGGGCGAATTTGCAGGCCGGGCGAAATGTCCAATATGTACACGAGGGGCGCGTCTCCGCTCATTATTTCGATGTTCTGGGTATTCGCACGCTTCTTGGCAGGGCTTTCACGGAGGAGGAAGATCGCCCGCATGGTCCGAAGGCCGTGATGCTCTCGAATGCCCTGTGGCGCACGGCCTTCCATGCCGACCCGCATCTGATCGGGCGCGCCGTCGATCTGAAGGGTGAACCGTATACCGTGGTCGGCGTGCTTCCGCCCGACACGGAAACGCCCTTGAATGCCGATCTCTACATCGCCCTGCAGCCCAGCCCCCAGGGGGAAGGGGCCAGCATGAACTATAGCGTCATCCTTCGATTACGCGACGGCGCCACCTGGCAGCAGGCCGACGCCGAGATCAACCGCGCGTGGGCCGTGCCGGCGCGTGATTTGGCGGATAAGTTTCACCCGGGTTCAACGATCTCCTTTTATACCGTGCCGTTGCAGAAGGCGGAGACGACCGGTCTCCGCTCCCAGGCGCTGACATTGATGCTGGCGGCTGGATTTATCCTGCTGATTGCCTGTGCGAATCTTGCCGGACTTACCGTAGTGCGCATGGCGCGGCGCACCTCTGAGATTGCAACGCGGATGGCCTTGGGTGCTTCGCGATGGCAGGTTCAAAGACAGCTCTGGATTGAGAACCTTCTTCCGGCCTTTATCGGAGGAACAGTTGGAGTTGGCGTAGGGTTCTTGGCCATCCACGGCCTCCTATCGCTCCTGCCTACGGATTACCTTCCGGTCGCCAGCGTAGTACTCGATATACGTGTACTCGCTTTCTCGGTGGCGGCATCGATCCTCACAAGTGTGCTTTTCGGCTTGCTGCCCGCGCTTGCCCTCAAACGAATCGATCTTCGGTCGTTCATGGCGACTCGCACCATCGCGGTGGGGGAGCGTCTACGCCTGCGCCAAGTATTGATCGCAGGCGAAGTCGCTCTGACGGTGATCCTGCTTGTCGCGGGCGCCTTGCTCATCCGGTCGTTGATTCATCTGGAGAGCCTTCCGCCCGGGTTCAATCCACAAGGAGTGATGACTGCCCAAGCCTCGCTGGATGAGGCGCGCTACCACGATGCGGCCAGTTTTGACCGCTTGCTGAACGAAAGCACCGCCGCCATGAGACAAATTCCGGGTGTCCAAAGCGCGGCCGTGGGGCTCTCCCTTCCGTACGAACGTGCTTTGAATAACAGCATGACCTTAGGCAGCGGTCCGCAGAGAGGCCATCAAGCTCTTACCGGTGAGATATACGTTACACCCGCTTATTTTGCGACTCTCGAGATTCCATTGCTTGCCGGGCGCGCTTTCACCGCTTCTGACCGGCGAGGCACTCAGCCGGTAGCCATCGTCAATCGATCCTTCGTCCGGAAATATTTCGGAGGCCTGAGCCCTGTCGGTCAAGCTTTCGACAATCAGGGGACAATCATTGTCGGGGTCGTGCAGGACGTAACACTTCCGCCGCATCAAAGTATGGTAAACGACCCGCTGGGCAGTGAGCCCATCGCCTATATCCCCGCCGCACAGACGGATCCGCGGATGATTGCGGTGGTTCACACCTGGTTCCAACCGAGCTGGATTGTGCGCACCTCCGGACCGATTCAGGGCCTGCCCGGGCAGATGCAGCAGGCTCTAACGACTGTCGATCCGAGCCTGCCTTTTTCCGGCTTCCACAGCATGAGCAGCTACCTTGCGAAGTCTCTTGCCATACAGAGGGTCGAAGTGGCTCTTCTGGGCGCCATGGCCGGCCTTGCGCTGCTTTTGAGCGCAGTGGGCATCTTTGCCTTGGTGGCAAATATGGTTGGGCAACGAATGCGGGAAATCGGGCTGCGCATCGCACTTGGATCGACAATTCTCCAGGCGATGGCGCATGTCGCGACACCGGCAATCCGGTCTTCGGGCATAGGGCTTGGTCTCGGCCTGGTGCTCTGCTTGGGAGTGTTGCGGGTGATGCGCAGTGCGCTTTACGGTGTGGGTGTTTATGATGCGCGCAGTATGGCTGGTGTGGTGGTTGTTCTTGCGCTGGTCATCGTGTTTGCCACGATCATTCCGACTTTACGCATTGGAAGAACCGATCCGGCAAAAATTCTGCGCGATGAGTAGAGTTACGAGACAGTTTGCAGTCGCAACTTAAGAACCGGGAGTTATCAAGCCCTTGTTTGCGACAGATCTCCAGCGCGTCCGGTGGAGCCGGATCTGGCGGCCGAAGAGAATTTGGACGGGTCCGCATTTGGCGCCAGAGGCGGTCTAAAATTGTGGAATGCTGCTGGAAGGCGTTTTCCCTCCCATCACCACTTGTTTTTACTCCGACGGGCGCCCCTATTGGCGCAAGCTGGAGCACAATGTAGAACGCTACTCGCGCGCCCCGGTGAGCGGGTTGGTTCTGCTCGGCTCCACGGGCGAGGCCGTCATGCTGAGTGACGAGGAGTCGCGCGAGGCGCTGCGCATTGCCAGAGCAGCCGCTTCTATCGATAAGGTCCTGATCGCGGGAGTGGGCAGGGAGAGCGTGTTGGAAACACTGCGGTTGGCCGAGGATGCCGCCCGGCTGGATTACGACGCGGTTCTCGTCCGCACGCCGCACTTCTACCGGCCGCAAATGCACGAGCGCGAAATGCTGACCTTTTATCAGACCATCGCCGACCGGTCGCCGCTGCCGGTCCTGCTCTATAGCATCCCTGCCTACACCGCCTATGAACTGCCGGTGCAAGTGGCGGGCGAGCTCGCCGGCCACCCCAATATTATTGGTATGAAGGATTCCAGCGGCAGCGTGGAGCGCATTGAGCAGTTGGTGGAGGCCACGCGGGGGGCGCAAAAGCGCACTGTGGCGGTGACCTCGATTTTTGAGGCCGTCACCGGCAGGATGCTGGCGGAAAGCCGCCAGGATGCGCATTCCGCCGCGGGTTTGATCGCTGCGAGCCGGCTGGGTTCCGGGGGCGGGGCAGCCCTGACTGAGCCAGCCGCAGTTGAAAAGCATC
>JANWJB010000029.1 GCA_025449575.1 Acidobacteriaceae bacterium
CCGAAGCGCGCTGCGATTGGGAGGCCTATCTGTGGAGGAGACAGGGAAGTGGCGGCAGTGGAAACATACTGTTCGTTGAAGAGATTTTCCACCGACGCGAAGGCTTCGATGCCATGCGTCAGACTGCGCGACGCCATCGCATCGAGCACAAAGAATTGGTCCAGGGGAAATTTATTTGTATCCAGCTGCCGCCCAATGAACCGGCCCTGAACGGAAAATGAAAGTCGCGAGGGGTTCCTATAGCGAGCCTGAAAGGTAAGAACATTGTGCGGCACCTGGGCGACCCACTGATTCTCCAGCGACGGCTGCCCGGGAGCGCTGATGATGGTTGCGTCCACATACTGATATCCACCGGATAACTGAAAGCGGCTGGTGATCTCACCCAGCCAATCCAACTCGAATCCCGGAGCACTGGTGCGGCCCAGGTTGGCGCGCACGAAGGTCAGAGCATTCGGCGTAGGCGGCGGGCACACCGATGGGATGGGCGTGACCTGGCAGGAAACGCTTGAGATTGGATTGACAATTTCATTGAAGAAAAACGTGCCTCGCACCTGCAACCGCTGATGCAATTCTTGAACGGCAACGCCGGCTTCGCCGCCGGTGAGCCGTTCGGCACGGAGATTCGCATTGGCATGGGTAACATTATTCGCCTGCCGAAATGAGCGGTAGAGCTCGTTGAGCGTGGGCGAGCGAAAGGCGCGATAGGCTGAGGCCGACCAGGAAACATGCGAGCTCTGGCGGTAAACCAGATTCAGCCGGGGATCGAACGCATGATAAGAGCGGCTCTCATACGGCTCAGTGACGATCGCGCCGGGCGGAATCAGCGGATGGGTGATGA
This sequence comes from Acidobacteriaceae bacterium, assembly GCA_025449575.1. Classification (GTDB taxonomy): domain Bacteria; phylum Acidobacteriota; class Terriglobia; order Terriglobales; family Acidobacteriaceae; genus PALSA-350. Next base: position 839 of record JANWJB010000029.1, read on the forward strand.
GAAACGCTTTGAAATTGCGCCAGGAATCGAATCGCGCGCTGACGCCCAGAGTCCAGTTCGGCGCTAGCTGAATGAGGTCCTCGCCGAATACGCCGGTGGTTCGCTGGTGGCCGCCGGTAAAGCTGTCCTTGGTGTTCTTACCGGTGAAGGACGAGAAAATGTGTTCGTTGCTATGGCCCAATTCCTCGTGGTCATCGAAGCCCGCTACCAGCGTCTGCCGCTTTCCCAATCCGTGCGACCAGACAGCCGAGGCTCCGATGCCCTGCGCGGGGACCGTCTGCGCATCCGTAAGTGCTTCGCTATTCTGGTCCAGAGGCACGGAGTAAAAAAGCTGGTGATAGGTCTCAAAGGTTCCGTAAGCGCGTACCGCAAGGTGACCGAGAGAAGCCGTCGTCACATCCGCGCCCAAAGCCCCTTGGCCAAGGCGGATGCTGTTTGTTTGACCGATCGTGCCGTTGTTTCGCGAGTCATCGAAATACAAGCCGCGCGCGAAGACATCGCTCGCAGCGCCAATCTTGTGCCGGATCGTTAGATCGGCCGTGCCGTGCTGAGAAGAAGCATTGGTGTCAACGCTGCCACGATTGGCCTTGGGGACCAGAATGTAACCGTCTGAATGAAATGCCTCGCCGGAGAATACGGATTCCCATCCCGCCAGCCGGCCGCCCGCCGAGAGTGAGAGAAGCTTCGTGTTCTGGTTGCCGTAGGAAGTCTCCAACGAGAGCCCTGCCGGCTGCGCCGCGCGCGTAAAAAACTGGATGACTCCGCCCAGAGCTTCGCTACCGTAAAGGCTGGATGCACCCTCCTGCGAAACCTCGACGCTGGAAACCGAAGCCGTCGGTACACGATCCCAATAGACCCAGGAGCCGAACGGGTCGTTGAGGGGAATGCCGTCCTCAAGTACCAGGGCGCGGCTTGCGCCGTTGGCGCCCAGCCCCCGCAGGGAGACTCCGAGTGTCGTCGGATTGGCCGTGCGGCTGCTGGTGCGCCGGAAAAGGCTGAAGCCCGGGACCTGGCGCAGCATGTCATCCAGGGTGAGCGCGGGCGTGGCTTGAAGATCGGCTTTGGTTAGTTCGATGTTGCTGATGGGAGTTTCGCCAATCGGCATTGGCGTACGCGCCGCCGTCACCAGAACCTGCTCCGTTACAGAGGCCAATTTGAGCGTGATCCGGAGTCGCACGGTTTCCCCCGAACCGGCGTTCCATGACTGTTGCGTTTCTTGGAACGTTGGCGCCGTGACCACGATCGTCCCGGAGGTTCCGGGGACATCTTCAAAAGCAAAGGCGCCATCCGCGGATGTTGTCGCCGCTTTGGAGTAAGCGCTGCTGCGCACTTCGACCTGAGCTCCCGCAACGGCGGCGCCGCTCGCATCCTGCACGACGCCTTCGACAGCTATTCCCTGTGAGAACGCGCTTGCCGGTACGGCGAGGGCGAAGAAAACCAACAGCGAAAGAAAAGCAATTGTCACAAAAGGGATGGGGGGAATTCTTCGATGGTGCATCGTCACCTGCCTTACTCATTCTTTCGCACTTCGCAACGGTCTGTCTCCACGGAGGTCATGGTTTTGCCTCGCGGGTCTAGCCGAAGCCCAGCTCATCGCCAGACTCGAGCGGACTGCCGCAGACGCGGCAGATGACGGCGGAGCAGTCGCCGCAGACCAGGGGATCGGAGACGGTGCGAGCACAAATGGGGCACCAGAGATCCGTTCCCGGCTTCTGGCGGTCAGGCTTGCCGGGCGGCGGCAGGGGAGCGGAGTCACTCATTCGCGCCTCCGCATCAGGCCGCGCCGACGATCTTGGCGAACGATTGAGGATCGAGGCTCGCGCCGCCGACCAGCGCTCCGTCAATTTCCGGCTGGCCGAGCAGGGTAGCCGCGTTTTCCGGCTTCACGCTGCCGCCATAGAGGATGCGTAATCTCTCGGCCACGGACTTGCCCGCCAAGCGAGCCACTTCGCCGCGAATCAGGCGGTGCGCGTCGGCAGCCATCTCCGGAGTGGCCGTCTTTCCGGTTCCGATCGCCCATACCGGTTCGTAGGCGACGATCATTGGCGCAAGCTGCGCTGGATCGATCCCACCAATCGCAACGCCGATCTGGCGCGTGAGCACTTCCTCTGTCTCTCCGCCTTCCCGCTCCTCCAGCCGCTCGCCGATGCAGACGATGGGCGTAAGCCGGTGCTTCAGAGCGGTTATCAGCTTCCGATGTACAGTTTCGTCCGTCTCCGCGAAATACTGCCGGCGTTCGGAATGGCCCAAAATCACATGCGTGACGCCCAGCGCGGTGAGCATCGCAGCCGAGATTTCGCCGGTGTAAGCGCCCTCCTCAGCGAAATGCATGTTTTGCGCTCCCACGCGAACGCTGCCGGCTTGAACTCCCGCCAGAACAAACGTCAAATCGATCGCCGGCGGGCAAAGCACGATTTCGCTCTTGGTTTGCTCGCGCACGAGCGGCAGAAAGGCGGTAAGGAAGCTTTCGGCCTCCGTCGGTGTCTTATACATCTTCCAATTGGCGGCAATAACCGGTGTGCGCACGCTGCTGGGTTCTCCTCGTGAAAAAGTCTGACATGCATGAAATATTTTGACGTTCAGCGCAGGGTAAAAGACGGGATCTCATCCCACGTCGTGCTTTTTGCGCTCCTCCAGAATCGAGTAGAGGGCGTTAAGGGTGTGCCTGCGATCCAGCGGCCCCGCGATGCGGACTGCGGTCCAGCAGCCAAGGAATCCGCAGAGCACGTAGCCACCATAGGCGATGCCGACCAGCCACGATAGAGGAGCAGTCCCCAAGGGATTTACCTCTAGCTTGAGCGTACAGAAAAAGCCCATCAACCCGCTGAGTGGGAAGACGGCGATACCCAGCGCGGCTCGGTAGCGGCGGCTTCGCAAGAATGGCGTGAACGTGCCTAGAATCCAGGCCAGCAGGGCGCATGCCAGGCCCGCGTAGAGAAGCAATAGCGGTAATTCGAGGTCGATGACCGTCATGGGAGAGCGGCTCGAACGCTCCGCAGCATCCTTTTCCCGTCCCTATCGGAAACGGCAGAAAAAACTTCAATGCTTCTCGGTGAGGGCGGCGACTCCGGGAAGGGTCTTGCCTTCCAGGAATTCCAGCGATGCGCCCCCGCCGGTGGAAATATGTTTCACACTTTCCGCAACGCCGGCCTGGTGGATCGCTGAAACGGAGTCTCCCCCGCCGACCACGGTAAGAGCAGCGGCATTCTCCGACACCGCAAGCGCGATCTTCATTGTGCCGTCGGCGAAGGCGGGCATCTCAAAAACGCCCATCGGTCCGTTCCATACAATAGTGCGGGCGTCCTCAATCTCCCGGGAAAAGAGCGCGACCGTCTCCGGGCCGATATCCAGCGCCATCCATTCGGCGGGAAAGGGGCCATCGCCTCGGAAGAGCAGCGTTCGAGCATCGGGCGCGAATATATCCGCCAGCAGATGGTCGACCGGCAGCAGCAGGCGGACTCCCTTGCGCTCCGCCTTGGCTAGCGTCTCCCGCGCCACCTCGATCTTGCTGTCCTCCACCAGTGATTTGCCAACCTCCTGCCCCTTGGCTTTCAGGAAGGTATAGGCCATTCCTCCCCCAATCAGCAGAACGTCCACCTTGTTGAGGAGGTTGTTGATCACCTGAATTTTGTCGGAGACCTTTGCTCCTCCCAGGATTGCGACAAAGGGCCGCTCGGGGGAGTGCATCGCCTTGCCCAGAAAATTGATCTCCTTTTCCATCAGCAGCCCGGCCGCCGACTGCTTCACAAAATGGGTGATGCCTTCCGTCGAGGCATGCGCGCGATGGGCGCTCCCGAACGCGTCGTCGACGTAGATGTCGCAGAGCTGCGCCAATTGCTTCGCGAATCCGGGATCGTTGCTCTCCTCGCCCGGATGGAAACGCAGGTTCTCCAGCAACAGTACCTGGCGCGATTCCAATTGGTCGGCCAACTCCAGCGCCACGTCGCCCACGCAGTCCGGTGAGAATGCAACATTGATCGATTCGCCAATCGATTGGTCCAACAGCATCCGCAAACGGTCGACCACCGGACGCAAACTGTACTTTGGGTCGGGCTTTCCTTGGGGGCGCCCGAGGTGCGAGGCAAGAATCACCTTGGCATGATGGCGGAGCGCATATTCGATTGTAGGCAGAGTCTCTTTGATTCGCGTGTGATCGAGGATCTCCCGCGTCTCGGCGTGCAGCGGCACGTTGAAGTCGACGCGGATCAAAACGCGCTTGTTGTTGAGGTCCAGGTCGCGGATGGAAAGTTTGCTCATAAAAGGCCGTCCAGATACTCTGCAGGCTCGGTTAAGGGGGAGGGCTTCGGAACCTCCTCAGTGTCTGTTTTCAATCCGCCGGCGGGATCGCGACTTCTATGTCAATCTTCCCAACGAGATTCAACCGTGGGGCGGCTACCATGGTGGCCGCCTGCCGTGGCATTTTTCCGAATGATGTAGGGTCAGGAATCGAACCCCACGCGGCCATTCCATCGAAGAATGGCTGCACATCGTCGATCTCCCCACCCATCAGTATTCGGAAAAATGCCCGTGCAAGAGATTGCCGTGAAAGGAACCCGATTCTTTCACTCCTCGGTATGACAGGGAAGCGCTTCCCTACAGCCCTTTCTTTGCGACATACAACACCAAGTCGCGTATCCGGTTGGAGTAGCCCCACTCGTTGTCATACCAACTGATCACCTTGACCACGTTGCCGATGACCTTGGTCGAAGGGGCATCGACGATCGAGGAGAGGGGATTGCCCTTGTAGTCCATTGAGACCAGCGGCGCGGTCTCGTAGCCCAGGATGCCCTTCAGCGGCCCCTCGGCGGCGGCCTTCATCGCATCGTTCACTGCGGCGACGCTTACCGGCTTTTCCGTCTGCACGGTTAGATCCACCACCGAAACCACCGGCGTCGGCACCCGCAGCGAGAAGCCATCCAGCTTGCCCTTCAGCTCCGGCAGCACCAAGTGCAGCGCCTTGGCCGCTCCGGTCGAGGTGGGAATGATGTTCAGGCCGGCGGCACGGGCGCGGCGCAGGTCTTTGTGAGGAAAGTCCAAGGTAACCTGGTCGTTCGTGTAGCTGTGGATGGTGTTCATCAGGCCGGAGACGATGCCGAAGCTGTCGTTCAGGACCTTGGCGATCGGCGCCAGGCAGTTGGTGGTGCAGGAGGCATTGGAGATCACGTTGTGCTTGGCCGGATCGTAGGTCTTCTCGTTGACTCCCATCACGAAGGTCGCGTCTTCATTGGAGGCCGGCGCCGAGATGATGACTTTCTTCACTGTTCCGTGCAAATGGGCCCGCGCTTTGGTTGCGTCGGTGAAGTGGCCAGTTGACTCGATCACGATCTGGACCCCGCTGGAGGACCAGTCCAGCTTGGCTGGATCGCGCTCGGCATGTACCTTGAGCTTCTTTCCGTCGACCGAAATAAAGCCCTCCCCTGCGGTGATCTCATGGTTCAGATTGCCGAGGATGGAGTCATACTTCAGCAGGTGAGCCAGCGTTTCCGGGCTGGTGAGGTCGTTGACCGCCACAATCTCAATCTCCGGATTTCCCATGCAGGCGCGGAATACGTTGCGGCCAATGCGGCCAAAGCCATTGATGCCTACTTTTACTGCCATAGGGCTTCGAATCTCCTTCTAGTTTGAGTAGGGCTTCTACTAGCTTGGCTAGGGTTCCTACTGCGTATGTTCGAGACGGGCACTCGAATTTATCCCATTTGTGTGATTCAGAGAGCGGCCTCTGCCGGATTGCTGCCCGTTTGCTGCCCGGTTTGCCGTCTGCTTCGCGTGAAGTGTTGTAAGTCCAGTGTACCAAACCGCCTGCAGCGAAATCCGTGCCCCTCCCGCGCCGTTCTCCACTCTGGAGCGCTCCCGCCGCCCGCCGGTGTGTGGCGGATGTGGGGCCGGGTTTGCTGCATTGGTCGAGTCTGTGTTACATCCTCTTCATGCGCCTATGGATGCGCGAACGCATGAGAAGACGCGGGAAGCGTGGCCCGAACGATTCGGAATCCACGGGGAAAATTGGGCACGAGATTCCACAAGGTCAGCCTGCGCCGCTGCGGCCGGCCTATCCGGATGAGCCGCGCGGCGGCACGAGCGACGCCGGCGGATCGGATAGCGGCGCCGCCGCGCTGAGGGAAGCAGAGCGCGCGGAGACACCAAGTGCTTCCGCGCCAGATGTCGCGCAGGCCTCCAACAGCGAAGGTGAGGGCAGCGCTGGACGCGGGCAGAGACGCAGCGCCGCCGGCAGGCTGGTGGGAAAGCTGATGCACGGGCGGGGGAAGCCCGGCGCGCAGGAGTCCAAGTCTGGAAATCGCTCCGCTGCTGGATCAAACAGAGCTAGAAGCGGAGGCCGGCCCGGCCCCCGGCCGGAAAAATCGGGCGCTGAGAAAACAGCCGGCGCGAATATTCCAGCCGCCGCCGATGCGCGGGGCGGGCAAGACGCCGCACCGCAGCGGCCTTCCATCAACCAGCTCTCCATGACGCAGATTCCTTCCGAGTCTCCCGCCGGCGGAAAGCTGGTGGTGGAAACCCAGCCCGAATCTCCTTCCGTTGCTCCGCCTGAGGCGCCGGCGGTGAGCGTGAAGAATCCCAAGGGCTATGTGGTCTTGGCCATCGGGCTTCCAGGCTCGGGCAAAACCACATGGTTCAAACGCCGCGGAGTGACGCCGCTCTCCAGCGACATGCTGCGCAGTATTCTCTTCGACGACATCGGCGAGCAGCGCTATCAGGGATTGGTCTTCTCCACGCTGCGCTCTCTCCTGCGAGCGCGTCTCATCGCCAAAATGCCGTGGAACTATGTGGACGCGACCAATCTCTCTCCGCATGAGCGGCGGCAATGGATCAAGATGGCGCGCAGTTTCGGCTATGAGGTGCAGGCCGTTTTCTTCGATGTTCCCTTCGAGGTATGCATGGAGCGCAACAGCAGGCGAGACCGGCTGGTGAGTGAGGATTCCATGCGCAAGATGGCCGAACGCCTGCGCCCGCCCAGCTTTCAGGAAGGCTTCAGCAAGATCACCATGGTCCGGGTGAAGGGCGCGGCAGCCACCAAACTGGAAGAGAGTGGCGAGGTTGAGCGCGCCGGGGAATGAGCGGGCAATCTTCTTCGACCAGGTTGCGCTGCGCACCCCGGACGGACGGCCCATCCTCGAGAACATTCAGCTGGAGATCCCCCGCGGCACGGTGACGGCGCTGTTGGGCCGCAGCGGTTCGGGCAAAACCACGCTGCTGCGCATGGTCAACCGCATGGCTGAGCCCACTTCGGGCCAGGTGATTGTGGGCGGGCGCGCGACCACCGCTTGGGACCCCATCGCCCTGCGCCGCTCCATCGGCTATGTCATCCAGGAAACCGGACTCTTTCCCCATTTTGATGTCGAACGCAATATGGGCATGGTTCCCGAAGTTGCCGGGCGCCCCAAGCCGGAGATTGCCGCCCGCGTGCGGCAGCTCTTCACGCTCGTCGGTCTGGAGCAGGAACTCTTCGGCCACCGTATGCCGTACCAGCTCTCCGGCGGACAGCGGCAGCGGGTTGGCCTGGCGCGCGCCCTCGCCGCCGAGCCGGAAGTGCTGCTGATGGATGAGCCCTTCGGCGCTCTCGACCCGCTCTCCCGCGCGGAGATGCAGGATATGCTGCGCGACCTTCTGGGCCGGCTGCACAAGACGGTCCTGCTGGTGACGCACGATTTGGACGAGGCCCTCTATCTGGCCTCGCGCATCGTCTTTCTCGAAGCCGGAAAGATCGTCGCCGTACTTCCGGCAGAGGAGGTTCTTCGCTCCAAAATTCCCGCCGTCGAAAGCTACGTTCGCGCGGTGCGCCGGGGAGAGCCGCGCACCGCGAAAGATAGCAGCGCGAGCCCGGCACTACCGGAAAGCCGGTGAGCCGTCTCCGGCCAATTTCAATTGTTCGCGCGCCACAAAAGTGAGAGAATGCGCGGCAAGACAATCTTCCGGTCCTTGCCATGCTCGACTTGCGTACGCTCTGTCTGGGTTCTCGCGCGGCTGCCGTTCTCTCCTGTTTCTGCACGTTCGCCATTCCTTTCGCCTTCGGGCAGGCCTCTCGGGCAGGCCGTGTCGGGCAGCCCCCGGGCGTGACGGCTGCTCAACCCGCCGCGGTCGGGGCCAAATCAGCAGCCGACTTCTCCAAAGAACCTTACGTGGTGCTCAAGAGCGCCATACGGGTGAGCTTTGCGGCGGATGGAACCGGAACCCGCGACTATGAATTTGCTGTGCGTGTGCAATCCGATGCGGCGGTGCGCACCTTCGGGGATCTGACCTTCAGCTACCAAGGCGACAACGAGAATGTGCAGATCGGTTACGTCCGGGTACGTAAACCGGATGGGACGGTGATCGCAAGCTCCGACGTGATCGATATGCCGTCTGATGTCAGCCGCGTTGCGCCGCTCTATAGTGACCTGAAAGAGAAACAGGTGCCGGTGAGGGCGCTCAGCGTGGGAGACACGCTGGAATATCTCGTGCACTATCGCATGACCAAGCCGGAAGTGCCCGGTCAGTTCTGGTTTACCTATACATTTCCTAAACAGGGCGTGATCCTCGACGAGACTCTGGAAATTGACGTGCCTGCCGCAAAATCGGTGAAGCTCCTCACCCCGGATGTTCATCCGACCACCACGCAAAACGGCAGCCAGAAGGTTTATCTCTGGAAAACGGTTCAGTTAGAGCCCACCAAGCCTACCGATCTCACAAAAGCGCAGAGCCAGCAGCCAAAGCCGCCGTCGGTTCAACTTACTACCTTCCAGAACTGGCAGCAGATCGGCGCATGGTATCTGAGCCTGCAGCAGCCACAGCTTCGAGTTACTCCGGCTATCCGCGCCAAGGCGGAAGAGCTGACCAAGGGGCTCAATACAGAAGATGAGAAGCTAAATGCGATCTATAACTATGTCTCAACTCGAGTTCGATATATAGGCCTGGATTTCGGGATCGGCCGTTATCAGCCGCACAGAGCCGACGATGTACTCTCCGATGAATATGGCGATTGCAAGGACAAGCACACGCTCTTTGCCGCGCTTCTGAAGGCCGTGGGAATGGATGCGTGGCCGGTCCTCATCGGCTCCCAGACGAAACTCGACGCGGATTTCCCCTCGCCGGGACAGTTCGATCATGTGATTACCGTCATTCCACAAGGCGGCGGCAAATATATCTGGCTCGATACCACCCCTGAGGTTGCTCCCTTCGGCATGCTCAATGCGGCGCTGCGCGATAAAGAGGCTTTGGTAATTTCTCTCCAGGGGCCGGCTCTGCTGGCAAAAACGCCGGCCGAGCCGCCGTTTCCCGGTGAGGAGACCTTTACAGCGGTGAGCAAGCTGAGCGCTGATGGAGTTCTCACCGGGCACTTTACCCTTGAGCTTCGGGGAGACAGTGAACTCGTCCTTCGAAGTGTCTTTCGCCAGGTTGCTGCCGTTCATTGGCAGGACTTGGTCCAGCGCATCTCCTACGCCATGAGCTTTGGCGGATTGGTCAGCAACGTCCAGGGAGACAACCCGACAGACACCAGCCATCCTTTCCATTACTCCTACGACTACACCCGCAAGGACTATTCCGATTGGCAAAATCACCGCATTGGTCCGCCGCTGCCCTATATCCGATTCCTATATACCGAGCAGGATCCGAAGCCGGTCGACCCTATCAAGCTCGGAGAGATTGGGAAAGTGATTTATCAGGCTACGGTCCAACTGCCTCCCGGCTATTCCATGCAGCCGCCTGCGGACGTCAACGTGGTCACCGATTTTGCCGAATACCACGCGACTTACTCGGTGAAAAATGGTGTATTTGCCACGGAGCGCAGCTTTCTCACCAAGAAATCCGAAGTGCCTCTCTCCGAGTGGGAAGCTTACCTGAAGCTGGAAAAGGCTGCGGTCAATGACCAGAACACGACGACTTCACTGACTGGCTCCGAACCAGCGGCGGCTTCCACAAAATGACAACGCAGAGTCGGCTGATTTTTATGTGCTCTTTTCCGCCGGGGTTCCTCGGGATGCGGAATTGATCCATGGCCCTGACGATATGAAGCGTTATCGCCCGTCTCTGCTGAAGGCGAAATACGATCTTCCCTTTCCCGACCATGGACCGGAAAAGATCGTTCGGCACGGAACTCTCGCTTGCTCGAAAACCAGGGCCTGTCAATTTGCGATGACGGCCCCGTAGGACGCTGCGGCCCGGTATGCCGGCTCGGTTCGAGCGGCGCCTTCGATTGGCTCGATCGTTTTAACCACCCAGTTCACAGGAAAGTCAAAATGCTCTAGTCTCGCCAGCAGGAGGAGAGTGCCCTGCATGTCCGGCTTTCTTGCCCAGCACGGTTCGGAGATCGCGGAGCTTACGCTGGAGCATCTCTGGCTGACGGCGGCCTCCGTGCTGCTGGCCGCCGGCATCGGCATTCCGACCGGCATCTGGCTTACGCGGCATCGGCGCTGGGCGCAACCCGTGCTGGGCGTGGTGAACGTGATCCAGACCATTCCCAGTCTGGCGCTTTTCGGCTTCCTGCTGCCGCTGCCTTGGCTGGGCGAGCGCGCGGCGCGCATTGCCATAACCGCGCTCACGGCCTATTCGCTTCTTCCCATTGTGCGCAATACCTATGAGGGCATTCACGGCGTCGATCCCACGCTGATCGAAGTCTCGACGGCGCTGGGCATGACGGGTTGGCAGCGTCTGCGCAAGGTGGAACTGCCGCTGGCCGCCGGATTCATCCTGGCCGGTCTTCGCACGGCGACCGTGCTTTCGGTCGGAATCGCCACTATCGCGGCGGCAATCGGCGCCGGGGGTCTAGGCGAGCTCATCTTTCGCGGCGTCGCTTCGGTGGACAACCGTCTGGTGCTGGCCGGAGCCATTCCCGCGGCACTGCTTGCCCTGGTCGCCGACGGGCTGCTGGGCTGGATGGAAGGGCGGCTGCGCGCGCGCCGGGCGGCGCCATGATCCGAGCCATGATCCGCGCTCATGTTCACTCTGGCCGCATCCGGTGCATCCTGACCGGATGCCTAAATGCTCTAATCGCCGCGCTTCTGCTTCCCATCGCCGCCTGCACTCCGCCGCACAGCAGGCCGGTGATCGGAGCGAAGAATTTTACCGAGCAGGTCATCCTGGGCGAGCTTCTGGCGCAGGAGATTGAAGCCAAAACGGGCATGAAGGTCGAGCGCCGCTTCTATCTGGCCGGCAGCTATATCTGCAATCAAGCGTTGTTAGCCGGCCGCATCGACGCCTATGTCGAATACACCGGCACCGCTCTGACTGCCATCTTGAAGCAGCCGCTGGATAAGGACCCGCAGCGAGTATTGGACACGGTGCGCAGACTGTACAAGCAGCGCTATAACGTCGTTGTCGGGCCGCCGTTAGGTTTTCAGAACACCTTTGCCATGGTGATCCGCAGCGGCGAGGCAAAGTCGTTGCACCTCACTACGTTGAGCCAGGCGGCGCAATTCACTCCGAAGTGGCGGTTGGGTGTGGGTTACGAGTTTGAAGAGCGGCCCGACGGCTTGCGCGGATTGGAGTCCGCCTATGGCCTCCACTTTGCCGCTCCGCCCCGGGTGATGGATCTGGGGTTGCTCTATCGCGCGCTCGAGGCGCATCAAGTGGATATGGTGGCCGGCAATTCGACCGACGGACCCATCCGCGCCCTCGGACTTATGGTGCTCCAAGACGATAAGCACTATTTCCCGCCCTATCAGGCAGTGCCCCTGGTACGCCGGCAAGCACTCAAGCGCTGGCCGCAGATTCAGGTGGCTCTCAATGCTCTGGCGGGAAAAATCACGGCGGAGCAGATGCAAACCATGAACGAAGAGGTGGACGGCGAGCACCGCGACCCGGCTGAAGTGGTGCGCGCGTTCCGCAAGGCCCACGGACTGTGATGAGCAAGTCAGCGAATTAGAAGGCCCAGAAGGTTGACCTTGCACAGCATCTCGAACTAAAGACAAGGACACTTGACATGACAAGGAAGCTTGTCGTAAAGTGTCCTTGTCGTTAATTGGAGGTGGCAGATGCATTGGTCGATCGGTTGCGGTCGCGGAAGCGCGGCAGGGAAGCGGTATCTGCGGCGCTTGTTGATAGCGTGGTCCCTGTACGTCTTGCTCCTTATTCTTTGCTTGGAGCTTGTGAAGAAGGTTCCGATGCACGGCTGGGTATTGTATGCGGTGGCGGTAATACCGGCCCTACCGGTGCTCGCGGTGTTGGCGGTCATGGGTTTGTACCTGCAGGAAGAGACCGATGAATACCTGCGAATGCTTGCGATGCGCTCTTTGATGATCGCGTCCGGGGCGCTGCTGGGGACCATCGTCGTCAATGACTTTCTTCGCGCGATCGCTCACGGATCGGCGCTGGGTCCCTTTGTGTGCTTCATCGTGTTCTTTGGGACTTACGGCGTTACGCAGATCGCGCAGGAGATGGCGGCCCGCGGAGCCGGCGATGCATAACCGGCTGAAGGCCTTGCGAGCTGAACGAGGATGGTCGCAGCAATTGCTGGCGGAGAAGCTGGAGGTTTCACGACAGAGTGTGAATGCCATCGAGACGGGACGGTACGATCCGTCGCTTCCGTTGGCGTTCAAGATCGCACGGGCGTTCCGAAAGTCGATTGAGGAGATTTTCGTAGAAGAACGCTAGCCGCGTCAGCCCGGGTTCGTCTCGAGACCACGGCCGGCCAATTCCGGGCCTATCAAGCGTTGCCTCCGGTGCGCCGGCGAGCCTTGAAGCGCCCGACTCGCCGGCCTGCCGACTCCTCGGCTCGCTAACTTGCTAACCTGCTAATTATGAAAAGCCATACGGAATACCTTCTTTTCGAAACCAAAAAGCGCAGGGAAATGGTGCACATCACCGATCAAGTGGAAGAGGTTGTGCGAAGGAGCGGCGTCAAGGACGGCCTATGTTTTGTTTCGCCCATGCACATCACCGCCGCTATCTATGTAAACGATCTTGAGAGCGGATTGATTGAGGACATCGGCAAATGGCTGGAGGAACTTGCGCCGGCACGGCCCGGCTACAAGCATCACCAGACCGGAGAGGACAATGCGGATGCCCACTTGAAGGCTTTGCTGCTGCATCATGAAACGACGCTGCCGGTGACCGGCGGCAAGCTGGACCTGGGAACCTGGCAGCGCGTGTTTTATGCGGAGTTCGACGGCCAGCGGCGCAAGCGGGTCATTGTGAAGGTGCTGGGGGTAGAGTAAGCCTGCCGCGTCCGCGTTCAGCGTGTTTTGCGGCGGCCGGGCCCCGCCCCAACAACAGCCAAAGATTTGATTTCCGCCGAAAATACTGCCCCGAGGATGCATTGGCTTCTCGCCTCCGATAAAGTCCTTCCATGGCCAGTTGGCGATCTTCCGAAGCACGGCCCCGCGCCGGATTGCGCAAGCTGCGTCTTCTCCCATTGCTTGCCGCCACCTATTTCATGGTGTCCGGCGGCCCCTATGACATTGAAGACATCATCGGGTACGGCGGCTATGGCGGCGCGCTTCTGCTGCTTTTCCTGCTGCCGTTCCTCTGGAGCTTTCCCACCGCTCTCATGCTCGGGGAATTGGCCTCCGCGGTGCCCGCCGAGGGCGGCTTTTATGCCTGGGTGCGCCGCGCTCTCGGCCCCTTCTGGGGATTTCAGGAGGCATGGCTGTCGCTGGCCTCCTCCGTCTTCGACATGGCCATCTACCCGACGACCTTCGTGCTCTATTTAGAGCGCATCGCGCCCGGGCTGACCCGCGGACATCGTGCGATTGCCCTGGAGCTGCTGGTCGTGATCGCCGCCGTTCTGTGGAATTTCCGCGGCGCCGCCGCCGTCGGGGAAGGGTCGCTGCGTCTGTGGGCAGTCTCGATCTCTCCTTACATCGTGCTGGTCGGGCTGGCCGTCTACGTGGGATTCCTAGGGGCGCATGGACAATTTGGAGGACACGCCTCGATGGCGCGTCCCGCTCACACCGATTTCTCGATCGCCGTTCTCGTTGCAATGTGGAATTACATGGGATGGGACAACGCGACGACGATTGCCAATGAGGTGGAGAATCCGCAGCGTGATTATCCTCGAGTGATCGTGCTCGCTGTCGTCATGGTCATGCTGACCTACATGATTCCCATCGCCGCCGTGGCCTGGGCCGGTATTCCCGCCGGCAAATTCTCGACCGGCGCATGGGTGGATGCGGCGCATATGCTTGGAGGGCCGGCGTTGGCTGTCGTTGTGGTGCTGGCCGGCGTCGTAGACGATTTTGGCACCTTCAGCAATCTGACCTTGTCTTACACCCGCCTGCCGCATGCGCTCGCCGAAGACGGCTTTCTTCCGTCGATATTCACCAAGAAACTCCGCAATGGAGTTCCGTGGGTTGCGGTGCTCGCCTGTGGCACATGCTGGGCTCTGGCGCTCGGCTTCTCGTTTGAAAGGCTCATCACCATCGACCTGGTGCTGTGGGGGCTCTCTCTCATACTGGAGTTCGTTGCCCTCGTCGTGCTGCGAAGAACGGAACCGGGGCTGCCTCGTCCCTTTCGCATTCCCGGTCCGGATTGGGTGCCGGTACTTCTCGGAGTCGCTCCCACGGCGCTCACCATCTATGCTCTCTATGCTGCCCGGACGGATCGTGTCGCAGGCATGTCCGCATTTGCGTTCGCCATGCTCATCGCCGTGGGGGGTTTTCCGCTCTATCTTTTCGCGAAGCTCTCGCGCCGCCGCCGCGCCGCGGTTGCGGTGAACCGCTAGAAGTTTGTTGAAAAACGCGCCGAAGCAACAAGCGAGGTGCAAGAGGATGTGTACTGCTCCGGGCCTCGTCCCCACATCGTGAATGCTCGACGGGAGCTGAACAGGTTTTTCGACAATCATGAATCGGCTCTAGTATTGGCGAGTTCGCACCACTCTCAGCGCCACAAAAAATAGAATTGTCGACAGCACGAGCGAGAAAGCAATTGCGTTCCACGGCGTCGTGTGCGCGATCAGCGGCGAACCTTTTCCCATGGCGCGAAAGATGTTGGCAAATTCCGGCAATGGAGTATGGCTGGAAATCCACCAAAATGCCGCGGCGCCAATCATGGTGCCCCAGATTCGCCAGGCGTCGTCCAGAAAGGTAGCCAGCAAAACAGATAGGAAATAGATCACCGAAACGCAGGCGATGAGGGTTCCCGCGTATTCGAGCATCTCCACCGGTGTAGTCATCCTCTTCAGCGGCGGAGAGATCAGCCACATTCCGCAGCAGAGCACTGCAATCGTGCCGGCTGCCTCCAACCATCCGAGGCCGGCCCGGACCGCCAGCAAGCGAAGGCGGCTTACGGGCAGGGAGAGCGTGAAGAGCGTCGAGGCCTGGAGGCCTTTCTTCGCTTGAAAGGGCGCTTGCGTGACGATCCCGGCTCCGGCCAGCATCGCGCAAATGACCATCAAAATGCTCAGGGTCGAATATTCAAGAATGGCGAAAATCTTAGACTTATTCTCCGGCGGGACCGAATGCAGCAGAAACAGAATAAGCCCTATGAAGGCGAGAGAGAACACCAGTCTGAACCGAGTTTCCAGCCATCCTTTGTACCAAAGCATCTCAGTTGCTCCTCACGTGTTCCAGAAAGATCTCCTTGAGCGTCACCGGGAAGCGCTCCACGGCTGCTCCCGGAATGGACTCCGCTTGCTCGACGATGGCATCGGCGTTGTGGCTGGCCAAAATCGAAACCATCCGCCCCTCCTGCCGCACAGACGCGACGCCGTCTGCCCAGCGCGCAGGCATATCCGCACGATCCGCGAAGACCACCTGGAGCCGCTGATACTGAAGCTTCATGTCGTCCAGGGAGCCGGACACGATCATTCTGCCTTGGTCGATGATCCCGACATGGTCGGCGATCCGCTCGACCTCGGCCAGTTGGTGCGAAGAAAAAAAGATGGTGGCTCCCGACGAAGCGGCGATAGAGACCAGCTCGCGCAGCACGTCCTCCGTGGCGGCCGGGTCCAGGCCATCGGTCGGCTCATCCAGGATCAGCAGCTCGGCTCCGCGCGAGATCGCCAGCAGCAGCATCAGCTTTGACCGCATGCCCTTGGAGAGATCGGGGATCTTGCCCTCGGGCGGAAGCTCGAACATCTGCAAGTAACGCTGCGCCAGATCGTCGCGCCACCGCGGAAAGAAGGGGCGCGTGTAGCGGATAATCTGCTTCACCGTCATGTAGGGGTACAATTCCTTGTCTTCCGCGACAAAGCCGATCCGGCGGCGGATCCCCGCGGCGCTGTCGGCATCGGTAGCGGGGATGCCAAAGACCTGCGCACTTCCGCTATCGGATCGCAACAGACCCAGCAAAGTCTTGATAGTGGTTGTCTTGCCCGCGCCGTTGCGGCCCAGAAAGCCGAAAATGCTTCCCACGGGCACGCGCAGATCCAAGCCGCGCAATGCCTCTTTGCTCTTGAAGGACTTACAAAGTTGGCTCGTTTCCACAACGAAATCAGTCATGGCTTTCCTCTGCCTGCTCTTTCCAATCGCCGTTCCGAGCGGGCCTGGGCCAGCTCGTTTTCAAATACCCTGCGAAGCTCGTCCTCGGTCAGTCCCAAGAAGGTAAGCCGCTCGACGGCGGATTGCACCACGGCCTGCGCCTTGTGGATCAGGCGGGCGCGAGACGCTCCCGATTCCTTGATGAACGCTCCCGACCCGTGCTTCAATTCGAGCACCCCTTCGTGTTCCAGCTCCCGATAGGCGCGAACCACGGTATTGGGATTCATGACCAGCTCCTCGGCCAGGCTGCGAATGGTCGGGAGTTGGTCGCCCTCCTGAAGCGCCCCCGTTTCGACCGCATGCTTCACCTGCTCCATAAGTTGGAGATAGAGGGGAACACCGGAAGATTGATTGAGGCGAAAGATCATTCCCATGTGTGCTAGTCAACTGGTACACTATACACGCTTCGGCACCTTGTCAAGGAGCGGGAAGAGGCTTTTCTATGTGCAATCGTTACGGGATCACCTTCGTCACCGGCTTGCTGCTGGCTGCCGGCGCGGCCTTTGGCCAAACCGCCGCTCAGCCCGCTGCTTCCAAGCTCGCCTTCGAGGTTGCTTCGATCA
>JANWJB010000030.1 GCA_025449575.1 Acidobacteriaceae bacterium
GGAATTCGGATGGCAGAGACGAGGAAGGTGCTGCGCAACCCAGGGAGATAACCGCCGGCTAAAGCATTTCCCTGCTGCGGTGTCTCACCGGCCTGGTGGAGTGCGGCTTTTCTTGGCGAAAAGCCGCGTAGGTCCATCCAGCTCGCTATCGGGAGCATTCGACGCGCTAGGAGAGCTGTAGCTCGGCCAGCGGGCGTCACTGCGCCTACCGAGCTACCGGGAAGCGGTAAATATTAGCCGTTGCCGGCGCAACCGTGATCGTCTCTGGAACGTTGGCTATGGGAATTTCTTTCACCTGGACCTGTGGGGGCTTCCCCACAAGGTTGTCCGCGGTCATGCTGCTTCCGCTTAACTGCCATTGGGTCGATGGCCCTTCCAGCCGCGTGCCATCGACATGCAAGTTAAACTTCTGTGCCGAGTTCGTACCGTTGACGACGGCGATAGTCAGATACTTGTGATCGGCGGTGAACGCGGCAACCATGTCGAGCGGATAGGTGGGGCTGCCGGAGCCCGTCGCCGGCTGATCTCCATAGGGCGGATACTTCGGTACAGGCTGCGGCGAATTACCCAACACTGCAACCGGCAGAGTTCCGAGGTGATCGCGGTACATCTTGTACAGAAGACCCCTTGAGTTGTAAACGGCATCCGTGGCGTTGTAGCTGAGCGTCGAAACGGCCATCGTGTAGGCGGCCATCTTCATGAAATCGGTGTGCCGAAACATCTCGTTGAGGACCATCCCGGTAGCCAGAGTCGTCTCAAGACCTCCGCGTCCGAAGCCATACTCGTCGATGGAAAGGAAGGTCCTCTTCTGGCGCATTTCGGGGAATCGCGTTTCGTACTCAGCCCATTCCTCCGACTTCTTGTGCACTCGGTCCGCAGGATGGCGTATCGCCTCGAGTTGGGTTTCCTGCACCGGAACGTATCCGCCCTCTATGGGGGCATCCGCCGACAGAGTCCTTGCGTGCTGGTAGTCGAAGCGCTTGCCTGGGCGGACGTACCAGTGCTCTGTGAGACCATCGAAGTTCCCCCAGCAGTTCGCGATGAGCCCGCCCGTCCAGTCGGAGTCGTCACCGAAACGGGTCTGCGGATCGTCCGGATGGATGAGGCGCGCCTGGCCCTCGACCGTCATTTCGTCAGGCATGGCGCCGGAGGCGAGAAGCGTGATCGAAGGATCGGCGGCGCGCATCTCCTTTGCAAATTCGTTATGTTTGAGAACGTAATATTTCAGGAAGGTGTGGCCAAGTTGCCATGATCCATAAGGCTCGTTGCCGATATCCCAGTACTTGACATGGTAGGGCTCGGGATGGCCATTCTTTGCGCGCCATGCTCCCATGGGCGTGTTGGCTGCTCCGTTCAGGTATTGAACCTCCTGGGCGGCCGAATGCGCATCGCCAAAGCCGGCGTTCACGGTGATATAAGGATCAACCCCGATGAGCTTGCACAGCGTCATGAATTCATCCAGCCCAACGTCGTTGGTCTGCATCGCGTGCCAGGCGTCGTCAAACATGGGCGGACGCTTGTCAATATCGCCCACTGAATTGTGCCAATCCCAATCGGAAAGGAAATTGCCCCCAGGCAAGCGCCACATTCCGGCATGAAGATTGCGCAGCAGTGCAATCGTATCCGGACGGAAGCCGTCCACATTGTCCGACGGCATCAGCGACACTGTGCCGATGTGAAAATTCCCGCTGCCTGTTCCAGCGACTTCGAATGTTGCGCTGTCGGTGCCGGCAGCCGCGGTAAAGCTGAGGGGAAACTTCTTGTATGTATCGGTGAGTGAGTTGAAGGAAACCGTCTGTCTGTCGTTCGCGCCTTCTCCCCAGATTAGACTGACCTTCACGGTCGAGCCCGGCGTCCCGCGCAGGTAGATTCTCCCCTCATACTTCTTACCCTTGACCAAGGCAAAGCCTGTTTGCTGAATGCCATGCGGCGTGGAAGAATCCAGTTGAATGCTTGGGCTCTGTTCGCCGACGAACGGGTCATCCTTGTCCATCACTACCGCTTGGTCCGGGCCCACAGGCCGCCATTTGCGGAGAGGCATCCCGAACACTCCTCTGCCTCGTGCGCCGGCGGGCGGGTTGGCAACCTCAGATGTGATTGGAAAATAGAATTTCCGGTCGTCGATCAGTTCGGACCACAGGCTGCGAGAGACCAGCGTGCCGCCCTCCTCGATGAACCCCCCGTAGAGATACTTCGAAATGGGCGCCGCCGTCTGTTGAGTGTCAATGGTGACTGCCAGCTGTTCTGGAGCAGTCGGCTGAGCCTGCTGCGCGAGAGCCCCAGCCGCAAATCCAATCCAGATTGACGCTGCTATGAAAAGTGAAAATCGCACCTTCATCCCTACACTCCTCTGTGATCCATGTCGCCGTTCGTTCTTTGATACCGTCCCTATCCCAAGCATCGACGCGCTAGAAGCGCAGTAATTTGCAAAGGAGTGTTACTGCGCCGCACCAGCTACCGGAAACCGATAGATGTTCACGCTGATCGGTGCAACCGAGATCGCCGGACCTGCGGTAACCGAGGTCTCTTTCACCTCCGCCTGCGGCGGTTGACCGACTCGGTCGGCGGCATCCAAGCTCTTCCCAGTCAGCTGCCAGAGCGTCGATGGGCCTTCCACCTTTGCACCGGTAACCGTCAGATCGAACTTCTGTTCCTTTTCCGTCGCATTCACTACGGCGACGTTGAGGTATTTATGATCCGGCGAGAGGGCGGCAAACACATCGAGTGGATACGTCGGACTTCCGGATCTTGTCTTCGGCTCATCGGCGTATGGCGGGTTCTTCGTTGGTGGTTGCGGCGAATTCCCTGAGACGGAGACAGGAATCGTGCCGACAAAGTGATTGGTATACATCTTGAAAATAAGTCCGAGCGTGTTAAAGGTGGAAGCCGTCGGAGTGATGTCGAGGGTGGATGTACCCATGGTGTGCGCCGTCATCGTAAGGAAAGAGGTGTGCCGCATCTCCTCGTCAAACAGCATCCCATAGGCAAGGGCCCCCTTTAGATTCGGGCCCGTCCGCCTGCCGCCCCCGCCCGAGTAGGCATATTCGTCGATAGAGAGAAAGATCTTCTTTTTGATCATGTCGGGGAAGCGCTGCTGGTATCCCTCCCACTCTTCGGCATGGCGGCGGATCACATCGCCGGCATGGCGGGCAGACTCGAGCGTCGTCGGTTTATAGGTTACGTACGCAGCAGTTGAGGGCGCTCCGGGCGGCAGCTTCTTTGCCAGTTCAACATCGAAGTGCCTGCCGGGCGATTCATACCAGTGCTGGGCGATACCGTCAAAGTACCCCCACGAATTTTTGAGGATGCCGCCGGTCCAGTCGATGTCGGTCCCAAAAGCGGGCTGCATGTTATCCACGTACTTTGCGCGCATCTCGCCCTGCAGCGCCATCGGTTCCAGCATCTTCGCCGATGCGATCAAAGTGATCGACGGGTCGACTTTTCGCATATCTCGTGCAAATTCGTTCTGCTTGAGGACGTAATACTTCAGGTCGGTATACCCGAGTTGGAACGTACCCCAGGGCTCGTTGCCGATGTTCCAGAACTTGACGTGATAGGGCTCAGGATGGCCGTTCTTGGCGCGCCATGCTCCCATGGGCGTTTTGACCGATCCATTCAGGTACTCGACCTCTTCTGCGGCCGAGTGCGCATCGCCGAAGCCCGCGTTCACCGTGACGTACGGCTCTACCCCAATGAGCTTGCACAAGGTCATGAATTCGTCCATGCCCATATCATTCGGCTGCATCGCGTTCCACGCATGGTCGAAGGTGGGCGGGCGCTTGTCGATGTCGCCGGCCCCGTTGTACCAGCTCCAATCGGATAGGAAATTGCCCCCGGGGAGCCGCCACATTCCGGAGTGCAACTGGCGCAGGAGGGCAATCGTATCCGGCCGGAAGCCGTCCACATTGTCTGCGGGCATCAGCGACACCGTACCGATGTGGAAATTTCCACTACCGGTACCTGCAATCTCGAATGTGCCATCCGCGGTATCGGCCCCCGCGGTAAAGTTCAACGGTAACTTCTTATATGTATCCGTGAGCGAGCCGAAGGAGACCGTCTGCCGCTCGTTCGCACCCTTTCCCCAGATCAGGCTGACCTTTACGGTGGAGCCAGGCGTCCCGCGAAGGTAGATGCGGCCCACATATTTTTTGCCCTTCACCAGAGCAATGCCCGATTGCTGAATACCGCTCGGCGTGGAGGCGTTCAGTTGAATTCGTGGGCTCTGTTCGCCGACGAACGGCTGCTCTTTGTCCATCACGACAACTTCATAGGGATTCACCGGCAGCCATTTGCTGAGTCCCCTGCCGGCGAACCCGGCGGTCTGCGGAAGGGCAGCAGGCTCGCCGGGTTTAATCGGGAAATAGAATTTCCTGTCATCCAGCATCTCGGACCAGAGACTGCGATACACGAGGGGGCCTATATTTTCGATAAACATTCCGAACTCGTACTTCGAAACCGGATCGCTGGTCTGGCTCGTATCAATGCTCACCGTCAGTGAATCCGGCCGTGCCGGCGTGGTCTGCTGACCTGCCACCAAGGTTGCGGACCCAGCGCACAGCGCTACCGCGGCGCACCGCATAATCCATTGCTTCATGCAACACCCCCACTCTCGATCGGAACCCACGTTTTCCCGAAAAGCTCGCCGCAACGGCTCCCTTCGGCCATATCTTGGGGCCTTAGGAAATCGTTTTCTCCGTCCCCGCCAGCAAGTCACGACGAGAACCGCCTTTCCGGCCAAGGCGCATAGTACGCCCAAGAAATCAATCTTGTCCAAATTATTGTTTGCGCCGACGCGGGATTGAGCTCCGCTACGGTTTGCGTTGACAGAAGAAGTCCTAAGAGGATCGCACCGCCGTCGGGATACAAATATCACGCGCTTGGACAGCCTCCGGCGCTTGCCGTTACCGGCACACGCTGTTCAACTCTTGCACTGGCTCAGGCCGGAATGACGGTAGCCTTAAATGGCGGTGCATAAGAATCAATTGGATAAAAGTGCCGCCGTCCGCGACCCCGACCACGGGGTCGATAGCGTAGGCATGATTCTTTTCAACCTTGGGCAATGACGCAAAATGGAAGCCCTCCTGCCGAAGCAACTGTATCAGGCTGGGCAGCATGAGCGTGGTAAAGTCCGTGGCGTGCAGCAGCAACACGTTGGGAATTTCATGGCCAAGAGCGATCTGCTCCTCTTCGCGTCCCCGGGGGATAAACTCCGCCGCATTCTCGAGATAAGTCCGCTTGAGCCAAGCAATGCCGGCATTGTCGTGTTTGGTTTTGCAACGCAAGTAGGGATCATTCCAATCATCGTCTTCAAAGTTCAGGCTGACCTCGGCGATCCGATAACCATGTTCATAAAGCCATCCGCGGACATCTTCCCGTTTCGCCACCGTATCGCCCGCTTCGAGATATGGATAGCGGAACCAGTGCCAGTTGCGCTTCCCGCCGTATTGGCGCAATGCCGGTTCGTCGAGCGCGATGTTGTGCTCATAGGCTGCCGGGGTCTCGCTGGTAAGCGAGGGATGCGACCACGTATGGCTGCCGATGTTCATCCCTGCGCCCACCCACACCCGGAGGGCCTGCTGGGTGTCGGAATCGCCGTTCAAATCGACGGCATTCACAAAGCCGTAGATCCCTTTCAGGTGGTTGGCCCTTAACTCCCTGGTAAGCCTGGTGACAATGTCGACGCGTGTTTCGTCAGGGGCCAGGCCTCCCGCCGCCGGCAGATCGTCAAAGGTGAGTGTGACGACAGGGTGACGCTTGAGGGGAAAAAGTTGCCGCGCCACCCCGGGAGCGGACACCAAGGTATGGAGGGCCTTCGGCAATACCGCCCGTGAAGCCTGCGCGCCGACAGCATTCAGTACCCAGGCAATTCCACACACCAGCAAACAACTTCTCATCCCACGACTCTTCTCATCCTCGCGTATTGTTCCATAGCGACTTCACATAAGACTATGCCGGACTCTCCACCGCTCACACGCGTCGAGGAGGAGGAACTGGCGTGCGGCGCTTCGGCCGACGTCGCCAGGGGATGCAACCAGTACGGGCAAAGGCGCGTGCTGCTCTCGATCACTTCCCTTTGGACTACATCGAGCGGGCGTGCGCCAGTTCCACGATCTTATCGATCATGTCCGTGTATGAGTAGCCGGCCTTCTTGGCCGCCATGGCGAATTCCGCGGCGCTGGCGAGCCATGGGTTGGGGTTCGCTTCGATCACGTATACCTCGCCCTTCTTGTTCAGCCGCATATCAACACGGCCATAGTCGCGCAGTTTAAGCGCGCGATAGGCGGCGAGCGCGGTGTCCTGAAGTGTCTTCGTGGTCTCCTCGTCCAGGTCTTCCGCCGGAGCGGATTTTGTCACCTTGTAGGCCTCCGCGTCATGATCGAATTTCACGTCCTGACCGGCGATCCTGGGAGTTCCCTTGGGGAGCTTGGAGAGGTCGAGTTCAATCAGCGGGAGCACCTCGGGGTTGTCGTTTCCGAGGATGGCGGCGTAGATCTCGCGGCCCTCGATGTACTCCTCGATGAGCGCCGGGCTGTCGAATTCCTCGTGGATGTAATGGATGCGCTCCATCAGCTCTTTCACGCTATCGACGACGGATTCACTGTCGATGCCGACGGAGCCGTCTTCGGAGACAGGTTTCACGATCAGCGGAAACTCAATATCGTGCGAATGATCGGTGCGGCCTTTGTAAGAGGTTGCGAAATCCGGAGTCTTGATCTTATGAAAATCGAAGATCTTCTTTGCAATCGACTTGTCCTGGGCAAGATAGAGAGCCTGCGGACCCCCGCCGGTATAGGGAATGTCAAGCAGCTCCAGATACGCGGCGATGTTTTTGTCCATCGTGTCGTGCCCGGCGTAAGATTCCGTGAGATTGAAGATAAGGTCCGCGCCGCACTTGGCGAGCGCGAGCAGCGATTGGTTCTTGCCATCGAGAACGTAATAGGAAGGCTCGTGCCCCAGCTTCGCCAATGCTTCAAAGATCTCTTCGCGGTCGTGCAGCGGATCTTTTTTCTTTTTGCGGCGCTTGCCATTCTTGCCGCGCGACGCCTTGACCGGCTCGGGCTCCGGCTCCGGTGCGCCCTCTTCCCAGACGTCGTGCAGTATCGTTACTTTTAGGTTTGCCATGTTGCCTCTGTGCTCTCTCGATATGACCCACAACTGCCGCAGTGGCAGAGGTGAAGCACCCGTCAGGGCAGAATGAACTTGCCCCGAGTGATGTAATTCATCGCCAGCGCGGTCGCGTACACAGTGACTTCCGTTAGAGATTCCTTCTCGTATCTTATGTCCGCACGCAGGCCGAGTTCATTGACTTTTGCTTCGATGGCTTCCACTAACTTCTTTACCAGCGGACGCTGAACGCCCGTCCAATAATTCACCTTATCGACGAGGACCTTGCGGTTCTCCCGAAGAAGATCGACCGCCGGGCGGACGTTCTTCACGCGGCGCTTCGATATATTGAAAATGTCGCGCAGATCGGTGTCGAGGGGAAGTTCACCTGGAGCGAGCTGCTGATCGAGCGCGCGCTGATAGAACTCTCCGACCGTCACATCCATTTCGTCGACGGTAATATCGGTATCCCCGTCTGCAACCACTGGGGCAGCATTGCCTAGTTTGCGGCCGATGCGATCCATGTAGAGCAGCTTCTTCATCGCTCCCCAGCCCTTGTATCGCTTTCGCCAGTTGGAGCGGGGCGTCAGCCACACCGCAAACGTCTCCGCAAAATCTTCATCGGGATGCTTTTGCCCGTACCAGCCCTCCATGTGCCGCACGAACTGGCGCGAGAACGGAATGGGCTTATAGTTATCCCGGTACGGCCGACGGAACGGCCCAAAAAGATCGCGCCATTCTTTCGTTTTGTAGAGCGCATAAGCGTAATTGAAGGCATGGCCGGCCTCGTGGCGCATGTACATCATGATCTGCCGCGCATCTTCTATATCGTTCATCTCCGATTCAAGACGCTGCAGCTTTGGGTCGGCCAGGTAGAACGGGATTCCGATCACCGGCTCCATGTTCGGGCAACCCCACTCATCGGTGAGATAGCACTTGGGGCGGAATTTATTGAGCCCTTTGGCATCCAACTCTTTATAGAGCTGCTGGACAAAGCGTTCGAGCGGAGAGCCTTCCAGCTTTAAGCCGAGCTGCCGGATCGGCTTGGAGAGAATCTCCTGTACGTCTGCCGATGCTTTTTCGAAAGCGGCCACTGATGGTCGAAGCGTAGCACAGGCGCGCGGAGTTGGACTGAAGATCTATGTTGGACCCCGGAGGCGATTGGGATTCACAGCCGGATGAAAGCCTTCCCATGCGCCGCCCTTCGGAGAGCGAAAGATCGATAGGCACATCGGATAAGCGCTTAAAATCATCCTATGCACGACGTGATTGTGTATTCGCGGAGCGGATGTCATCTCTGCGACATCGTGAAAGAAACGCTTGCGCAGATGCAGGGCCGCGCCGACTTTCAGTGGCGCGAAGTGGACATTGATGCCGACCCGCAGTTGCGGCAAAAGTACAACGAAGACGTGCCGGTAGTATTCATCGATGGACGCAAGGCATTCAAGTACCGGATGGATGGGCGCCAGTTCCTGCGGGCTTTGGCGGGCAAGGCGCCTTCATAACTGGAGGCGCGCTCTGCGCCTGCTGTTTCCATCCCCTTACGATCCCATCATGTTCCATCTCAGCGAAATCGCGCCCGACCTGTACCGGATCTCCATCTTCGTTCCGCAGATCAACCTGGCCTTCAATCATTTTCCGGTCAACGACGATGAGCCGCTGCTCTTTCACTCCGGGCAAAGGTCTTGCGCGAGGTCCTTGGCTCCGGCGAATCGTGAAGCGAGAGATAACTCGGGGCTCCGCTGCCGCCTTCACTCATCGCCCCGGGCCGGCCTTATTCTGCGCGCAAAGTTTCTAATGGGTCGACCCGAGCCGCACGTATCGCTGGGAGCGTCGCGGCGACACCACATACAAGCAGCAATAAGCCGCCGGCAGCAACAAGGGTAACCGCATCCAGCGCCTTGACTCCATATAGGAACGATCGCACTGCATGACCGGCGGCCCACGCCCCGGCAATCCCCGGAACAAGCCCCAGCAAAACCATCTTTCCCGCCTGACCGATAACCAGGCCGGCGGCCCTCTCGCGGCTGGATCCAAGAGCCATGCGGATTCCAATCTCGCGCCGCCGAAGCGCCACCGAGTATGCCAGTACGCCGTATATTCCCACCGCCGAGAGAATCAAGGCGACCATCCCGAATCCGGCAGCAAGCCGCAAGGCGAGGCGCCGCTGGCTCAGCGACTGCGAGATCCGCTCTTTCATGGGCGCCAGGCTCATCTCCACCATCGTGGGCGCCTGCTCCTTCACCACGGCGCGCAATTCGGCTGCCACCGTCGCCGGCGGCAACGCCGAACGCGCGGCGTATTGCGCGCTCATGCTGAATACCGCGCTAAGGAATGAGCTCTTCGGAAGCTGCAGATAATCCAGATAGACCATGGGCTCATAGGGCGCTCCCAGGTCTCCTCCCTGGATCTCGTTTTGCACCACGCCGGCAACCGTCATAGGCTGCCGAAAGGGAAGATCCGCGGCTGTATCCCCCGGCTCGGCATGGAATCCGAGACTTACGCCAAGGGGATTCCGGCCGCCGAGAAACTTCTTCACGAACGCCTCGTTGACCAGCGCAACAATGGCGCCGCTCGCCTCATCGCCGGGCTGAAACCCACGCCCTCTGAGAAGGTGAATTCCGCTGGCCTTAATGAAATTCGTACTCACAAAGCTGTAATACGCCGAATCGCCCTGGTGATAGGGCCGCCCGGCAACGTCCGTGGTTCCGTCCAGAGCCATGTTGTAGTCCGAAAATGGAATCTCTGTCTGCATCGTCACCGATTGAATGCCCGGCAGATTTTCGAACCTGTGCAGCAGGCGGGTTTCGATCTCGCGCGAGAGCTGCGGGTCCTGCTGCTGATTCTCCGGCATAAGCACCAGGGTCGTTACACCCTGTGGATCGAATCCAAGCTTCACATTCTCAA
>JANWJB010000031.1 GCA_025449575.1 Acidobacteriaceae bacterium
ATGTAGCCGCCAGTGCGGGGTAGCGGCGCCTGTTCTATGAGAGTCGGCGTGAAGCCCCAGCGCAAAAGCCAGTATGCGAGGGTGGGGCCGGCGATCCCATCAAGAGCCCGCAGCCGGTTGTGATCATTGAAGATGTCGAGAAGCCTGCGCCGAATTAGGCTTGCGGTCCGGGAACCGCGATATAGATCATGGTAGACGCCATCGAGAGATGATCTATGCGCCTAAGGGCTAAGGTATTTCGGTTCAGGACGCAGTCAGACCGTCCGCCGCGTTCCGATTCGATGCTGCCGAGGTCTTCATTGAGCGGGATCCCTGCTTATGATATCATCGTTGTATATCATGCGAACCCTCGTGGATATCCCGGAAAACGATCTGGCGGCACTGAATTGTCTTAGCAAAGAGAAGAACGTTTCGCGTGCTGGACTCGTGCGCCACGCCATCGCCCAATACCTTGAACGGTACGGACCGAAGTCCGGTTCCAAAGGCTTTGGTCTGTGGAAGGAATCACCGGTAGATGCGCTGTCGCATCAGCGTAGGATGAGGAATGAATGGCAGCGTTGAAAGCGCTGTTCGACACCAACATCCTCATCGATTATTTCAACGGAATCCGGAAAGCGAAAGCCGAACTGGACCGGTTCCGTGATCGCGCCATCAGCATTGTCACTTGGATGGAGGTCCTGGCCGGAGCGCCCCCGGCACGGGAGGAAGAGACCCGGTCGGCGTTGGCAGAGTTTCCATGCCTGCTGCTGACGCCGGAAATCGCGGATCGCGCCGTCGCCCTTCGGCGCGGGAACCGCATCAAGCTTCCGGACGCGATCATATGGGCGACCGCCGAAACAACGGGCCGCATTCTGGTCACACGGAATCACAAGGATTTTCCCAGGGAACACCCAGGGGTCCGTATTCCTTATCAGATTTGATGGGAAATGGGATAGGAGAAGGACGCATGGAAACGTTGCCCCCGCGCGTCCATCGTGTCCGATAACGGATATTCTGTTAACTAAAGCTGAAGCCCGCACTCGCACCGGGACTTTCGCCACCAAACCCCTCTAAGGCAGCCGTTGCACGGCGTCCCCTTCCACGCGTTTATTGTCTTGAACTGTCTTCGGCGTCTACCCAGTAGCCGCGCCGCCCGGCTACTTTGAGCTGAGGATAATCCGGCAGCTTGACCGTGATCGCATGCATGCCCGCGTGCGGCGACTGCGGCTGGAAGCTTAGCAGGTATCGATTCGGCATATGGTTAGAGATGGCGATCAGATCGCGCTGGAGGCTGCGCACGTTCTTAAACTCGAAATACTCTCCGCCACTGACCTCGGCGACTGTCCGCGGGACATTCTGCCGCATCTCGTTTCTGGCCGCGGTCTCGAGAATCTTAGCCAGACGCAGCGGAGGCAGCAACACGCCGGCGCAGTCGTAGGCCTGCGCCGCCACGCTCTTCTGCGGGCTGCCGTCGGCGTTTGGCTTGCGGCTCATGCATCCGCCCGGCGGCTCAGGATCGGGGTCGCGATATATTTTCAATGCCTGGTGTCGAACGGTGCTCCCAATGCTGGGAAAGGCTAGGCTGTAGATGGTGGTATTGGTGTCGCTGATCGTTTGGAGAGCCTGCTCCACGTCGCGCTCGCTGCCCTGGTCACGAGTCTCGCTCAGCAGCAGAATCTGCCGCCGGTAGCTTGGCGGCTGCTTGCCGAGCATGGTAATTGCCATTCCAAGCGCGTCGAAGATGGCGGCGCCTTTGTCTCCTGGCCGCAAGGCGTCGAGCGCATCGCCCACCTCATCGAGATTTCCGGTAAAACTCTGCATCAGCTTCGGCTTGCTGTCGAAGCCGACCACTGCCACGCGATGCGGCACCGCGCCAACAATGTTCTCCACCAGCAACCCTAGACCGCGATAGTTCTCCAGTTGCGCCGCTCCGGCGCCCCCCGTCTCCACCACGACCACTAAAGCCAGGGGCGTTGAACCCGCGTCCGGCTCCAGCCGCAGCTTCTGCGGCACTCCGTCATCGGTCACCGTAAAATCGGCAGCCGTCAGCGTAAATACCGGTCGGCCGCGCTTCGTGGCGACGAGTGTAGGAACCAACACCAGTTGCGAGCCCACGCGGAGTTCGGTTGTGGGATTTTGCACGGTGGGACCTGCCGGAATATTCGGCGTCTGCAAGGCAGCCGGATTCGCCTGCGCCGCCTGTGCACCAGCAGCAGCACCAGCAGCAACACCAGCAGCAGCGGCAAAGAATATGCCTAGGAAGATGCCGAGCGCCGTGGGCGCCCAAAGCTTTCCAGCCATTCGCCGCCAACCGGGCATATCGCTCCCTCGCGCGAAACCGTCATTCCCGCCGTAGCGGAGGAATTTGCGATTCCATTGGCAGCGGCAGCTACAGCGCACGGCGAAGACGCCGCTTTCTCACATCTTGTAGCGGCCCAGATCGTCGTCGTTCAGCCCCTCCAGCCAACGGCGCAGATCTTCGGGATTGGCCTCCACTACGCTGGGCGCCAGTTTCGCGATGCGCAGCACCTCTTCGCTGACGTAAATGGGACAGTCGGAGCGCAGCGCCAAAGCCAGTGCGTCGGAGGGCCGGGCATCCAAGCCAACAATTTCTCCATCCTGTTCCATCCAGATCATGGCGTAGAACGTGTCATTCTTAAGTTCTGTAACGACAATCTTTTGTACCACTGCGTTCAACCCATGGATGAGGTTTTTAAGCAGGTCGTGCGTCATCGGCCGCGGCGGAGAGGCCTTCTCGATCTCCAGAGCGATCGCATTGGCTTCATAGAGCCCTACCCAAATCGGCAGAACGGTATCTCCCTGCACGTCCTTCAGGATCACGATGGGTGTGTTGTTGGAGGGATCCATCACCAGGCCGCGAATCTTCATTTCAATGTCCTTGGTGGGCGGATCTTTTGCCGTGCTCCGAATTTTTGCTTCGACGTCCATTCCGTACCTCCGTTATTGGACGGCCTCCCCCACCAGACTGTTAGGAAAGCTGTTAGTGATTTGAACCGGGAGGTAACTCCCCGGGGCAGGGAAAATGGCTTGCCGGGCGCTAAAGTTCACCGTCTTGTTCTGCGAGCTGCGCCCAATCACCTGGCCCCGCTGCGTATTGAACCCTTCCACCGCGACCTCCATCACCTGCCCTATATGATTCGCATAATTCGTTCGTTGGATCTCCCGTTGCTTCTCCAACAGCCGCTGCAACCGGCGGCTCTTCTCCTCATCGTCGATGCTGTCCGGCATGGCCAGTGCGGGAGTGTTGGGCCGGGGAGAATACTTGAAGGCGAAGACGGCGTCATACTGCACGCGTTGCAGCAGATCCAAAGTCTGTCCGAAATCGGTTTCGGTTTCGCCCGGGAAACCGACGATGATGTCGGTGGTGATGCTGATGGGCCGGCGCGCGGATTTTATCCAGGCGATGCGTTCCAGATAGCTCTCCATCGTGTACTCGCGCTGCATGGCCTGGAGCATGCGTGAGGAGCCGCTCTGCACCGGCAGGTGCACATGATCGCAGAGCGTTTCCACCCGGTCGATGACCTCTACGATGTCGCGGGTAAAGTCACGCGGATGTGAGGTGGTGAAGCGCACGCGACGGATGCCGTCAAGCTCTCCAATGGCGCCCAGCAACTCGGCGAAGCTCAACTTCCCTTCCGGATCGCGGTAAGAATTGACATTTTGCCCCAACAACTGAACTTCGGTATAGCCGCTCGCGGCCATGCGGCGCGCCTCACCTACCACCGAGCTGCCGGTGCGGCTGCGCTCTTTGCCGCGCGTGTAAGGCACTACGCAATAAGCGCAGAACTTGTCGCAGCCCTCGATGATGGTGATGTATCCGCGATGGGGATTGGAGCGCCGGGTGAACTCGGTCTCAAACGTCTCCTCGGTTTGCCGGTCATCCAGGCCAGTGATGTGGCGCTCCCCTGCCTCCAATCTCCGCAGCATCTCCGGCAGCTTGCGGTAGGAGGCCGAGCCGGAGACGATGGAAACGTAGGGTGCGCGTTCGAAGATGCGTTCTCCCTCCTGCTGCGCCACGCATCCCAACACGGCAAAGCGCTTGCCGGCGGCGTAATACTTTTTGAAATCGTTCAGCCGGTGAAAGACCTTCTGCTCCGCCTTATCGCGGATGGAGCAGGTGTTATAGAGGATCAGGTTCGCCTCCATCTCCGACTGCACCTGGCGGTAGCCCTGATGCTCCAGCGTCCCGATCACTTTTTCCGAATCGTGCGCGTTCATCTGGCAGCCGAAGGTCTCGATGTAGAAAGTCTTCTCCACCGGCCGGGCGCCGGGATTCTTCCCCGCGCTGCTCCCGGACCCCCCTCTGCTACTGGGCCCCATTTCCCCCGCTGTTTGTGCTCCGCTTAACGCCATGGCAGCCTTGAGTATACCGCCGCACGGGGGAGCCATCCTCGGCGCTCCGGCTGCTCCTGATACTCTGGAAACAGACAGGCGGACCTCACGCGTCCGCGGTGAAGCGCGAAGCGGCGGCTGGCGCGCCAAGGAGGCGGATAGATGGCGGAGACCAACGGAAACTACTCAGGCGCCACGGGTTTACGGCTGAAGACGGGCTTGGCGGAGATGCTCAAGGGCGGAGTCATCATGGATGTGATGACGACGCAGCAAGCCGTGATCGCGGAGCGCGCAGGCGCCGTGGCGGTGATGGCGCTGGAGCGCGTTCCGGCAATGATTCGGGCCGAAGGCGGCGTCGCCCGCATGGCCAACCCGGCGCTGATCCGCGAGATTATTCATGCCGTATCGATTCCCGTGATGGCCAAGGCGCGTATCGGCCACTTTGCCGAGGCGCAGATCCTGCAGCAGTTGGGCGTGGACTTCATCGACGAGAGCGAGGTGCTCACCCCGGCGGATGAGGCGCACCATATCGACAAGCACGCCTTTAAGACACCCTTCGTTTGTGGCGCGCGCGATTTGGGAGAAGCTCTGCGGCGCATCGCCGAGGGCGCTGCCATGATTCGCACCAAGGGCGAAGCCGGCACGGGAGACGTGGTGCACGCCGTCAAGCACATGCGGCAGATCGTCAAGGAGATGAAGGCCCTTACCGTTCTGAGCGAACAGGAACTGTATGCCGCCGCCAAGGAGCATCGCGCGCCCTATGAGTTGGTGCGCATGGTAGCGCAAAACGGCAAGCTGCCGGTACCCAATTTCTCCGCCGGCGGCATCGCCACCCCCGCCGACGCGGCTTTGATGATGCAGCTTGGCGCCGAGGCCATCTTCGTCGGCTCGGGCATCTTCATGAAGGACGGCACGACCCCCTTGGATGTGGAGTTGAACGCGCAAGGTGCTCCTCGCACTCCCAAGGAGCGCGAAGAGGCGGAGTCCCGCGCCAACGCCATCGTGATTGCCACCACGCACTGCCGCGATCCCAAGGTGCTGGCCGAAGTCAGCGAGAAGATGACCGGCGCGATGAAAGGCTTGGCAGTCGCCGCTCTGGACGAGAGGCAACTGCTGCAAACCCGCGGCTGGTAGAGCGAGTGCGGCAAGAGGATTCAAGGAAAGCCATGAAAAGGGGAGATGGTTTCCCCGCCGGCGCCGGTTCCGGTCTCGTTCTGTATCCTATGGCGCACGGGAAGGCCGCGCTCTGTTCAAAGATTGACGTTTTGGAGCCTGCGAAGCGCGGCTTGTATGGGAGGCGCGACAAGCAGATATCTCTCTTTTCTGCTTGGTTGGGATGTCGAATTTGAGAGAAGACAAAAAAGTCATCCATTCACCGCGCATCGGCGTCCTCGCGCTGCAGGGGGACTTCGCCGCTCACGCCGATGCGCTGCGCGAGGCCGGCGCCGAGCCCCTGCTGGTGCGCGCGCCAGAGGCGCTGGTGTTAGCCGGTCCGGAATCGCTGGACGGACTGATTCTGCCCGGCGGCGAATCGACAACATTCCTTAAATTTCTGGAGCGCGACAGGCTGCTGGGAGCGCTGGCGAGCTTTGTGCGCGAGAAGCCGGTTTTTGGCACCTGTGCCGGTTGCATTTTGCTGGCTCACAAAGTGACTCATCCGGCCCAGCAGAGCCTGGATGCGATGGACATCGACGTCGAGCGGAACGCCTATGGACGGCAGATCGATAGCGCTGTGGTGGAGGTTGAGACCAAGCTCCCCGGGCCGCCGTTGGAGATGGTCTACATCCGCGCGCCGCGCATCAGCCGCGCCGGTCCCGCAGTGGAAGTGCTGGCGGAGCGCGACGGCTTCCCTGTTCTGGTGCGCCAGGGCAATCGCCTGGCGTCAACCTTCCATCCCGAGCTGTCCCTAGACCGCCGCGTGCATCGCCTCTTTGTCGATATCGTAGCCGCTAACGTGCAGCAATAGAGTCTGCAAGCTCCTCGATTGACTTCGCTGCCGGCAGCGCACGCAGGGAAGCTTCTGCGAACTCCAGGCATTTCCAAGTCCAGGCATTTCGAATTCGAAGCCAGTTGAAACCCCGAAGCGCTGCCCTGTTCCATGCGTCATTTTCTCTGCGGGCTTAAACTGGAAATACCGGCAATGAATCAGAGAGGGGCGATCAGCGGCGCGCACGCGGCCATGTCGCATGGCTGGGACTGGATGCCCGCCAATGGCTCCCGCCACGGCTTTGTGCTCGACCATCTGATGAACGGCGACCTTGTTTTACTGCTGGGGTTGCTTCTGCTGGCACACCTTCTGCTGCTCTGGGGCCCTCTGCGGCGCCGAAAAGCGGATCACGGCTCCGTTAGCGCGGCTCACTCCCGAAAGATCTTCACGGTGGAGATCGCGGCGCTCTGTGCCCTCTGCCTGGTGTACGCATGGATGACGCTTGACGCGCAGCGGCTGTGGGCGACTGATCGCTATACGGGGCCTTCGCCAGCGGCCCTGCAGGTGGAGGTCGTCGGTACGCAGTTTCACTGGTACTTCCGCTATCCGGGCCAGGATGCTGCTTTTGGCCACACGAAGCCGGAGCTGGCGGACCCCGCCGGCGGCAATCCTCTGGGCATCGATCCCGCCGATGCGGCTGGACACGACGATTTCGTCTCCAGCGTATTAGTATTGCCGGCGGGCCGCGAGGTGGATCTGACGCTGCGCTCCCAAGACGTGATTCACGGCTTTTTTATTCCCGGCATGCGGCTCAAACAAGACGCCGTGCCCGGCTTGGTGCTGCACCTGCACTTCACCCCCGTCTCCGCAGGCGTCTTCCCTATTGTGTGCAGTCAACTTTGTGGAATGGGACACGAGCATATGCAGGCCAGCCTGCGCGTTGTCTCGCCCGCTGAGTACACGGCGTGGCTTGCCGGGAGGGAGCGGGCTGCGGCGGCCGCCTCGGCAGCCGCGGGAGCGGGCCAATGAGTCTTAGAAGTCGAACAGGAAACAGTGGTTGTTGCATAGACAAATGAAACCGATGACGCCCCGCCGGCTGGATAATGCCGTAAATCTTTCTGGGCAATCCCCTGCCCCGGCTACCTCTGATGCGGCGGCGCGCATCGACCAATCATTCGCACCGATCGGCGGGGGCGGCCGAAGCTGGGGCCGGCGCTGGATCTTTTCCACCGACCATCGCGCGATCGGAGTGCAGTATCTGGTGCTGTCTCTGCTGGCAGTTGCAGCGGGCACGCTGCTCTCGCTGGTAATGCGCCTGCACATGGTCTGGCCCACACTGCGCTTTCCCCTGCTGGGCGTCCTGCGCCCGGAGCAATATCTGGCGGTGATGACCATGCACGGCACGCTGATGGTCTTCTTCGTACTGACCACGGCTCCAGTCAGCGGCTTCAGCAATCTGGTATTGCCGGCGCAGATCGGCGCGCGCCGCATGGCGTTCCCCCGGCTGAATGCCGCCGGCTTCTGGTGCACCGCGGCGGCCTTTGCCGTCCTCATTGCCGGAACCTTCGCCCCCGGCGGCGGCCCCATCTCCGGCTGGACGGCCTATCCGCCTCTGAGCGCTATTCCCAAGGCCGGCCCGGGCCAAGGCGCTGGGATGGATTTCTGGATCGCCAGCCTGGCCATCTTCTGCATCGCCTCAATGATGGGCGCGGTGAACGCGTTAACCACCATCGTGAGCGGCCGCTGTCGAGGCATGACGCTCGGCCGGCTGCCGCTTACCGTCTGGTCTTGGCTGGTGACGTCAATCCTGGTATTGCTGGCCTTCAGCGTGCTATTGGCAGCCCTGGTGCTGCTGGTCTGCGACCGCCACTTCGGAACCAGCTTTTTTATTCCCTCCTGGGACGTGATCAGCGGCACGGTTCTGCACCGGGGCGATGGCTCGCCCTTGCTGTGGCTGCATCTCTTCTGGTTCTTCGGCCACCCGGAGGTCTACATCACCATCCTGCCCGGAATGGGGCTGGTCTCTTCACTGCTCGCGAACTTCACTCATCGGCCGGTGATCGGCTATCGGATGCTCGCCGGAACCACAGTGCTGATCGGTCTTATGGGATTCATCGTCTGGGGACACCACATGTTCGTGAGCGGCATCAATCCCTATGCGGGAACTGCTTTTTCGCTCACCAGCATGGCCATTGCCATACCCAGCACCGCTAAGGTACTGAGCTGGTTGGGAGAGATTTGGGAGGGCGGCCTGGAGCTGCGGCCTCCCTTGCTTTTCGCGCTAGGGTTCGTCTCCCTCTTCGTTACCGGCGGTCTCACCGGACTGGTGCTGGCGCAGCCGGCGCTGGACAGCTACCTGCATAACACCTACTTCGTAGTCGCTCATTTTCACCTTGTGATGGGAATGGCCGGCGTCTTTTCCGTCTTCGCCGGTGTCTATTACTGGTTCCCTCTCATGAGCGGGAGGATGATGCATGAAGGCTTAGGCAAGTGGCATTTCTGGCTCACCCTTACCGGGGCCTACGCGACCTTTCTGCCCATGCACCTGACCGGGCTGGCGGGTCAACCGCGGCAATATGCGGAGATGACCGCGGCCGGTTCGCCATTCCTTCATCTGTTGCCGCTGGAAAAGCACATCACCTATGCCGCCATCTTTTTAGCTAGCGCGCAGTTTCTTTTTTTGTGGAATCTGGTCTGGAGTGCGTGGCGCGGGCAGCACGCATCTAACAATCCGTGGCGCGCAACGACAATGGAGTGGCTTCCGGCGACGGTCTTCGCACCGGAACAAAGTTCGGCGGCGGGAGAGATCGCCGCGGCAACGCACGAGGAGAATCATC
>JANWJB010000032.1 GCA_025449575.1 Acidobacteriaceae bacterium
GCTCCAAAGAGCTCGCCGTTTGGCGGCCGCCGGTATGTCACTGGTAAGCCTTCCCTGCCGCGTACCCCCAGCTTCTTTTTGCGGGGCTTTCCTTTTGAGGCGCCACACTGAAACCGAGCCGCGGCGCTCCAGCCGATCTTCATATCTGCTGTAGAGCTTGGCGGCGCCAAGAGAAAACATGCCGACGGCGATTCCTGCTATGGCGTCGGAAATATAATGCCATCCTGTCGTGAGGGTGGATAAGCAGATCAAGGCAGCCAGAATGATGCCGGGAATGCGCAGCGGCTTGATCGATGCCAGAGCCGCGGCGGCGAGGATCGCGAAGATCACATGGAAGGAGGGGAAGCCGATGATCGCGGCATCGCTAAATGTAATTGTATGAGTGGCGGGTGAACGGAATTCCAGCAGAAGCCGCTGGCAGATTTGCTGGCTTGCCGACGGCACAAAACCTTCCACCGTCCAAGGCCCTGCGGCGGGAAACGCTGCGAAGATCGCCGCACCGCAAAGAAGCGCGAAAGACGTGCCGACCAGGTACTCCTTGGCCGCCCGAGCCTGCCCTCGCAATGCGGGCGCGGTTGCCGCCAGCAGCATCAGAGGCACAAGCAGGTCATAACAAACGTTCAGCGCGCCCGCCGCCACAGCATGCCGGGCAGCAAAGTGTACGAAGAGCGGGCCCCCCAGATCGCGATCCCATCGCGCAAGCATCTCATCCCGCAAAGGCATGTGCAGGCGCGCGGCCAGGTAAACCGGGAACTTGAACAACGTAATCATAATGGCCGCCCACCACAGAAGCAGGCTGCATTGGAAGCGCCTCCCATCGTTTCTCAGCCAGCAATATCCGGCAAAGAACACCGGAGGCAGAACCTCCGTGATGACCACGGCGAGGCCGCCGACGGCTAATTTGCAGCGGAAGAACCCGATGCAGAGAAGAGCCGCCAGTAAAAAGAGCGACGAGAAGACAGTCATGGTCCGATGGAACGTTCGATTTTCGAGCGCTGTGTCTTCTAAAGTGCTTCTTCGCGGGGCATCGCCGAGAAGGATGGCATGAGCGCGGGCTGCTTCCCAGCAAAGCTGCTCGTCCCCTATCTCCGGTTGGGTTCGTGGCTGGAGTTTTAGTTGGATGCAGTGATCGGATAGCCGCTCCAGATGGGGAGAGTCTCGCTGCTCCGTGTTCCCGCCGGCTTGTGCCGCAAAGCTTGTCATAAGTTCGATTCCGGTGTGCTATCCGCGCCGGCCGGCTACTCCGCCGTCCGGCCCCCAGCATTCCTGCTGGCTGCGCACAGCGGCGCGCGAATCCCGATGCATTCTTTCTAATCAAGAGAAGTGCTCTTGGCATATACATCGGCTGGAAGACGGCGATTGCTCATCCCACGAAAGTACTGGAACCTGCCCAAAAAAAAGACGCTTTAACCCAGGATTGCGCCGATATGGGGAACAGACGCAGTGCCCTTTGATTTGGAAGAAGAGCCTGCACCCAACGCTGATTAAGGAGAACTCCTGTGAAAAATTGCAAACAATCCCTGGTCCGGTTTCTGCATGACGAGTCCGGCCAGGATCTCATCGAATATGCCTTGGTTGCGGCGCTGATTGCTCTCGGCGCTACGGCAGCCATGAGCACTCTTGCTACCACGATCGGCACCGCGCTCGGCACCATCGGCACCAAACTAACCACTGCGTTAACGCCGGCCCCCTAGGGATCTGCTCTCTGAGCAGCGTCTATCTACCGGCTGCGGAGACGAATCCCCGGGCAGGCGCCGTAGAGCCTCAGTTCTTTCGCGTCTCTGGCAAGAAAAGCCTTTTGCTGGAGACGCGAAGAATGGGTGCAGAGCACGAGATCTGCACCTCCAAACAGTCGCCTAGCCGGCACCTTCGGAAGATCGCGTCCTGCGGAATACCCGACGCAGTAGGCGGGCTCTCTGGAAAGTTTGGAAGGCCGGAGTTGGCCGGCAGGGGAAGAGCAGCTTTGAAATCTGGCTTGGAAGTTAACCCCGGAAGCTTCGATGCATAACTTGACGATTGACCTTGTATATCCCGCAACCGCTCTGCTCTGCGCTATCGTCGGCGCGGTATATGACCTGCGCAGCCGCCGGATACCGAATCTCCTTACCCTTTCCGCAATTCCTGCCGGACTGCTTTTGCATTTGGCGTTGGGGGGATGGAGTCAGCTCGGCTCCAGCATAGCGGGCGGCTTGCTCTGCGGCCTCATCTTCCTGGTCTTTTACTTGGCTGGCGGAATGGGCGCGGGCGACGTAAAGCTGATCGCCGCGGTGGGTTGCCTTGCCGGGCTGCCGCGCGCCGGTTCATTGCTTATTTTGACCGCATTGGCCGGCGGCATGATGGCCGCTGCGCTGGCCCTCTATCGCCGCCGTTTGAAGGAAACCCTGCGAAACATTCTGGCGCTGCTGAAGCACCACCGCTTTGAGGGTCTGGCGCCGCATCCGGTGCTCAACGTTGATAATCGCCAGGCGCTCAGCCTTCCCTATGCCTTGGCGATCGCTGCCGGCAGCGCAGGAACGTTCTGCCTGCTGCTGGTCCACCGGTAAACACCCATGGCGCGCCGCTTGATTCTCGCTCTGATTGCCGCATTGGTCATCTCCGGCCTGTTTACGTTTTGGCTCAGCAGGAGAATGACGAAACCACGTGCCGCGAAGCCGCTGAACGATCTCTATGTCGCGGCCGCGCATCCCTTGAACGCAGGACAGGTGCTGCAGGCCGAAGATCTTTCTCAGGTGGAATGGCCCGCATCGATGCCTTTGAAAGGCGGATTTCACAAGCCCCAGGAGCTGACCGGCAGGTCCGTCCTCTACCCGCTGGCGGCCGGAGAACCGGTCCTCGATAGAGACTTGGCCGCGCCCGGCTCGGGGGTCGGGCTCACGGCAAAGATCCCGGAAGGCATGCGGGCGATTGCCCTCCGCTCTGATGAGGTTGTCGGGGTTGCCGGTTTTCTGCTGCCCGGCACCCATGTGGATGTCTTGGTGACCTACCACGACAACGTCCATCCGGAGCCGGTAACCGCCACGGTGCTTCAAGATGCGAAGGTGCTGGCGGCTGGACACCAATATCAGCCCGATCCTTCCGGCAAGCCCAAGAGCGTGGACGTCGTGACTCTGTTGCTCACGCCGGAGGATGCGGAAAAAGCCGTTTTGGCCAGTAGTCAGGGCAGCATCCATTTTGTGTTGCGTAATGGTAGCGACCAGGCGCAAGCGGATCCCACGCCCATTCGGCTCTCTCAATTGGCCGTCCTGGCGCCGCCAATTGAGGCATCCAGACCCGCGCCCCGAGCCCCGAAGCTATGGGTGGTGGAAACACTCTCCGGCGACAAACTCACACGGAACAGCTTCCACTGAGGGCGAGATGAAAAGGAATACGAACAAAATGACGGGTGCTGGAGGCGGATGGGCTTTATGGCTCGCGGCTCTCCTGATCGGACTGGCAATGGTTTCTATCGCGCCCGGGATGGCCGCCGCCACATCCTCGCCCGCGGCGGTCGCAGGGCCGGCGACCGCGCTGAGCAGCGCCGTTGCCGTTGGAAATCCACTGCACCTGATTGTGGGGCGGTCGATGTTCGTGAACACGCAACTGCGGCTGCGCCGTGTTTATGTGAGCAATCCCAAGGTGCTCGAATCGTACACCGCCAGCCCCCATCAGTTGGTCATCACCGCCAAGAGCGCGGGCGTGAGTAGCCTGGTGCTGTGGAATGAAGACGGCAGATCTCAGGCCTACATGATCTCGGCTGATCTCGATGTGGATGGCCTGCGTACCGCCTTGAAGCAGGCGCTGCCCGGCGATGATATCCATGTGGAAGTTCGGCAGGGTCAGGTAACGCTCTCCGGTTCCGTCGCCGGTCCCGCGGCCGCCGCCTCGGCGCTCAAACTGGCCGGGCTTTACTCAAAGAACGTTGCCGACTCGCTGCTGCAGCTCCCCCAACGCACTCCGCAGGTCCAACTCCGGGTCCGCATGGTCGAAATCGACCGCACGCGGGCTGAGCAGGCGGGATTCAATCTCTTCTCTGGAGGGAAGAACACCGGCAATTCCACCACCGGCCAGTTTCCCGCAATCACGACCTCGACGAATTCCGGCGGCAGCGGGTCGAGCGGGACGTCATCCGGCATTTCATCTTTGCTGACCCTCAGCAATCCGCTCAATCTTCTCTACTACAACTCCGGCTTGAATGTGGGCGCCGCGATAGAGGCTCTGGAAAACAAGCAGATTCTGCAGATCCTCGCCGAGCCGACCATTACTGCATTGAGTGGGCAAAAGGCCTCGTTTCTTTCCGGAGGTGAGTTCCCATT
This sequence comes from Acidobacteriaceae bacterium, assembly GCA_025449575.1. Classification (GTDB taxonomy): domain Bacteria; phylum Acidobacteriota; class Terriglobia; order Terriglobales; family Acidobacteriaceae; genus PALSA-350. The sequence goes on from JANWJB010000032.1 coordinate 4,293, forward strand.
TCCCGTGGTGCAGGGAGGAACCGGTGGATTTACCTCGGTGACCATTCAGTTTCGTCCCTACGGGGTGAAGCTGGACTTCACCCCCGTGGTGACGCCGGAGGGCACCATACAACTGAAGGTCGCGCCGGAGGTGAGCGCGCTCGATTACACCAACTCTGTCACCATCTCCGGCTATACGATTCCCGCGCTCGACACTCGGCGCGCCGAGACCGAGGTCGAGCTGAAGAGCGGCCAGAGCTTTGCCATCTCCGGATTGCTCGATCACCGCACGACGGACATGCTGGAAAAGACGCCCGGCATTTCCGACATTCCCGTCCTCGGCGCACTGTTCAAATCCAAGAATATTAGCCACTCCGTGGTTGAGTTGGTGGTCATTGTCACCGCCACGGTGGTAGACCCTCTGAGCCAATCGGTTCCGCCTCAGGAGCCCAAAATGGCTATCCCCATGCTCACTCCCGGAGCATTCGACAAGACCCTGGGCAAGCGGACGCAGGAATTGCACGCCAAACCCCAAACCGGAAAGGGAGCTGCCCAAGAGTGACTCAAGCCGAGAACAATCCGCAGGCCCTCACGGTGGCTCTCTTAACCGTGTGCGTGGACGGCGCCGTGACCAGAAAGCTGATGGAGCCGGCCGCGCACCTGCCCTGGGGAATCTCCACCGCAAGCTTCGACGAATACATGGCGGCTTTACGAAGGCCCCACCTGCCGCCGGAGATCAAGAACGCCGAAGCGCTTATCGCGGTGGTGGACATGGATCGCGATCCCGAGCAGGCATTGGAAACGACCGCTTATCTGAATCAACTGTTCTTTGGACGGATCGCCATTGTCGCCCTTTCCCGCGGGCGGGATTCCGAGTTGCTGCTGCGAGCGATGCGCGCCGGCTGCAACGAGTTTTTAGATCTTCCACTCGATGTTGATCAATTTCAGCAGACACTGGAGCGGCTGGAGCGCCAATGGTCCCAAACCATTGGCCGGTCGCGAGCGCGCGGCCACGTTCTCTCCCTATTTGGCGCCAAAGGGGGAGTGGGAACCACAACGGTTGCTGTCGAGCTCGCCGTCTTTCTGGTTCGCTGCCATAAGAAGAAGGTGCTGCTTATCGACAATCACCTGGAGCTGGGCCACGTTTGCCTTTACCTGGGGCTGGACGGGAACCGCTATAACTTCCACGAGCTCGTTCGCAACGTGAACCGGTTGGACTCCGACCTGCTCCGCGGATTCATCGCCAAGCATCAGAGCGGACTCGACGTGCTCTCCTCGCCCGACTCTCACGACGAGCTGCGCTCGGTCGATCCGGAAGCCGTCGGTCGAACTTTGGATTTTCTCTGCGGAGAATATGACTATGTGCTCTTGGATTGCGAAACCTCGCTCTCTGAGAGCAATCGCGCGGTCATGGATCGCTCCGATCAGATCTACATGGTCGCAACGCCTGAAATTGGCGCCATTCGCGACCTCTCCCGCTACATCGACAGCTTCCTCCAGAACCAATACACAACCGAGCGGTTCTTTATCGTGATCAACCGTTATTCCTCGCGCGACGCCGTTAGCATCGAGCAAATCGAAAAGGCGATTCGCCTTCCTGTAGGGGTCAAAATCTGCAACAGCTATGCCGAGTGCCTGCGCGCGATCAACGTCGGCGAGCCAATCGGGCCGGAGCGCAAAACCGAGTACTCCATTCAGTTCGCCAAGTGGGTCGATACCCTGGCGGGCGGTAACGGCACGGAGCTCCCGCCACCGGCGAAGAAGCGGTTCTGGTTCAAGGGCTGGAGCAATTCCCCGGCCGGAGCACGGATGGAGTCGTAAAGGACGAACGCTGAGCCCGCGAATCGGATGCGGCTTTTTGAAAGCAACAAGGAGTCTTGCATGAATGACCTCAGTCTTAACATTCCGCCGCTGCGCCCGCTCTCGCCGGCGCAGCGCAATGGGGCTGCCAAGCTGCCCCCGGAACGGAACCAGCAAGGCCTGAAGTCCGCTGTTCATCAAGATCTGATCAAGCGTCTCGATTTGGACAAGCTCAGCACAGTTCAGGAGACGCGCAGCGGCCAGCAGCAACTCTTCGTGCTGATTCAGCAAATTATTGGAGAGCAGGGCGTTCCTCTGAGCGCCGCGGAGCGCGACCGGCTGGCCCATGAGGTGCTCGATGAAGTCTTCGGTTTGGGGCCGCTCGAACCATTGCTGAAAGACGACTCGATCAGCGACATTCTGGTAAACACGTCCAGCCACGTCTACGTGGAACGCCGCGGCGTCTTGGAGCGCACAAGCATCACGTTCAAGGACAATCGCCATCTCCTGCAGATCATCGATAAGATCGTCTCGGCAGTGGGCAGGCGCGTCGACGAATCCTCACCCATGGTGGATGCGAGGTTGAAGGACGGGTCGCGTGTGAACGCGGTCATTCCTCCTCTCGCCATCGACGGCCCCATCCTCTCCATCCGCCGCTTTGGCTCCTCGCCCCTCACGGCCGAAGATCTGCTTAGAAACAAGGCGCTTTCGCCGCCCATGCTCGAACTGCTCTCGGCAGCTGTGCGGGCCCGGTTGAACATCGTCGTTTCCGGCGGGACCGGCTCCGGCAAAACCACACTACTCAATGTGCTTTCCGGATTCATTTCTGAAAAAGAGCGAATTGTAACCATCGAAGACTCTGCCGAGCTACAGCTCAAACAGGAGCACGTCGTGCGGATGGAGTGCCGGCCGCCCAATGTGGAAGGCAAAGGCGCAGTGCGGCAGAGAGAGTTGGTGATCAACGCGCTGCGCATGCGTCCCGACAGGATCATCCTGGGCGAGGTGCGCGGCGAGGAGGCGCTGGACATGCTGCAGGCGATGAATACAGGTCACGACGGGTCTATCACCACGGTGCATGCCAACACCCCCAGGGATGGCTTGGCGCGGCTGGAAACCATGTGCCTGATGGGCGACATTCGTCTTCCGGAGGCGGCCATTCGCATGCAAATTTCCTCCGCCATCAATCTGATCGTGCAAGCAGCGCGTATGAGCGACGGCTCGCGGCGCATCACCCATATTTCCGAGCTCACCGGCTCTTATAGCGAGGTGATCAGCATGCAGGACATATTCGTGTTTCAGAAGGAAGGCGTGAGCTCCAACGGAAAGGTGCGGGGAAGGTTTCGGTCTACGGGAATTACGCCGAAATTCGGTGAGCGTCTCAAGGCGGCGGGCATCGCAATGCC
>JANWJB010000033.1 GCA_025449575.1 Acidobacteriaceae bacterium
CCTGTTGCGCCGTTCGAGAGGTGCTAAACCGCCGCGGCGGCAGCTTCCTCTGTCGAGACGCGGCCGCCGGCGAAGGTGACGGTTTTACCGGGAAGGGCGGGCGGCCGTTCGCCCGGCGTCACGATGTCCACTAAGTTGGTCGGATCTGCAGCCGCCACGGTTACCGGGCCATCTTCGCCGTCGCAGTCGCGCATGGCGCGAAGCGATTCGATCGCCTCGGGAAGTGCAAACTGTTCTCCGGTAAAGCCATCGACAAAGCGCCCTCCGCGCACCACCCCGCGCGCTTCGAGGCGGCGGAAGATGCCCAGCAGCTCGCGCCAGCGAGGCGCCGTCGACTCCCGCTCTAATAGATCGCGAAAGACCACGCCGTAGCGCCGCAACAGCATCCAGCAGGCCGACTCGATCTGGGCCTCGCGCCGACCGGCCTGTTCGGTTTGCGTGGCAGGCGGCTCCGCTTCCGCACAAGAGGGGCTCAGCAAAGACCAGCGTCCCGCCGCAGGTCGCGATCGCTTTACGCCGGTCAGCCCATTGCGCGCCGCGGCCTTGCGGCGCGGGCCGATCAGTGTCCTCAGGCTGTCGAAGCCGTCGGCGGTGACCAGGCCGGCTGCGACCAGTTCCCACAGCGCGCGGTTGACTTCCTCCGCGTCCCCGCCGAGTCCCCGTACCAGATCGCCGGAGAACATCGCTCCCTGGCGGCTCAGGACCGAACGTGCCCGCAGCGCCAGTTCGCTCAGGCAGGCTTGCAAACTCTGCTCGGGAAGCGTCCGGCCGGACAAACACAGATCCATCCACTGCGCCTCTTCGCGGATAAAGAATGTGATCGGCGCCAAGCTGGTGGGCACCACGCGGCGCGGCGGCGCGAGTTCGCCGTCCGGCGAGCAGAAGGCGGGGTGGGGAGAGATCCTTCCCCAGCCCGCGACACCTTGCAGGCAGAGGTTGTCCAGCCAGCGAGGATCGTATCCGGCCACGCGCTGGGGCAGCAGCGTCCGCTCCCATTCGATGGCGGGCGCTTCAAAGCCTTCTAGCAAACGCAGCGCTGCGAGCACGCCGCTCTCGCCGCCAAGCTGGCGGCGGGGAGCCACGCACTGCCAGCGCAGCAGCCATTGCAGAAAGATCGCCGGGGTGACCGGCTCGATCTGCCGCCGCAGCCCGGCCAAGGTCTTGCGGTGAATGCGCTGCAGCAGCCTCCGCTCGCACCACTCCACATCTTCTTCGCCGGCGGGCGGACGCGCAGCCTCGAAGACTCCGCGAAGAACTCCGCCGTCCATCTCCAGCGCGGCCAGGCTTTGAATCACGGGCGCCGCGTCAAGACCCAGCCGCTCGGCAAGACCGCGAGCGGTAACCGGCCCCAGCACGGCCATCCATCCCTGCACCGCTTTGCGCATGGCGTCGGCAGCCGACGGAGCCTTCTCCTCCACGGCGCAGGAAAGTTCCCGCGCGAATACGACGGGAGCGCTGGGCTCCGCTGCGGGCCACAGCGCGCGCAGATAGTCGAGCCGTTCGGCAGCCACCCAATAATGGCGGCCGGCATGTTCAGCCGCGGTGGCTCGCCCGTGCGACGCCAGCCGCGAGAAGAGTAGCGGCCAGCCCGCGGCGCCCCGCTGCTTGCGGCTCTCCTCAGGAACCACGACCAGCGAGCAGAGCAGGTCGTGGAACTCATGTTCGTCGCGCGGATCGGGCCAGCACTCTTCGCGGGTCTCCCGGATGGCGGACGGGTCCAGTCTCCCAATCTCGCCGAGAAGCTGCTGCGGCACCCTTCCCCGCATCTGCACCGCGCGCGCGCGCCGCTCCTCCAGCGGCGCATCGTCGAGGAAGGCGTAGGGATTGGCGTTCAGCAGCTCGTGCGCGAAGGCGGAGGGCGAAACGGTATCTACCGCCAGACAGCGGATCGCTCCGCTGCGCATGCCTTCGAGCACCGCAAGCAGGCCCTCGAGATCCATCGCCTCGCTCAGAACGTCCTTCATCACCTCGCGGATCAGCGGATGGCTGGGAATCTGGATATCGCCTTCGATGTTTTCCTGGCAGGCGGCCACCTGAGGAAAGACGCTGGCCAGCAGATCGTCGGAGCGGGTGCGCTGTATTTGAGGCGCGACGCGCTTTCCTCTCTGGAACCGTAAGAGTTGCAAGCTGCGTCCGGCGTCCCAACGCCAGCGGGCGCGGAAGATGGGCGAGGCCAGTGCGGCTTGCTCGAGCAGCCCGGTAACGGTTTCCGTGGTGAGGAAATCGAAGACGTCGCTCAAAGGGAAGCTGTGCTGCTCCGCCAGAGCCAGATTGATGCCGTTGTCGGTGGCCGCCGCCTGCAGCTCAAAGTTGAAGCCGCGGCAAAAGCGCTTGCGCAGCGCCAGCCCCCAGGCCTTGTTGATGCGGCCACCGAATGGCGCGTGCAACACCAACTGCATCCCTCCGCCCTCGTCGAAGAAGCGCTCGGCGATGACGGTATCGAGCGCCGGAATACCGCCCAGCACTGCGCGGCCGGCGGCGATGTAGCCGATCAACTGCTCGGCTCCGGAATCGCAGACGCAGCACTCCTGCTTCAGCCACGCCACGGCTTCCGCTACCTGCGGATGGCTTTGGCTGATATAGCCGGGCAGCACCTCCGAGGTCCGCGCGCCGATCTGCTGCCGCAGTTCGGAGACGAAGCGCGATAGCTCGAAGGTCCTCTGCGGCGCTTCGCCGCGCCAGAAAGGCACATTGGGAGGCTGCCCCATGGCGTTTTCCACCAGCACCCGTCCCGCGCTCTCCACCCGCTGCACGCGCCAACTGGTGTTGCCTAACAGGATCACGTCGCCGGCGGAGGACTCGACGGCAAAGTCTTCATCCAGAGTGGCGATCTGTATCCCTTCAGGCTGGGCAATCACGGAAAAAAGCGCTGTGTCGGGAATGGAGCCGCCGTTCAGCACCGCGATGCTGCGCGCGCCCCGCCGTGCCTGAATGCGCCCGTGCACGCGATCGCGCAGCAGATATGCCCCGAAGCGTCCACGGCTGGCGACAATGCCCTCGCTGAGCAGGGTTAGGATCTCGCGATACTCCTCGGGGGTCAGGTCGGAATAAGGATGAGCCCGGCGCAGAACGTGATAGAGCGCCTCTTCCTCCCAAGGCTCGGCGGCGCAGGCAGCGACAATCTGCTGCATCAGGATGTCGAGCGGGCTGGCCGGGATCTCCAGGCGGTCGAGCGCGCCGGCGCGCATGGCGCGGATCAGCGCCGCGGCTTCCATCAGATCGTCGCGCGTGGTCACGAAGAAGCGGCCCTTGGGGATCGCTCCGCGCCAGTGACCGGCGCGTCCCACGCGCTGCATCGCTGAGGCGATCGCCCGCGGAGAGCTGATCTGGCAGACCAGATCGATGGCCCCGATATCGATGCCTAACTCGAGCGACGCGGTTGCCACCAGCAGCCGGATCTCGCCGTTTTTCAATCTGCGCTCGGCCTCCAGCCGCAGCCCCCGCGATAGACTGCCATGATGCGTGGCGACGTTCTCCACGCCCAGCCGCTCCCCCACGTTGAAGGCTACGCGCTCGGCCAATTTCCGCGTGTTCACGAAGACCAGGGTGGAGCGATGCTCCCCGGCCAGCTCCGCCAGCCGATCGTAGATGCTATCCCAGACGGCATTGCTCGCTACAGGCCCGAGCTCTTCACTCGGCACTTCGATCCCTAGATCCAGCGTGCGGCTTCGCCCGACTTCGGCGATCGCCACCTCGTGGCCGCGGCTGCCGCCGAGAAACTCGGCGACCAGTCCAATGGGATTCTGTGTTGCAGAGAGACCGATACGTTGCGGGGGATGGGGCCGTCCGGCAATCAGCGCGCCGGGGCTCAGGCGGTTCTCGCCGCAGACCAGCGCGTCAAGCCGCTCCAACGTAAGCGCCAGGTGTGCGCCTCGCTTGCTGCCGGCGACGGCATGTATTTCATCGACAATGACCGTCTCGACGTGCCGCAGATTGTTTCGGCTCTTCTCCGCGGTAAGCAGGATGTAGAGAGACTCCGGCGTGGTCACCAGGATGTGCGGCGGCCGCTTGAGCATCGCTCTGCGCTCGGCCGCCGACGTGTCTCCGGTGCGCACCGCGGCGCGCACCGGAGGACAAAGCCACCCGCGCTCCATTGCTAACTGCTGAATCTCGAGCAGCGGCCGTTGCAGATTCTTCTGAATATCGTTGCTGAGGGCCTTGAGCGGAGAGACGTACACCACCTGGGTCTCCGCTTCGAGCGTTCCCTCGATGGCCCGGCGCAAGAGCGCATCAATGCAGATGAGAAACGCGGCAAGCGTTTTGCCCGAGCCTGTGGGAGCGGAGATGAGAGTGGGTTTGCCCGCGGCGATGGAGGGCCAGCCCATCTCCTGCGGCTCCGTCGGCGTGCCGAAGCTGGAAACGAACCAGTCGCGCACCACAGGGTGCGCCCAGCTCAATGCTGGATGGGAATCGCGGCCGGGGGACATAGCCTCATTGTAGAGGCTGGAATCTCACATAGCGCGGCGTCAGAGCACCACCGGCTACTGGCCGCCGCCAGGATGGTGGCCCGGCAAAGGAGTGGCGCCGCCGGGCGATGATCCTGGCGCGAGAAGCGCCTTTCAGCAGGCCTTAGAAGATATGGTGGTCCTTCGCATGCCAACTGGCGGAATTCTTCTTCTTCATCACCGGAGGCTGCAGCTTGCCCCATACCGCATGGTCCCAGGTGGTTGCCTGCATGCCGCCATGGCTTGGCCCAAAAACCATAGGCGCCGCCGGTGCTTGCCCCGGGGAGTCGAAGGTGACCCTCACTTGACCGCCGGTGTCGGTCCAGTGACCGAAGAGCGTCTGCGGACCTTTGCCGGGATCCTGCGTCAGGGTTGCGCTGCCGTCTCCTCCCAGGCTCAGCGTCATGGAGGGACCCGGCTTGTTGGCGTTCGCCTGGTCAGATTCGTAGGAGCCTGCGAACCTGGAGTAATTTGATTTGGCGGAGATCGCCCACGCCGGCAATAGAAGGAAGATTGCGGAAGCCAGGAGAAGGCGCAGGTGGAAGCGGCGGGCAACTCTCATCGCCCATTTATGATGCAACTCGGATGGAGCAATTAGCAAGCTTCGACCCTCCGAACTGAAGTTGGATCCAGGTCTGAAAATAGAGCCCCTGGGCAAGCGCGGCGCCAACGGCCGATCTGCATGGTCGGGCCTGAGATGATCCCCGGGCCTTAGCGGACCTTAGAATGATCGCATGAGTCAGAACCCTGCCGCACGCGATCGCGCCCGAAAAATCCGCCTCCTGCTCTTCGATGTGGATGGCGTCCTTACCGAGGGGGGAATCTGGATCTTCCCTTCCGCCGCCCCAGGCGGCTCAACCAAGGGCCAGATCCGGCAGATGGAGAGCAAGGGCGGCTTTGCCATCTCGTCTTCCAACATGGTGGAAGCTAAGGGCTTTAGCG
>JANWJB010000034.1 GCA_025449575.1 Acidobacteriaceae bacterium
GGTCGAAGAATCTCCCCATGTTGACTAGTTTTCCGATGGCATATCGATATGGTCGACGGCAAGCACTTGAACAGGGCGCTTTCCCGCTTGCAGCTTCAATCCCAATTGTTCCTGAATGGCAGTGTAAAGACCGGGTAAAGAGCCATTCTTGCCGTCCCCCCGGCGACTTCCTTCGGTCTGCAACTCGTTGGGTGTCCATCGGACAGCCAAATCATATTTCCCAGTTATTCCCGTCTGATCGAACACCGGATAGTCTGTCACAAAGCGCTGCAAGAAGGCGGCGAAATCAACCATGGAGGCATTTGCTACTGTTAGTTGCCCAGGCAAATAAGCGACGCTAGGAATTCCATTCGGCGGCCGAGTGCTCTTATTTAGTTTTGGCCCGCTCTTTGCGGGCACTAACTCTAACACCGATAGATATCTAGTTTCATGATGAGCCGTGAGATGAAAGCGATCCGTTAGAAGGTTTTGCACCATCTTCTTGAAGTCATCGGATGACGGCCTGGTTTGGGTCTCGGGGTCGCCAACAAGATCGAATTTGGAAGTCTTCAGCCACCTAGGGCCGCCGACAATTTCTTGTTCATCGAGTCCAAAAGCATACTTGAGCAAATCGACCACAGATGTATCAGCAGTCACAAATCGGTTACCTGCAATGAGAGTGAGTCGAGTTTCTTCCGGACGGCTTGGTTTGATGGTGGCGACCTGGAACCTGGGGGCTCCGGGGGAACCGCCAGAAGACGTATGAACCTGGCCTAATACCGATACCGTCATCAGGCCAATCGCTAGAGACATGAGCATCCGAACATAGGCAGCGTTCATGCGACTGAGCAACGTCTTCTTCAGTTCCATGCGATAGACAGCCATCTGAAGGGGCATCCCGACTCGGGCTAGTCTACGCTCAACCGCGTCACTGCGTTTGAGCCGATACTTCAAAGTCTCCGGCCATTGCCCCAGCGAATCTCGTCGGAGAGAAGCGGCTGGTCGATATCCTCATTACCGGCTCGCGCCCTCCCGGCGCTCAACGGGCCAAGAAAAAGTGATGCAGGTTCTCAGGGGAATGAAAGGCCGCTTGCGTTAGAAGAGAAGGTTATGAGACCTGGCCAGGATGTTCCTCAGGCGCACTCTTAAAACTCGATCCTCCCCTGAAATGCGATCATGCGGGGAGAGCTATCGCCTCCCAGCCCAACGCCCAAGAGCCCCGTAGGGGGCGAGATGGTGCTTTCAAGGGTTCCGAACCTGGCGGGGATTGAACCGCCCGGCACACCCGCTTCGACCTCGCTGGGCAAAGCGAAGTTAGGATGGTTGAAGACATTGAACATCTGGGCGGCCAGGCGGAAGGTTATGCCCTCCCGGATCGGAAATGTCTTGGTGATGTAGATGTCCGAGCTTGCATAGTGTGGGCCACGCACCGAGTTGCGTCCTGAGTCGCCGAACTGGCAGTTCGCCGGCGAGTCTCCTCCTGTACACGCCCCGGTTGCAGGATCAACTACGGAGACAAAGGCCTGCGGATTGAGCCAAGGACGCGTGCCTGCCACGGTGATTTCTGAGCGGGCCTTTTTGCCGTAAACCGGCACACCCGGCACCCTGTTGGCATAAGCCGGCGCGTTGAACTGGATCGTGCTGGATCCATTTGCTTGAAATACGCCATCGCCGTTTGCGATGTAAGGCTGGCTGAGCACGCTAAATGGCAATCCCGAGTGTAGGAAGGCGGTTTCGGAGAAAGACCAGCCGCCGAAGATTCGCCGCAGAGCCGCGCGGCTAGAGTGGAAGGGCACCTGATAAAGCCCGAAGGCTGAAACGTTGTGCCGCACATCATAATCGCAGTCTGCATACTGTCGGCTCAACTCCCCAGGCAGAGGGGACATGAGGCCTTGTGTCGAGAAGGCCAGCAGTCCCCCATTCGATACTTCGTCGAGGCAATGACTAAACGTGTAGTTGGCGCGCAGCGTCAGTCCGCCCCACTGCTGGGAATAGGCGCTCTGCAGACCGGCATAGCTGCTATTGGCATCCGTCCGGAACTCGTTCACATTGCCGAAGCGCTGGTCGAGCGGCCGCCCATAGGGATATGGGGAGAAACATCCGTTGCAGACGGTCTGATATCCGTTGAGCTGCACCTGATATGGCTCATGCACGCCGCGCGTGCCGACAAAATCAACGCGCAGGTCGCCACGAGTGCCCATCTGTTGCTCGAGACCTAGGTTGTATTGGTAGTAATAGGGGGTCTTGAGCGTTCCGCTCGGGAAAGTGTTGAGACTCACCGCTAGCGGGCAAGTCGGAGCGTCCGGCTGGAGCCCGGCACAGGGAGCCGCCCCGGAACGAAACGTCGTCTGGAAAGAGTTGTTGGCGCTCACCGCAGCGTCAATGGCGCTTCCCGCAATACCCGGCATGATGCCGACGCCGCCAACCTGGCCGCCGATGCCACCCACAAACGTGGGATCATTGGGCGCATTCATCGCTGCAAGATCGGCGATCTGCATGGGAATGATGTCATTGAAGACTCCAAATCCACTATGGAAAGCCGTGCGGGAGAGAATCTGGTAGGCAAAGGAAACGCGCGGTTGATAGACAAACAGAGGCGTCCTAGGAAACAGGTCGCGCGCATTCGCAAGAACTACCTGATTCAGCGGTTGATTCGTTTCATGCGAAGCATCGAGGAAGGAGCCTGCAGTTCGTGAGAACAATCCCTTCGCGCTAGCGACATTCGTGTTCCAGGTGACGCGCATTCCATAGGTGATCGTCGCTTTCGGCAGTGGCTTGTAGCTGTCCATCGCATAGTAGTCGAGATTGCCGGCGGAGACTCTCTCTCTCAGGGAAATCGGAAAGTTCTGGCTTGCCGTGTACGCCGCTCCATACGTGAACTGTGCAAGATCGTTGTAGGCCACGGTCGGCACCGTGCCTTCACCGAGATCATAGTTGCTGACGTCGACACGCCGAGTGTTGATGCCGAGTGTCAGGGTGTGCTTTCCGTGGGTCCAGGTCAAATTGTCATTGATCTGCCACTGCGTGACTTTTCGGCCCTGAGGATAGGTATTGTTGTTGCCGCCGATTGTCGTGAAGGGAACGCTGTCGCTGCTGGATGCAAGCACGATTGGGAAGGCCTGCTGCGCCTGTCGAAAGTTGTTCGGCTCAAAGATGCTGGCATACCAGCTTGCCCCGGGGTTGAACTGATTGACCAGAGTGGGGCTGAAAAGATGCGTGTAGCCAACGACCAGAGTGCGCTGCGGCTGCGGCGAATAGGCATTGAAAATGGGATTGATTGGATCCGTGTAGGCTGCTTGGAGTCCGGTGTCCTGCTGAAACCGATACCAGACACTGTCTTTTGTGTTGATGGTGTGATCAATCTTTACGACGATGAGATTTTCGGTATCGCTGTTGTTGAGAGACGCTTGGCGCTGGCTGGCACAGCCATTGCCACCCAGCGGACATCCAACAATGGGCACTGGCGATCCGCCCGGAGCCGGCAACAGAGAGAACATCTTCCGATAGAAGGGAATCTCCGCCGGTTGCGCTGGCAGGGGAGTTCCGGTGATCGGGTCGGTTCCACCAAGCGCCAGATGTTCAAGGACGTATTGCTGATAGGCAGCAGTCGGTAGGGTGATCTGGGAGACAATTGGCAAGGCAATACGGATGCCTTCATAATGCCCAAAGAAGAAGAGCTTGTTTCTGCGGATCGGGCCGCCAACGCTCACGCCGAACTCATTCACCGTGGATCGGGGCTTTTTTGCGACGTTGTCTGCCGTGTCATTGGCATGAAGAAAATAGTTTTCGGCATTGAAGAGCGATCCGTTCCATATCTCATACGCATCCCCGTGAAAGGCGTTGGTGCCGGATTTGGTGAAGTAGTCGACCTGGGCCACGGCATAACGGCCGCGATCGACGGAAAACGAATTCGTATTCACCGTAGCTTCCTGCACCGCGTCGAGGCCGATGACGAGATTGGTTGAAAGTCCGATGTTCAGGCCCAGCCACGGATCATTGGTGTCATAGCCGTCGAGGATGTACCCGTTCGAGGTCGCGGGGAGGCCGTTGAACTCGACATTTCCGTAACCCCCCGCGGCTTTGGCGTCGTTCGATGAACCGGCTGTATTCATCAGTGCGCCCTGTGCGAATTGGGCCAAGTATGTGAGGTCTTGCCCTGGGTTGGGCAGGCTCTTGATGGTTTTCGCTTCAATTGTCGTGGTGGTATTTGGATTGTTAAGGCTGAGCAGCCCCTGCTGCGCAGTCACTTCAACGGTCTGAGTGCTCGAGCGGACCCGAAGCGAAAAGTTGAGTGCGGCGGTTTGGCCGACGCTGACCGCGGTGAGCGCCGATATCGACTCGGCGAAGCCGGCGGCCGTCACGGTGACCCGATAGACGCCTGGATTGACCTGAGAAAAGAGAAAATGGCCGGCCGCGTCTGTCTCGCCGGTGCGGGCCGCCTTCGTGTCGATGTCGGTGGCGGTCACTGTCGCCTTGGGCACCGCCGCTCCGCTCGAGTCTGTAACGTCGCCCGCGAGGGCGCTGGTGGTAACGCTCTGCGCCTGAAGCTTCGCTGTGCCGGACCCCATGACGAGAAGAAAAAGGATGAAAGCTGTCCTTGCGATTCGTCGAAGCATTACTGAGATATTTTTTGGGGGCTTGCCTCGCTCAAGCGGGCTGCGTAATCTTTTCGGTGAATCAACAATACGAACACGACGTTTAGGCATACCTAAATATTAGGTACGCCTAAAATAAGACCATGTCAAACCTGCGACCTGGAGATTGGAATGTGATGGCGAATCGTCAACTCAACCCAAACAGCGAATCGACGGACAATTACCTCAAAGCCATTCTGGCCCTGGGTGGTCCGGAGGAAAGCCGGGTGACAAGCAACGCACTGGCGCGTCATCTAGACGTTGCGCCCGCATCCATTACGAATATGCTGCAGAAACTCGCCGCGGCCTCCACGCCGCTGGTGGAATATGAGCGGCATCACGGCGTACAACTGTCGCCGTCGGGCAAAAAGCGGGCGCTGGAAGTGGTGCGTCATCATCGGCTCATCGAAACCTTCCTGTACGAAGTGCTGGACTATCCCATAGAGGAGGTGCATGAAGAGGCGGAGCGCCTGGAGCACTTCATCTCCGAGCGCTTTGAACAGCGAATCGCGGCAAAGCTTGGATATCCGAAGATTGATCCGCACGGACATTGCATTCCGGCGATGAGCGGGAGAATGCCGAAGCAGAGTTCGATGTTGCTAACGGAGGCAGCCTTGAAAACAAATGTGCTTGTAGAAAGCGTCTCAGATCGTGATGCCGGCACGTTGAAGCTGCTCAAGGCCAGCGGTATCGGACCCGGTGTCCAAATCCGCCTACAGGAGCGTACGCCGGCTTCCCGTTGCACGGTGGTCGTCGGCCGTTCTTCGAAGATGCTGGAGCTGCCGGAAAATATAGCTCACAGCATCAGGGTTCGGCCTCTGGACAAATAGATTCCAGGGCGCCGGCGGCTCTGAGGATCAATCTCAATCCCTAACGACGTCGTGGGATTTGCATACGCGTACACACATTACGGTAATAGACGACGCCGCGGATGAAAACGCATGCATCCTATCCCGCAGATATGTTCTGAGACAATAAGGTGGGTGGATAGATCGGTGAGAGGCAAACGTGAAGATTCTTGTGACAGGTGGAACGGGTAGTGTCGGGGGAGCAGTTGCGCGGGAGCTTTTGAACCGGCATGCCGACGTCTGTGTGCTGGCGCGCCAGCAGCCGGAAGAGACCGCGCTGCGTCCTCAATTCAAATTCGTAATTGCCGACCTTATGGATCCCGTCTCGCTGGAAAAGGCGATGGAAGGGATAGACAAGCTTTTTCTGGTAAATGCGGTTGCCCCCGATGAGCTTACGCAAGCCTTGATTGCTTATGGCATCGCAAGAAGGAAAGGGATTCAGCACATTACCTACCTATCCGTCTTCAAGGTGGAGCAATTCCGGGACGTACCGCATTTCGCATCGAAGCTGGCAGTGGAGAATGCTCTACGCGAGTTCGGCATGCCGTATACGATTCTGCGCCCAGGGTATTTCATGCAAAATGA
>JANWJB010000035.1 GCA_025449575.1 Acidobacteriaceae bacterium
AGGAGGAAAGAAACTCCGCTGCTTCCTCCTCGCTCATCTCCGCCAACTCGGCTTCCACCTTGCCGCAGATGGCGGTGGCCCCGGCATTGGGGCGCGCTGCCGGCCCGTCCACTTTATACTTCGTCACAGCCGCTTCGAGATCGGCCCCTAGAGTACTGCTCTCTGAAATGTTAAGCACATATAAAACAGGCTTTTGCGAGAGGAACATGAAGCCTCGGATGAGCTTTCTCTCCTCCTCTGTCATCTCCATTTCCCGCAGCGCCTTCTCCTCCTCCAGTTGCTTCAGACAGCGCTGGAGCAGAGCATTCTCCTTCTCTAAATCCGCCGTGCGCATCTTCTTCAAGTCTTTTTCCAGCCGCTCCAGCCGCTTCTCGACCTGGCCCAAATCAGACACGATCATGTCAAACTCAACATTCTTGATGTCGCGCAGCGGATCGATTGCCCCGACGTGCGGAATGGAATCGTCTTCAAAAGCGCGCAACACGTGGATCAGCGCGTCATTGTTTCGCAGATGCGCCAAATAGGCGCTCTCCTTCAGCGCTTCCTGGCCGATGGCGCCCACATCGGCATACTCGACCGTGGCGTAGATGGTCTTCTTGGGGCGATAGAGCGCAGCCAGTTTGTCCAGCCGATCGTCCGGAACCTTGGCCACCCCGAGGTGCGCTTCGCGAGGATTGGAATAGGCCTGGGGATCGAGCTTGACCTTGGTAAGAATCTTGAACAGGGATGTTTTGCCGGTCTGTGGCAGGCCGAGAATGCCAGTCTTCATGGAGTACTCGCTGGGAAAATTCGGTTGGAGTTGGTGGTTGAATCTCGAATCGATCTCTAGCTATTAGACCATTTTCTCTAAGGATGGAGTGCGTCAAACCGCGCCCCGCGGTCATCCGGTCGAAGAATGGCCGTATCCAGCCGATCCCGTCAGGAGTAGAAAAATTGCTTTTCGAGCGGCTGCACGATAGCCGAAGCAAATGCACCATACGCGGCTTTTCCGTTCAGAAAAGCCGTACTTCTCGAACCGCGGTGGGGGCATAGCAATCGTGAATCCGCGCTAAGGCCGGGGTTTGACGGCCTCTGGCGGCTCAACCGGACGCACACGCGGCGGAGGCAGTTGCGACTGCGGATACCGCGCAAGGTGCGCTGTAGCGGCCAGAGCTAGGATTCCGCAGGCCAGCACCGCGATCTCCAGGTCTACCGAGACGTGGTGCAAACGGTCAAAGATCTCGCGACCGGGATTGTTGGGCGAGACCGCCTCAATGTTGCCGCCAACCGAAGCCTGCGCGGTATCCATACGGGGGATGATGGAGAACTGCGAGTAGGCGGTGATCACCAGCATCGCCACAACCAGCACGAATTGGGGAATGATGCTGCGGAAGTGCGGGCGCGAAACCAGCATCACGATGAGAAAAACAACGCCGCAGATCAGGCCCATCCAATGCAAGCGCGTAAGTGTTCCACCAACGATGATGCCAGCCGCCTGGATGCCCTGCGCCTGGTTGGGAAAAAGTGGCGGAAGCCGATTGAATGCCAGCGGAGCCAGGATGGCTCCGAAAAGAATCAGGGCGCCGAGCCAAAGACCGAGCGCCAGATAAGCGAGAAAATGGCCAAGTGTTCGCATAGATCCCCCAGGCGAGTTTATAGCCCTTTGCCTCTTTCCGCGCCGGAATCAACTTTACTCTTCACTCGGGCCGCAGCGAATTCCGTCGCCCCGGACTTCCAAAATGGTTACAGATCGGCCGGCCGGCCGGTAAGCCGCTCGATGCGCTTGGCGATGGGGGGATGAGTCGAAAACAGGTTGGCGAAGCTGGCCGTGCTGAGTAGCGGGGCCACGATAAACAGGTGCGCGGTAGAAGACGAGGCATGCAGCGGCAATCGCTTGGAATAGCCATCGAGCTTGCGCAGTGCGCTGGCCAGGGCATACGGGTTGCCGGTAATGTGAGCGCCGGTGGCGTCGGCTTGGTATTCGCGGGAGCGGGAGATGGCTAACTGAATGAGAGTAGCGGCAATGGGAGCCAGGATGAGCATAAAGATGGCCCCCAAGCCGCTGTCGCGATTGCGCTCATCCCCACCGCCATAACCGCCGAAGAGGCTCGCCCACCAGCCCATCCGCGCCAACATCGTAATCGCGCCGGCAATCGTCGCCACTACGGAACTGGTGAGGATGTCACGATTTTTCACGTGTCCCAGCTCATGCGCCAGAACTCCCTCCAACTCGTCGTCGTTCAACAAATCGAGAATGCCTTGCGTCATGGCAACCGAGGCGTGCTCCGGATTGCGGCCGGTTGCAAAGGCATTTGGCGATTCGTTGGGGATCACGTACATCTTCGGCATGGGCAGGCCCATCCGCTGGGTCATGCGCTCCACCACCTGATAAGCGCGCGGAAGCTGCTCGCGGGTGACCGGCTGCGCCCGGTACATCGACAAGGCCAATTTGTCGGAGTAGAAGTAGCTGAAGAAGTTCATTCCCGCGGCGATTACCAGCGCGATCACCATGCCGTTGCGGCCGCCAAAAAACTCACCGATGAGAACGAGGACCAGCGTAAGAACAGTCAGCAGAAACGTTGTCTTGACGGTGTTCATAAGGTGGTACACCTCGCGCCGGAACTGGCGTTGCCAGCCGTTGAAATCTGATGACGCTCCGCGAGAACCTGGCGGCAAAAACGGGGTTTATCAGCTTTCAGCGGAGCTATATCCGCGAGACCAGCTCCAATATCTTTATTGTTTCACGGGCGCCCGGCTTGCGCTTCTTCAAGCACTTGGATGGGACCTGGGCGAGGCCCGGCGGCTGCGGCAGATGGAAGGCGAGAACCGGAATCTGAATCAGTCGCTCGAATTGATCGTCGCCTGCTTGTACAGAAATTCCCTCAACAGATTCACTGAAGCGCGCGACTTCCCTGCCGATGCGAATATCCGCGCCAAGCGCTCTGGCACGATGGCTAAGAACGCCCTCGAGTGCTTCAAGGCTTACCATACCTCCGCCGACCGAAGGGCCAGGAATAATCCGACTTCTGAGCTGAGAAGTTGAGCTTGGAGGCGTCGAGCATCATACCAGCGAAGTGGCCGGCGAAGCGCGGGGCCGAAGCCGGCGGTGTCTGCGTCCTGCCGTCACCTTTGAATTCCATACCGGTGCGCTCGCCGCCCATCCAGCCGCAGGACGCGGCCTTTACGTCCTTGAGGAGCCCACGCCGGTAGAAGGCTTCCGTCGAACGAACGTTGGGTCCACGCGCGCCCATCCATCCACTCTTCAGCGGGGTACTCGGACCTTGATTCTTCTCCAGCAGCAGGACAGATGCGCCTGCGAGGCGAAGCTCGCAAGCAAGGAAAAGTCCAACTCGGCCTCTTGTTCGATCCTTCATCCAGTATCGACAAGTCGGCTGGTCGGGAAGGAACGGGATTCTGTCAACTGAAGAGTGTTTCCCAATGCCGGTCTTCGATTCGCAGCGATTCGACGCTTTGTCGAATCTCTAGCTGAGTCCGCGTTCGACCATGACCACTAGCCTTTCTCCTAGCGCCAGCACCATCTCATGTGGCATCTTATGCAGCGGTCCCTCAAGCGCCAGAAGTGCCAGACCGTGAACTGTCGACCACGCTAAATACTCCGCATCTTTGCGATTCTTTTTACCGAGCAAGCCGCTCTCCTGCATGCGATCCAGAGCGAGCGAAAGCAGTTGAAATGGGTTCAACCCCATCGACGCGGTGTGCGCCGGATTTTGCTCATGTATCGCCGGCGGAACCGAAAAAGCCGTGCGAAACATCCCCGGCTCCCTCATCGCGAATCCTAAATATCCCATGCCCACCGCATGCAAACTCTTTCGTGCAAACGCTTGGGAATCTCGGCCTGGGCGACACTTTTTCATCTCATCTTCAATTGCCGCGGCGACCCGCGACAGGCATGCCGACCGTACCGCATCCAGCAGTTCAGCCTGGCCGGCAAAATGCCTGTAAGCCGCATTCGGAAAAACGCCCGCGTGCCGGGTCGCCTCTCGTAGAATGACCGCATTGGGTCCTCCGACGCGCGCCATTTCAAGTCCGGCTGCTATGAGTGCGTTGCGTAGATCGCCATGACGGAAGGTCTTGCGCTTCTCAATGATGACGTTCTTTTTCATTGTCTGTTCAAAGAAGAGTGTACCGCGGAAAGGTCCGCTTGTGGACAGCATCCACTTTCCGATGGTAGCGTATGTGAACAATGTCTACTTGATTGGGACATATTGCTAAAAGAGGAAGGTGCAACATGGCAGACGGATTCATCTGGTACGAACTCGTAACCAACGACGTGGACAAGGCAGTCGAGTTTTACAAGAAAGTAGTCGGTTGGGACATCAAAGACTCCGGCATGCCCGGCATGAAGTACATGCTCTTCGGGAAAGACGGCAAAGATGTCGGCGGCATGATGACCTGGGCCGGCGTGGGCGCGCCTGAGGCGTCTCCCGAGTGGATGGGGCACATCCACACCGCAAAGCTCGAAGAGGAGTTAAAGGCGGTAACGGCCGATGGTGGCACCATCCTAAAACCCGCACAGGATATCCCTGGCGTCGGTCGTTTCGCGGTCGTGCGCGATCCGCAAAAAGTGATGTACCTGCTCTTCGAACCCGGTAAGCAAGTTGCTCCGCGTCGCCTGGACCAAATGGCCGTGGGCAACGTGGGCTGGCATGAGCTGCTCACTGATGACGCAGCAAGAGCTTTTGACTACTACTCAAAGCACTACGGCTGGCAGAAGGACTTTGCGCACGACATGGGCGCCATGGGTACCTATCAAACCTTCCGGACCGACAAGCCTCTCTACACTGGCGGAATGATGAACCGTAAAGGCCCCGGTATGCCCGAAGGGATTCCGCCCCACTGGCAATTCTACTTCACCGTCGACGACATCGAAGCTGCACAGAAACGTGTGATCGAAGCCGGCGGCGAGATAGTTCTGCCTCCCATGGACGTGCCCGGAGGCTCGCGCATTCTGCAGGCCACAGACGACCAGGGCGGCCATTTTGCTTTGATGCAAGGACCGAAATCATAACCGCAACGTACTTCATACCCGGTGAAGCCGTTCTTCACTCGCAGGAAAACGGCTTCAGAACTTACGGTAAGTTTTGAAACCTGAGCGGAGAGCGCAATATGTCCGAGAAAATGATCACCTGCCTGTGGTTTGACCACGGGAAAGCACGCGAAGCTGCCGAATTCTATGCCGCCACCTTTCCCGACAGCCACGTCGGTAAGACCAGCGCCTCCCCCACGGACACGCCGTCCGGTCCCGAGGGCCAGGACCTCATCGTTGAGTTCTCCGTTTGCGGGCGCGCTTTCCTCGGACTGAATGGCGGTCCGAAGTTCGTCCCCAACGAAGCGGTCAGCTTCATTATCATCACCGACGATCAGGCAGAGAC
>JANWJB010000036.1 GCA_025449575.1 Acidobacteriaceae bacterium
CCCCGACATCGAGGACGATGCGAGTCACATTGGATGAGAATTGCGCCGCACGAATGCGCGTCAGTAAAGAATCGTCCTTGACGGTAATGGATTTTTCTCTCAGCCGGGACGCCAGGCGCGTGCCGCGCAGATCGAAATAGATCCGATTCGGCCGCGTGATGCGGGCGGAAACATACTTCACCTGATCGCCAATGTCGATTGCGATCCGCGTATTGGAGGGGTGAGGCCAGTAGTGAAGGCCGGTCACGCTGGCCGGCTGGCTGCGGGCCTCAGTGGTTTCGGCGTCCGCGGGGGCACCCGTTGCGGCCGAACCAGGAGAAGCGGCTGAATCATGGTCAGCGGCTGAAACATCGAAGGCCGGCGGCTTCTCCGCGGCGCCGGAAAAGCCCGGAGCGGCCGGCTTCGCACCGCGTACGGAAACGATCTCTGCGGCCTCTTCCTTATGAATCACGGCCAGCTCATCACGCGCCTGCGTGGCTGAAGGATTCTTTGGATATGCCTTCAGGAACTTCTCGAATACCGCCATGGCTTGGTCACGATCACCAAGGTCGGCGTGATAGATCTCCCCTTCGGCAAGCAGAGCGGCAAACCGGTACTGGCTATATGGATATTGGGCGCGGAGAAATTCATATTGGCCGATCGCATCGTTCAATGCCTTCTGCGAGTGAAGGGTGCGACCCTCCTCGGTCAGCAGTTCGGCCACGGCGACGATGCTGTCGTCTGCCTTTGCCGAGCTCGGGTCACCATGGTAGACCGCGCGATAGGCTTTCAGCACCCGTTGATAATCTGCGCTGCTCCGCTGCGGCCTGGGGGTCGCCTCCAATGCCTGGCGGAGTCCTTGCGCCCGCTGATAGGCCGCCAGCGACGGAGCCTCACCGCTGTTGGCGCGAGCATGTGCGCTCAGAACTGCCAGCAGGCAGGCCGCCGCACAATAGCGGAGATGAGGATGACGGGCGGTAGACATTTAGAGCCACCCCCCTGAGGAGAAAGAAGGCGCAGAGGCGGCACGAAGGACGCGAAGACCGGAGGCCGCGCTCGGCAAGCCGGGCGAGCCGGATGATTGGGCTCGGAACAACAACTGCGCATGACTCTGGCTGAGAAGCCACCGGAAGTCCATGGATCCTTGGTAACAAGGAGCAGGGACACCTCCGGGCATGCGCAACGCGAGACGCGAAGGCACGGCAGGAAGCATGGGTTTTGTACGCGGGCCCAGTTGCCAGAGTAAGAAAATTATAGGGCGGCGGGAAGGCCGGGGCAACGGGAGAAAGGCCAATAACCCCAGGGGGAACCCAACATTACAGCCACCGGGAATGCCCCCAAGGTCGACGGTGCAAATCGCCGGCTCAAAGCCCGCTTACAAAGCCGAGGTCATGGTCGCGTCCGGCGACAAATGGCTTTGGTGAGGCGCTACAGACCCGATGTCTCAAGGGGATCAATGCAAAACGATGGCGCACGAGCCTCGATCAACTGCCGTGCCGGACAGTGCGGATGCAGTCTGTAGCGCAGAGTCAGCCGGTGTAGAGGATGCGCATACACACGGGCTGGAGCCGAGTGACCGATCCACCAGGCACGGGTTGTACCATGTCCGAAAGAGGCAAATCAGTTGCGATTCCACCGGCTCCGCGTTCACTCCCTGCGCTCCGTCCTGTGTGACCAGGCTGGAAAATACGTGGATCATCGATGGTTCCGGTCCGTTCTTCCGCTATCAGCCGTTTGCGTCTTGCTCTCTCTAGGGCTGCGCGTATCTCTTGCCCAGTTGGCGCCCACAGGTCAGCAGGGGCAGGCAACAAGCGGAGGAATCGCCAGCGGTGGCCCACAGGCGGCGGTTTTCGATAACCAGCACCGTCCCATTACAGCCGGTGGCTTTGTTAAGACCGGACCCATCATCTTCCAAAATGTCGCCAAACAGGCCGGACTTACCGTCTGGCATTCTGAGTCAGGCACTCCCGAAAAGCAACTGATCATCGGAGCTCAGGGCGCCGGTGTTTGCCTGTTGGATTACAACAATGACGGCTGGCTCGACATCTACCTCGTGAACGGCTCGACTTACGACGTGCACGGCAAAATTACTCCGGCGCACGCTGCACTCTTTCGCAACAACCACGACGGAACTTTCACCGATGTCGCCAGCGTCGCCGGCATTACCAACGATCGATGGGGCATGGGATGCACGGCAGGCGACTACAACAATGACGGCTGGCCCGACGTCTACGTAACCAACTATGGCAAGAACCGTCTTTACCGCAACAACCACGACGGCACTTTCACCGATGTCGCCCCACAGGCGGGTGTCGCCCTCGACTCATGGTCTACCGGAGCCACCTTCGGCGACTACGACGGCGACGGCAATCTGGATCTCTTTGTAGCCGGCTATATCCATCTTGACCTAAACAATTCCCCGCTTGCCAATTCCAAGACCGTTAGTCATGACTTCTGCGAATATCGCAGCGTGCGTGTTTCGTGCGGCCCACGCGGCCTTCAGGGAGCACATGATCACCTCTACCACAACAACGGCAACGGGACCTTCACTGAGGTAAGCAAGAACTTGGGGGTCGACGATCCCAATGGCTATTACGGCCAGGGCGCGCTCTTTGCCGACGTAAACAACGATGGAAAGCCCGATTTGCTGGTGGCGAACGACTCCACTCCCAACTATCTCTATATCAACAAGGGCAATGGGGCCTTTGCAGACGAAAGCTACCTCAGCGGTTACGCGCTGAACGAAAGCGGCCGCGAGATGGCCAACATGGGCATCGCCGCCGGCGATTACCTGAACAACGGGTATCTAGATATCTTCAATACCGTCTTTTCCGACGATTACAACGTCTTGTTCCAGAACGACGGCAAAGGAAACTTTACCGATGTAAGCTACCGCGCCGGCGTCGCAGAGTCCTCCATCCCGTTTCTCGGGTTCGGTGATGGCTTCCTCGACTACGACAATGATGGCTGGCTGGATCTGCTCGTCGTCAACGGCCATGTCTACCCTCAGGTCGACCAGCATCCGGATTGGGGAGAAAGCTATGCTGAACGCCCGCTGCTCTACCATAACCTGAAGAACGGGAAATTTTCTCTGGTCCCTGCCGTCGAGGGCACCGGACTCGCCGTGGTCAGCGTGGGCCGCGGCGCCGCCTTTGGCGACCTCTTTGACAATGGCAAAATTGATGCGGTGATCAACAACATGGATGGCGTTCCGATGCTACTTCGCAACGTGAATGCCGATCACCACCACTGGGTCGAAATGAAGCTCATCGGCGGACCGAAGAGCCCGCGCGACGCCGTGGGGGCAACCGTCTATCTCAGCGCCGGCGGCATCCGCCGGCGCCAGGACGTACTGAGCGGCGGAAGTTATCTCTCCTCAAACGACTTGCGCGTTCACTTCGGTTTAGGCGACTTGGATAGAGTCGATGAGGTGGAGATTCACTGGCCCAGCGGCACCGTGGAAAAGATAAAGCTGCCCTTCGTTGATCGCATCTACACCGTTGCTGAAGGCAAAGGTATTACCGGCGCAATGTGCGATGGCAAGCCATGCGAACCATCTCATTGAAGTCGCCCGCTGAGAGCCAGCAGCCGAAGAACCCCCACGAGGGCCGCTGTCTCCGCTCCACGGCGCTCTCTCTTGTTACCCCTGCCGGCAAAATCGCGATTTCGGACAGTTAGCGGTCAAGTTAACGCTAGGGTCGCGGTGCACATCGGCGTTATGCTGATTGACACAGGCGTGACGCCCCCCAGGGTGCGGTGAGCATGCTCCGCACCCTGGAGAAAACCGAGGAGAACCGGCAATGAAGCGTCGAGCGGGACTCTTTTTGATGTTGGCAGGGTTGCTGATGCCGGCAACCGGCGTGTGTGCGGCACAAGGGCACACGAAGTATGAGCCGACGCTTGCGTCGCTGGAAAGTCACCCGCTTCCGCAGTGGTATGCAGGGGCAAAGCTGGGGATTTTCATCCACTGGGGGCTGTACTCGGTGCCCGGATGGGCGCCGCTGTCGCATCCCGAGCATAACTTTCGGAGCGTGGATTACATCAAGTACAACCCATACGCGGAGTGGTATCTGAACGTCATGCGGATTCCCGGCTCACCGACGCAGGCTTATCACCGCGAACACTATGGGGCGAACTTCAGCTACTACGACTTTGCCCCCGTCTTCAACCGCGAATCCAAGAAGTGGAATCCGGACGAGTGGGCGGAGATCTTCCGCAGCGCAGGGGCGCGCTACGTGGTGCTGACGACGAAGCACCACGATGGGTTCACACTTTGGCCGAGCACAACTGTGAATCCGAATCCTTCGATTCCGCAGAACGAGCGGCACGCGGAACGTGACATTGTGGGCGAGCTGACAGCGGCCGTGCGCAAACAGGGAATGAAGATGGGGCTCTATTACTCCGGCGGCTACGACTGGACGTTCAACTCCGGCCCCATCGAGACGCCCGCGGACTACCAGACGGTAAAACCGGAAACACAAGCCTATGGGAACTACGCCTTCGCGCAGATTCATGAGCTGATCAATCGTTATCACCCAGCGGTTCTCTGGAACGATATCGACTGGCCGAAGACGGGCCAGCCGATGCAGGTTGAGGCGGATTACTACAACGCGGTGCCAAATGGAGTAGTGGACGATCGATTCGGAATCAAGCACGCGGATTTTATTACGCCGGAGTATCAAAAGCTTGGGAAGATCAATGCGAAGAAGTGGGAGGAGTGCCGCGGTCTGGGGCGCTCGTTTGGCTACAATCGCGCCGAAGGCGAGGCCGAAACCATTGCTCCCGGTGATTTGATTTCGCTGTTGGTGGATATCGTGAGTAAGAACGGCAACCTGCTGCTGGATGTCGGGCCCGAAGATGATGGAACGATTCCTCCGGTGCAGATGGAACGGTTGAAGGCGCTGGGCGCTTGGCTCAAGCAGAACGGTGAGGCGATCTATGACACCGTGCCGTGGGAGCGCGCCATGGGCAAGACTGCCGAAGGCGATGATCTCCGCTTCACGCGCAAGGGAAGGGATCTGTATGTGACGATCTTGGGGACTCCAAAGGCGCGGACAGCGACGATTGACGGTATGGCTACGCGGCCGGGTCTGCTGGTGACGATGCTGGGCGATGGCAAGCCGCTACATACCAAGGCGGCGGACGGTAATCTGGAGGTGACGCTGCCGCAGCATCTGCCCGGGGACTATGCGTATGTGCTGAAGCTAGCCGATTACATGCAGTGAGGCAGATGCTTTGCTTTTCCATTAAGCAAAGCCGCACTTCTCGAACCGTGGTGTGCATAGCAATCGTGAATCCTGACTAATTGGCATATTGCGTTATTTACGTATAGATCGCTATTGCGCCGTTCCGGCGGCAGATGCGGAGTGCTGATTTCGAGCCCGGCCGATCAACTCAAGAGCGGCCTGGGTCACGGGGTCAGCCGGATTGAGCGCCTTCGCGGCGAGCAGCTCCTTTTCGCCTTTGTCGAGGTCGCCAGCCTGGCAGTAGATTATGCCGAGTTTTCTGTAGAGTTCGGCTTTCCCCGCGCATTCGCCGCACGCAGAGATTGCTTCATTGAATTGTCGGATCGCTTCAGGCCAGTCATGAGCGGATGCCGCTTGAATGCCGTTGTTTGCCAGCGTGTCCGCGCGATCCAGGATGCGCCGTTCTTTCTGGACAGCAAGGTAGCGCGCCATCAACTGATCCGACTCGGCTTGATCGGTGGATCGTAACGCGCGCGCAAGGCTGAACAGCGCCTGGCTGAACTTCGGATCGATTGCAATCGCCTGCCGCCAAGCCGCTACCGCTTTCGCGGTCTGGGAATCCTGCTCAAGGGATTCGCCAAGGATATACCAGGCCATCACGTTGCGGGGCTGTAGTGTAACTGTCTCCTGAAGCAGACCGGCTGCAAGCTGAAACTTGCTCTCCCGCTTATCGATGAGCGCGAGAAAATACCGCGGCTCGGCCATCTGCGAGTTCAACCGGCATGCGGTTTCGAACTCAGACTGCGCTTCCCCGGTCCGGCCGAGATCGTAAAGAACTCGCCCGCGATAGAAATGGGCGACACCAGACTGTGGAGCAAGGCGCGTCGCCTCGCTAGTTTGCACCAGGGCCTCGGGCAGTTCATAGCCGGCAGCAAGCGCAAGCGCCAAATCAAGGTGCGCCGCGGCCAGATTGGGCTCCAGAGCCACCACGCTTTGAAGCAGGGCGGTTCCTCCGCTCACCTGGCCCATTTGCAGTTTGGCTTTTCCAACCGTCGACAACGTCTCGGGATCCTTTGGCGCCAGCGCAACCGCTTTGTCCAGTTCCTGCTCGGCGTCGGATTTCCTGTTCTGCCGGACAAGAATCAATCCTAAGTTCAAATAGCCTTCTTTATATTTCGGATCATCTTCAATGGCCTGATGAAGAAGTTTCTCGGCCGATACCAGATCGTCCTTCTTGGCATAAAGCATTGCGAGATTTCCGCGCGCCTCCACAAGTTCGGGATCCAGGTCGAGTGCGGCTTTGAGCCACTTCTGCGCGGATTGTAAGTCGCCCTCCCCCAACTTCAGCCGGCCCAAGTCCGCCTGAATCTTGGCCAGCTTGGGGTTAATGCCGATTGCTTTGTGGAGGGCGTCTTCAGCGCCTCGCATATCGTTCACGGCCTCCAGCGCCAGCGCGAGGTTATAAGCCGTCCAGGCACTGTCAG
>JANWJB010000037.1 GCA_025449575.1 Acidobacteriaceae bacterium
GCAATCGCCGGAAGCCGGAAGAGAAATACGGCTCCGTGACCCAGCTCGCTCTCGCAGCGAATATCACCGCCATGGGCGAGGACGATGTGCTTGGCAATGGCCAAGCCCAGCCCCGTGCCACCCGACTCCCGCGATCGCGCCTTGTCCACGCGATAGAAACGCTCGAAGATGCGGGCGAGGTGCTCGTAGGCGATGCCCTGCCCGAAATCCTGCACATAGAACTCGACAAAGCCGTCGCGATTCCGCGCGCCGGCCACGACCCGGCCGCCGGATTGACCGTACTTGCGCGCATTCTCCACCAGGTTGCCAAAGACCTGATGGATCGCGTCGGCGTCGGCCATCACCACGCTTGGAGCGGCCTCGGCCACCTCGACAATCATCGCCGAGTCCATCGCCCGTCCATCGAGCGAGGCGACAGCATCTTTCACAAGCGCCGCGGCGCTCTCGGGCTGAAGATTGAGCTTGTAGTCTCCCGACTCGACCGCAGACAAGGCTAGGAGATCTTCCGTCAAGCGGGTCATGCGGGAAGAATGTTTCAGGATGATCTGCAAAAACTCATGCGCCTGGCGGTTCAGGCTCGGATCGTCCAGTAACGTTTCAACATATCCGGCAACGCAGGTGAGCGGGGTGCGCAATTCGTGGGAGACATTGGCGACAAAATCCCGGCGGGCGATCTCCGAGCGCTCAATCTCGGAAACGTCGTGCAACACCGCCACGGCTCCGCCGTCCGGCATAGGCGCCGCATTGACCTCAAAAACCTTGTGGGGAGCGATTGCCGTGGCGCGGCCCCGGGATGCCTCGTGCTTGGCCAAGGCAATTTCCACCGCAGAGAGAACGTCGGGATCGCGAACGGAGTAGGCTAGCACGCGGCCCCGCTGGAGTGGAGAAGCGGCAATGCGCTGCATCGCGGCGTTGCACCAGGCAACCTGTCGCGCCGAGTCCACAGCGACGACCGCCTCCTCCATGCTGTCCAGCAGCGTCGTCAGCCGGGTCTTGGTCAGTTCCAACGCGAGGAAATCCCGTTGGAGCCGGGCGGCTGCCTCGTTTAAAGCGTCAGCCGCAGCGGCGGTACCGGATTCGCCTGGCACAAGCTGTCCTGGGCCGGCGGGACTGTCCACAACCCGCGCGGAGAGATCGCCGGAAGCCAGACGACGGGCAAAGCGCACCACCGGCTCCAGCGAGCGCGCAGCTTGGCGCGCACCCCAACCCGCCAGCAGCGCCGCCACCGCCACGCCAGGCAGCACGGCCAGCAAAATCCGGGAGGCGGCCGTCCCCATCACCCCCAGGCCGGCCGCCGCTGCCACCAGCACCAGCAAAAACGCGATGAACAGTTTGGTAAACACTCTGCCGGTCACGTGAACTCCTCAACCGGGAAAACGAACTGGCAAACCGCGCGGCCGGCTCATTTTGAGCCCAGATCTAGACCAGGCGCGGAAGCTCAAAGCGGTATCCGGCGCCGCGCACTGTCTTCAGATAACGGGGATTTTCCGGGTCCGACTCGATTTTCTCACGGATGCGGCGCACATAAACGTCCACCGACCGCGGGGTAACGAAGCGCGCGTCGCCCCAAACGGCGTCCAACAAATGATCGCGGGTGAAGACCCGGCCGGGGTGGCGCGCGAAGAAATCGAGCAGCCGGAACTCAGTAGCCGTCGTAGTGGTCAATTCTCCCCGCACCTTGAGCTGCATGGCTCCGGCATCGATGACTATCTCCTCAAAGCTGACAACTTGGGAGGCCGCGGGACGCTCAAAGCGGCGAAGCACCGCCCTTACCCGTGCCACCAATTCGCGCGTGGCAAAGGGCTTGGTGATGTAATCATCCGCTCCCAGTTCCAGCCCCAAAACCCGATCGTTCTCTCCCGCTCGCGCGGTGAGGAAGATGATCGGCACTATGCTCAGAGCCGGGTGGCTCCGCAGGCGGCGGCAGACATCCAGCCCGTCTCCCCCCGGCACCATGATGTCGAGCAGAAAAATCGCCGGCAAACTTCGCTCGGCATCCGGCATCAGCTGGCCGGGAGTTCCATAGACGCGTACGTCGAAACCCGCGGCTTCCAGATGGTGCTTCACCAACCGGGAAATGTCGGCATCGTCTTCCAGGAGAAATACGCTTTGGCTCAAATAGCTCTCCTCGCCCGCAGCACGCGCTTTTACCCCAGGTCCGAGTGCTGGGCGGCCTGCTTTGCCTTCAGGCTAGCCTATTCCCGGCATTGGAATTGCGAAAGTATTGTGAATGCCGCGTATATACGTGGCAGATTCTCGGGATGACAGGGTTTCGGCGGCAAGGGCCGCCTGGGCGCGCTACGGCCGCCGGGCACGGAAGCGGAGCCGCACATAGTCGGCGCTCCAATGGCCCTCGCGATCGCATAAGACAGGTTTCAGCAGCGCGACCATCTCATCCAGAGCCGCCTCGCGATCTTCGGAGGGAAGTTCGGCAAGCAGGCCGCGGCGGAAGATCTCCAGCCAGTTCCTCATACCCGAAGGCAGACTGGTGGGCCGCGGGAGGAGAGCGATGTGCTCCACCACGAAGCCATGACTCTCCAGCATGGCGCGATATTCGCCCACGCTGAAGAACCAATTGCACTCAATGCGCTCCCGAGCGAATCCGCGACCGCCGAGCACCGCCAGCAGCGCAATCCGGATAGCGGCGATGTTGCCGTGGCCGCCGCATTCCGCAACGAATCGGCCGCCCGGCTTGAGAGCGCGCCATACACCGGCGAGCACGACTCGCTGGTCAGGCATCCAGTGCAGCGCCGCATTGGAAAAGACGGCGTCGAACTCCTCGTAAAAAGCCAACGACTCGGCGCTCACCATCCGCGCGTCGAGACCGCGAGCCCGTGCCGCGGCAATCATATCGGGCGAGGTGTCCACGCCCACCACCCGCGCTCCCGCCTCGGCGATGCGCCCGCTCAGAAACCCGTCGCCGCAGCCCAGGTCGAGAATTGCTTCCCCGCTCTGAGGCTTTAGATCGTCGATAAGAGAGCCGGCCAGTTCAGCGACAAACCGTCCGTGGCGCCCATAGTTAGAACTGTCCCATGGCTGTTGCATAATCCCTCAAATCGACTGCACAGGCACCAGCGTTAGGTCGTCCACCAAACCGACCTCCTTCTGCAGGAACGGCTCCGCATAGCGGACGCCTCCCAGCAGCCCATAATGGCCGGCCATTGAGAAGGTCCGTTCCCTGATCTCATCCTGAGGCACAAACAGGCCGCTGCCCGAGTTCTGGTCGTCATATTGCGAGCGGTAAGCGAGCAAAGCGCGAAACCGCTCTTCAATGAAAGCTGTGATATCGACCACAAAGCTGGGGCGGACGTCAGCATAAAGGCTGGCGTAGACGATCTTGAAAGGGCGATAAGGAGCCGAGCCGGTCTCCACCTTAGCCAGGCCGGAGAGGAAGCACGCCTCATAACCGAGAGTTGAACTGTTGTAGTGGTCAGGATGGCGGCCCTGCCCATAAGGCAAAATTACCACGCGGGGACGCACCTGGCGCAGCACGCGAACGATCTTCAGACGATTTTCCCAGGTGTTCTCCACCCGTCCGTCGGGGATATCGAGCGCGTCCCGCCAGCACACTCGGAGAATGCGCGCGGCCTCCGCCGCTTCGCCGGCCCGCTCCGCGGCGGACCCGCGGGTGCCGGCCTCGCCCTGAGTCATGTCGAGTATCCCGGTACGCAGGCCAAGCGAATGCATGCGCATCAGCGTGCCGCCGCAGGTCTGCTCTACATCGTCGCGGTGCGCGGCAATGGCCAGGATATCGACCAGGACTGGATCGCTCATGCCGCAGCTAGAAAGAAGACTCTAATAATAGGTGTTGTTGTCATCGTCGGGAGCGTCCATATACGCGACGTCATAAGCCGTGCCAACCACCGTGACATTGGTGTTGTCGCGCATCGTTCCGTCCGCGGTGGAGTAGATATACACTTGGCCGCCTTCGGCGGTGTAGACCTTGCCCAGATACGTGATGGGAGCGATACCCGTCGCATCCCCCTTATATGCGTCGACCATGGTAACCGAATTGGTCGCCGTGTTGAACATCGTCAGACAGCCGAACTGTACGTTCGCTCCGCCCTGCGCCTGATGGAAGCGCTCTCCCTGGGTGCAAAGCTGCGAGCCGATCCACAGAGTGTTGTCGTCCCCCAGCACCATTTTGGTGTGGTTCCCATCGCTAATCGAATAGCTGCCGGCAATCTGCTGGGTCGCGGTATTGAGCACGGTAAGCACGCCGCCCAGATATCCGTCGCTTTGCCGTTGTTGCCCGGCCAAATACAGCGTCGTCCCACTTACCAGCGCGTCTGTCGCCCCGCCGGGAATCGGCACTGTCGCTGCAACCGCGGTGGGGCTCCCCGGAGGCACCGGCGCGCCGCTCTGCATGATGACGCCCGCCGTCGGCAAGTAACTGACGCTGGCCTGGTGGCCGCCGCATTCCGGTCCGCAATTCAGGATGTAGGCCGTCTTGCCATCGGAGGAAAAAACCGCCTTGGTGGGCCGGTCGAAATTCCCCGCTACCGGCATCAAGCAGTAGATCGGCAGATTCTGGGGCTCGCAATCTTCGGCATTGGGCGGAGCGGGCTGATTGTTTTGCAGCCGCAGAACGCTGTAAACCAAATCGCTGTCCTGCACGAAAACCAGCACTACCGAGGCGCCGGGATTGATGGAGACGCGGAAGGCGTTGGGCAGATTGAGCGCGACGCTGGGGCCCTGCGTATCAACAACCTCCAGAACGTGCTGAATTTGATTCGCCGAAAAGGCATAGCGCAGATCGTTGGATACAAAGATGCTTGAGGAGAGACCGGTCACTCCCTTGAAATCGATTGCAGACTCTTTCGCGTAATTCACGATCGCCAGGCTGCCGTCCGTTGCGCTGTACACCGCGCCGAAGCGCTCTGCAGGCTTATTCTGAATGGTGACGGGCGACTTGCCGGCATAACCGGTGACAAAGAAGCTGGGAGTCTTGTCGTTGTAGCTGTGGCGAACGTCGTAGTAGGCGTCTTCGATCTGCAGCGTTCCCCCGCCGGAAAAGGTGGCATTTTGAATGGCTACCAGAACCCGGTTGGAGATCCCGCTGGGGGGTAAATTGCGGCCAGCGAAGAAAAATGTTTGGCCACAGCCGCATAGGACGGCAAACGTCGCGCAGGCCAGCAGGGGAAGACCGCACCAATACCGCCAACTTCTATTCGTCAACCTGAAAAACCTCGTAGGAAGGGCGCGGTGGACGCCTGAGAATGACCAAAGTATAACAAACCCCCAGGCTGGCATTCGCTTGACGGGTAGCATAGGATACCCCTACGAAAGGGTCCATGAACAATCCTCTGGACAATCTCTTTGGCGCGCGCCCCGTTCTCTTTGACGGAGCGATGGGAACCTCGTTGTATGGGCACGGCGTCTTTATCAACCGCTGCTATGACGAACTCAATCTGTCGCAGCCGGAACTGGTACGGACCATCCATGAAGAATATTTGCAGGCCGGCGCGGAGATTGTGGAAACCAACACCTTTGGGGCCAATGCCCTGCGCCTGCAGCGCTATGGTCTCGCGGATCGCGTAGCGGAGATCAACCAGGCAGGAGCCGAACTGGCGCGCAAGGCTGTGAACCAGCTGAAGGACAAACAGAGCGGCGAAGCCTGGGTAGCCGGCTGCGTGGGGCCTCTGGGGGTACGACTGGAACCGCTGGGCAAGCTGGGAGCCGAAGAGGCACGTGGCATCTTTGCCGAGCAGATTGCCGCCCTGGCTGCCGGCGGCGTGGATCTGCTGACGATTGAAACCATGTCCGCGCTCAACGAGGCTCAGCAGGCCATCTTGGCCGCCAAGCAGGCGGCTCCCGATTTGCCGGTACTGGCTATGGTCACGGTGGATGAAGATGCCAATTGCCTGGATGGGTCGTCGCCGGAGACCGCCGCGACGCGGCTCGCCGAGTGGGGAGCTGACGCGATCGGCTGCAACTGCAGTGTGGGACCTGCCACGGTGCTCACCGCCATCGAGCGCATGGCTGCCGTGAGCCGGCTGCCGTTGATCGCCATGCCCAATGCCGGCATGCCACGCTCCGTCGATGGACGGAACATCTATCTCTGTTCGCCCGAATACATGGCCAGTTTTACCCGCAAGTTCCTCAAAGCGGGCGCGCGTTTTGTGGGCGGATGCTGCGGCACCACCCCGAATCACATCCGCGCCATGAAGTCGGCCTTGCGGGCGCTGGGCGCACAGCAGGTCTCGCTGCAGAAGCCGGTAGAGGCTCCCACCGCGCAGGAGATTACTCCGGCTCCGCTGGCCGCACGGTCCGCGCTCGGCGCCTTAATTGCGGGCGGAGCCTTCGTCGCCATGGTGGAGGTGGTCACTCCTAAGGGAATCGACTGCTCCAAGGAACTGGCCGGAGCCCGCATGCTTGCCGCCAGCGGCGTACACATCATCAACGTGCCCGATTCGCCGCGCGCCTCCGCGCGGATGAGCGCGCAGAGCCTCTGCATCCAACTCCAGCAGCAGACCGGTGTCGAGACGCTGCTGCACTACACCTGCCGCGATCGCAACGTGCTCAGCATGCAATCCGATCTGTTAGGCGCCTCTTCCATCGGACTGAAGAATGTTCTCTGCCTCACCGGAGACCCGCCGAAGCTGGGCAACTATCCCGACGCCACCGCGGTCTTCGACGTGGACGCCATCGGACTGGTCAATATGGTGCGGCGGCTGAACCACGGCCTGGATATCGGCAGCAACCCCATCGGCGCTTCCACCGGCTTCAGCATCGGCGTCGCCGCCAATCCCGGCGTGCCCGACCTGGACAATGAGATCCGCCGGTTCGCCTACAAGGTCGAAGCCGGAGCGGAGTATGCCATCACCCAGCCGGTATTCGATCTGCGGCTCCTGGAGCTGTTTCTGAAACGCATCGAGGGCTTTCGCATTCCGGTCATCGCCGGCATTTGGCCGCTCACCAGCCTGCGCAATGCCGAGTTCATGAAGAATGATCTGCGTGTCTCCATGCCGGACGAGATCATGCATCGGATGCAGCGCGCCGATACTCCGGAACTGGCCCGCGCCGAAGGCATCCGAATCGCGCGCGAAATGCTGACTACAGCCAAGCCCATGATCCAGGGGGTGCAGGTGAGCGCGCCTTTTGGGCGCTATGGCGCCGCCATTGAGATTCTGGAAGACGTGCTCTCCGCCTCCCCGGCAGGCAGCGCGGCCGCCGGCGCTCTGAGCAACGCGGAAAGGAGCGGCGTTGGCAACGTTTGAGGAATCGCTGAAGCAGTTGGAAACGATCGTCGCGCAACTCGAGCGTGGAGATCTGCCGCTGGAGGAATCGATCGGGATCTTCGAGCAAGGCATGCGGCTCTCCGCGCAGTGCAAACAGGAGCTGGACACCGCCGAAAGCAAGGTGCAGATCCTCTTGAAGCAGCGCGATGGCTCAATGAAGCCTGAGCCCTTCCCCGGCAAGTAGCTCCTTCCGCATCTCTCCACTTCGAGCTCGCGTGGCCCGCGTGTTGAGAGATCGCGTTCCCATGGGCTACGGCTTCTCTTCTCTGTTTGGCTTCTTGGCGCGATCGCGGGTGAGGCGTGCCAGCGCACCCAACTGCCGCAGGTAGCGCTTCACCGGCTGAGCGGGTGTTCCCCAAAACAGGACGCCCGGGCCCCGCAAGGTTTTGTGCGGCAAAATGCCTGCCTGGCCACCCAAAATCACTCCTTCGCCCACCGCAGCATGATCCCCAATACCTACCTGTCCGCCTAGAATCGCGCCATCGCCCACCGCGCTGGAACCGGAGATGCCGGTCTGGGCGGCCAGGATGGCGTTACGCCCAATGCTCACGTTGTGACCGATGTGTACCAGGTTGTCGATCTTGGCTCCGCGCGCGATCCTCGTCTCTTCCAGCGCGCCGCGATCGATCGTGGTGTTGGCGCCAATTTCAACGTCGTCCTCGATCACCAGCTTCCCCTGCTGCGGGAATTGCAAATACTCTCCCGTGTCCGGATCGCGTACATAGCCGAAGCCATCGCTGCCCAGCACCGCGCCCGAGTGAACGACGACACGATCGCCGAGCACCGTTCCGGCATAGAGCACTGCCCGGGGATAGATGCGGCAATCGCTGCCAACCACCACGCAGCGGCCCAGCACTGCGCCGCTGCCGATGGAAGTGCGCGGGCCCACGCGCACGCCCTGCTCCACTACGGCGCAGGCGCCGACGGAAACTCCGGGAGCTAGAATCGCGTCCGGGGCGAGGACCGCAGCGGGATGGATTGCCGCCGGCCGCGCGGCGAGTGTCGCGGAACCCAGAAGCTTCGCCGCGCGCGCGAAGACCAATTTGGGATGGGGGCAAAGCAGCAGCGGCTTGACTGCCGGGCCGTGCGCGGCGGCAATCTCAGGCGTTACGATTATCGCGGCCGCGGCGGAAGCCATGCCTGCCGAAAAAGATACCTCGTCGGACGCGAAGACCAGCGACTCGCCGGTGGCGCGCGGAATGCCGGAGACGCCGGCGACCATGATCGCGCCGGCCTTAGAGCCGGAAGCGGCATGCTCTGGCGCGAGAATACGCAACTCACATCCAAGGCGCTGCGCCAGTTGGTCAAGAAGGATCATCGCAGATGTTAAGTGTAGACCGGAGGCTCGCCCGGCGGCCGCGTTTTCCAGCGGCGGTGAACCCAGAGCCATTGGTCGGGATATTGCCGGACATAGCCCTCGATTTCTTTTGTAAATGCCGCGGTATTGGCGAGCACGTCGGCCTCGACATCGCCCGTCGCCGCCAGCGGAATCTGCGCGCCGAAGCGCAGAACATACCGCCGGCTTGCTTCATCCCACAGCAAAAAGCCGGGCAGCACCGCCGCACCGGTCTTCATCGCCACCCTGGCCAACCCGGAGCCGGTACAGGCGGCAAGACCAAAGAAGTCGACAAAGACGCCTTGAGGCGGCGTCATATTGGTGTCCATCAGGATGCCGACGGTCTCTCCCCGGCGCATGCTCGACAGCAAGCCGCGCGCAAAATCGTCCTTGTGCAGCACCCGATTGCCGTGCAAACAGCGAACGCGGTTGACCAGACCGTCGATGAGAGGATTATCCAGGCGGCGGATCACAATGCTCATCGGATGGCCCATGAGCGAATGGTAAAAGCTGGAAAGCTCCCAAGCCCCGAGGTGGGCAGTAAGGATGAGTACGCCCCGCCCCGCCGCGCGAGCGGCGAGGTAATGTTCCAGACCGTCGTAACCAAGAAAGGCTTCTGTGCTCTCGGGGGTGTAACGCGGCATCTGGCAGAACTCCGCCAGCAACCAGCCCAGATTGCGGCTAAGCAAACGCAGCAGCCGCTCGCGTTCCTCAACGGACTTCTCGGGAAACGCCAGTGCAAGATTGCGGCGGCCTACCCGGCGGAGCCGGGGCGTCAAAAGAAGAGCGCCACGACCGATCGCAGACCCCGCCCCTCGGGCAAGCGCGCGGGGAAGAATCCCCAACAACCGGAAGAGGCCCCAGGCGAGAATGTATTCCAGGCGTTTGCGCATTCTCCGGTGCGGCCCTCAATAAATCCTGACGGGCGGCCCTCCCCGGGGGCAATTTCCCCGGGGAGCTCTGCGTCCGCAATGCTTACCACCAGCGGGGAGCAGGCGCGTGGGAACGTCCTCGCGCTTGCGCGCCGGGAAGAAGCTGCTTACTTGTTAGCCGCGGCAAAGTACTTCGCCACGGTGCGCACAAAGGGAGCGGCGTCGGCAGGCACCGCCACTTGGCCCTTCAGAAGCTGGTCAAAAGGATAAGCGGTTCCGTAGAAGGTGCGAGTCGCGCCCACGTTCTGGTTCACCATCGCACCGGTCAGATCCACGCCCGCAAACAGGCCTTTGGCGCGGGAGTACGTCAGCAGTTCGGCGTTCATCTTCCAATCGGTCGAGGCCGATGCATTACGGCCCACCGGGCCCGCCGCGGCCGAAGCATCGCCACCGATCTTGAATTTATTTTTAAGGAGATCCTGAAAGCCACGATCGTTCACCGCGACCAGAACCAGGTCGGTGGATTGACCTCCGATCTGGAACCCGAAGCTGCCGCCGGTAATCTGGACAAAGGCTGGAGCGCTCCAGCCGTGACCCGTGCGGCAGGTCACAACCCCTTGACCGTATTCGCCGCCCAACAGAAATGCGGCTTTTTTCAAACTGGGAAATACGGCTACGCACTTGGCTTGCTGCATCAGGAAGTTGGGAATCGCCTGGTCCGGCGTGTCCATGATCTCTGTGAGCACCATGCGTGCAGACTCGATCCGGCTGGAAATGGCGGCCCGGCCATCGGCCGCGGAGGCGGGTAGCGCAGTCAGAGATATGCCGGCCATGCACAGCACTGCAAATAACATTTTCATTGTTCGAAGGTTCTCCCCGGCGGAGACACTGCCCCGCCTGAATTTGTCCACCCTGGCAAGCCCGGTTCAAGCTTGAGATTCAAGCTCAAGATGGTTCGTGGATTACTTCTGAAGCTATCAGATGCGGAGGTTCTCCGGGAAACCGGGGAATAGAGGCCGCCAGCGCGGCGTTCTTGATCGACGCGGGGCATGAAGAGACCGATGGGCAACGCCCTTGGCCGCCTCATGGTGGGGCGTAGCAAAGTTGGGGGAGGGGGGGGAGGACAGGAGCCAAAACACGCCGGAGAAGAGAAACCGGCCGGCGCTCCACTTCTCTAAAACGAGCCCAAGAGACGATCTAAAAAATGGGGGCTGGTGACTGCACTTGCGCGCCTTCAGGAGCCCCGTTCCCCAGATCTGCGTTGTTCTAGTGTTACTTTCGCGCAGCGATAGGTTACCTAGCAAGAGTACGAATGGGCGTGTCTGCAGGTAATGAAGGCCTCTTGTCCGCTCTGAGCCGTGGGATGGAGTGGCTCTATTCCGGGCTTTTCGTGACAATGGCGTGCGTGACGGCATGAATGGAAAGCGCGATGCGGTTTTCCACCCCGACTTTGCGCATCAGCTTCGCCACGTGGGCCTTTACCGTGCGCTCGCCGATCCCCAATTGCACGGCGATCTCGCGGTTGGAGCGGGCGGCGACCAGCAACTTGAGCACCTCGCGCTCGCGTACGGTGAATTGAATGGAGGTGGGCGTCGGCGGCCGAGCCACCGGGCGAGTGACGCGATCGACGAAGAGAGAAAGCACCCGGCGCGGAGCCCAGATGGACCCCTGATTCACGATCTCGATCGCCTGTTCTACCTGGGCTCGGGTCGCGCTCGCTTCCAGGTATGCCTTCGCTCCTGCTCCAATGGCGGCAAGGATCGCCTCATCATCAGCGGCCGGCCCCATAACGATCAGCCGCAGGTCCGACCGCAAGCCGCGAATCGTTCCCAAAAGAGCCGGCGTGAGATGATCGCCGTGCAACCCCACAAGCGCTAAGCTGAATTCGCGGTCGGCGAGAAGGCCGGGCAGATCGAAGACGACGAATTCGATGCGCGGATGGTTTTGAAAAAGAGACAAAAAGCCTTGCGCCCGAACCGGCTCGGACTCCAGCAGGGCCACCCGCAAGCGGGACGGAGCTTTCAGGGCGATAGGCATAAAGCGATCGGCAGATACTACAGTTTCGGCAAGACGATGCCCTGCTGCTTCTGATATTTCCCCTTGCGATCCGCATAGCTGATCTCGCAGGGTTCATCGGAGCGGAAGAACAGGATCTGGCAAAGCCCCTCGTTGGCATAGACGCGCGCCGGCAACGGGGTCGTATTGGAGATTTCCAGCGTCACAAAACCCTCCCATTCCGGCTCGAAAGGGGTAACGTTGACGATGATGCCACAGCGAGCATATGTCGATTTCCCGACGCAGATCGTCAAAACATCGCGGGGAATCTTAAAATACTCAACTGACCGGGCCAGGGCAAAGGAGTTCGGTGGAATCACGACCGAATCGGCCCGCACGTTGACGAACGACCGCTCGTCGAAATTCTTTGGATCAATGATAGTGCTGTTGACGTTGGTAAAGATCTTAAACTCGTCGGAGACGCGGAGATCGTAGCCATAGGACGAGAGCCCATAGGAAATGACTCCCTCCCGCACCTGCTTTTCGCTGAACGGGGCGATCATTCCCTTGTGCGACTGCTCGCGGATCCAACGGTCGGATTTGATGGTCATGCAACTCCTTCTCTTGAGCCTTGGGCGTGCAGGCCATCGCCTGCGAGCGCCGGAAAGAATGTTTGGCTTGAGAATTGCATCTTACGGTAGGACGGTTTGATTGACAATCCTCGGTGTGGCCCCTAGGATCGTTGATGTAACTCCGGCCATTGCAATTAGATACCACATCGTTCGGGGTGCGCATTGATAAAACAAGACATCATTCACCATGTCATCGACAAGACCGGGCTGCCGCGGAATAAGGCGGAGGCAGCTGTAGACACTGTCTTTGAAAGCCTCAAAAAGGCGCTGGCGGCGGGAGATCGGATCGAGCTGCGGGGGTTTGGCGTCTTCAATGTACGTCCGCGCAAGACCGGCATCGGCCGCAATCCTCGGACCGGGGCCGAGGTCACCATCACTCCCGGCAAGGCGGTCCGCTTCAAGCCGGGCAAGGAACTGCACCTGCTGGACTGACAGGGGTCATTCGCACGCCTTGGCCGGAGTTCTGCTGCCAAGTGGCTTCATCTTTGTCTTTTTTGCATCTCGACCCAAGCGGCGTGGAGCGACCCGTTTCTTGCATTTCTCAATATCCAGTGGGCAGGATAGAGACAACAGCAGGTCTCGCGGCCTTCCGGAAGACTGCGGTTGACGAGTTTCATGGCAACACCTAGCCCCGATTTTCTTCCCGAATCCCTCGTCGAATCTCAAAATCGGTCCATCGCCGAACCCCTTCCCGGACATGCCGCCGCTGAATCGCGGCCGCATGATGAATTCCGCGCATGGCGCAAAAAGCCGGCCGGCCGGCGGCGAAAGCTCCGCAGCGCATGGCTCCCTCTGCTCCTGCTGCTGCTAAGCGCGCTGACTATCTCCGCGTCCGGAGCCAGCTTCATGCAGGACTTCCGGCGCGGCCTGCCTCCGCTCTCCAGCGAGAGCGACCTGTTTCCGCTGCCCTGGATCTGGCATCATCCCGCACTACTGACGAGTGGTTGGAGTTTTGCGCTGACCCTCTTGCTGATCCTGCTGGCGCATGAGGCGGGGCATCTGGTTTATTGCCGGAAGCATGGAATACGGGCGTCGTGGCCCTACGTGTTGCCTGCTCCCACCTTGAGCGGCACGGCCGGAGCGGTCATCCGGATCCAGTCGCGCATCTGCTCGCGCGCAGCGCTCATTGAGGTAGGCATCGCAGGACCCATCGCAGGCTATATCGTCGCCGTGCCCGCGGCAATTCTGGGGTTACTGCTCTCCAAAGCGGCCCCTTCATCCGACGCGATGGCATCCTCGGCCTCTGCGGCACTGTTGCAATTTCAACAGCCGCTCAGCATTACCCTGCTGCATAAAGCGCTCGGCGGACTGTTGCCCGGCTTTCCCCATCGCCTGCTGCCGCATCCCATTCTGCTCGCTGCCTGGATCGGCTTCTTCATAACCTCGCTGAACCTGATTCCGGCGGGGCAACTGGACGGCGGCCATATTCTCTACGCCATCTCGCCCCGCTGGCACCGGAGAATGACCTTCGTCGTACCCATCGTGCTGTTGGGAATGGGAGTCATGCTTTGGGCAGGATGGCTGCTATGGGGAGCAATTCTGCTGCTGCCGGTGATGCGCCATCCCTACGTTCCTTCCCTGCCTTCACTTTCGGGCAGGCAGCGCCGGCTGGCTTTATTGGCGCTGCTGCTGCTGGCGCTCACACTGCTGCCCGCACCCTTCGCCGGCACCGGTCTGCTGAATTTCTTCCGCTAAAGCGGGTAGTCGGCGAGGCGAGTCGCCGCTGCGAACGAACGGGGCTTACATCAGGTTGATGGCGTCGACGTCGATCACCAAGCTGCGGCGGGGAATTTCCAGCGCCTCGGCCTCCGCGGTCAGGCCGCGCAATACGCGCGCGAGCCCCTGCCGCTTCTCGGCCTTCAGAAGCAGATGGAAACGATGCATCCGCTTGATGCGCGCGATGGGGGCGGTGGCCGGGCCCAGCACACGCACGCCGTCGGAGGGATGAGCGGCCAGCCACTTGCCCAGCTTGGTCACCCAAGCCGCCGCTTCTTCCAAACGGGGGCTGTGGACCATGACGTTGGCCAGCAC
>JANWJB010000038.1 GCA_025449575.1 Acidobacteriaceae bacterium
CCCGATGTGATCGATCACCAGAACCGCGACGGGGCCCTTCTGAGACACCAGCTTCAGACCGAGCTGCTCTTGAAGCGCGGTGAAAAGGGATGGGCCGGAGGAATCCGGAGAAGAGGGCGTGACGGACAGCTGAGTTCCATTTTGCGAACTCGGCTGACGGGCCGGCTGTTCCGGCGCCCAACTCAGCTTAAAGTTGTAGACTTCCGTCAAGTCCGTTCGATCCAGGACGATGCGACCGCCGATCTCATCCATCCCTGAAAGGACGTGCGCTAGAAAACTTATTGGAGCGTTGACACCCTGAAGCGATCCGGGCCGGTCCTGGATGAGCCCGCTCGGATGCCGGTCTCCACCGGCCGGCGCCGCCGATCGCCCGACAGGATCCTGTGGACGGGATCCGACCGCGAGCTTGGGACCGCCCTTGGCAACCACCAAGGCATAGACGGGGAGCATCTCCCTGCGCATGCTGAACTTGAGTTGGAAGCGATCGATGAGCAGGGATTGAATCATTAAGCACACTTGGTCGCCCTTTTTCTCGAGCGGAAGCGCGTTCAATTTTTGAACCGTAGCATCGTCTTCCTTGGCGTCGATGTCATATCTCGCCGTATTGATCCAGCTGGGGGCTCCCTCAATCTCATCGTCGCCACCAATTTTGTAAGCTGTTTTGATGATGTCCCTCAGCGATACATTCTGGGCGACGAATCCCCCAGCGCGCATTTGCATCCTCTGAGGGCCGGGGCCTGGTTTTGACGGTTTGACCGACGCCACTTCAAACGAGGGCAGCGGCCCACTGGCCTGGAGAATTTGCGCACGCACCCGCGGCAAGCTGACCAGCCCAAAGAGGAGCGGAGCGGCAAAGGCGGCGACTCCGGCGGCAACCAGCAGCCGCTTTGAGCCTGGCGCGAGACGATGGCCGCAGGCCCCGCTCATGATGCGGGCAATGCGTTGCTTAAGATCAGCACCGGTCACTCCCGAGAACGA
Source organism: Acidobacteriaceae bacterium (assembly GCA_025449575.1). Classification (GTDB taxonomy): domain Bacteria; phylum Acidobacteriota; class Terriglobia; order Terriglobales; family Acidobacteriaceae; genus PALSA-350. The sequence continues at coordinate 979 of JANWJB010000038.1, forward strand.
GGCTAGCGGCGAAGCGACGCAAAACTCGCAGGCTTTGAGAATGCCTTCGGCGTAAATTCCCGGGCGGCTGCCCATTGAGATCACTTCTTCATCGCAGCCCAACTCCCGTTCGCGCACCATCTGCGCGCCCATCCACCAGACCAGCGGATGAAACCAGAAGATGGCCTGCACGATCGCATGCAAGGCCGCCGCAAGATTGTCGCGGTAGCGCACGTGCCGCAGCTCATGCGCAAGGATCGCTTCCAGATGCGCACCGTCCAAATGAGTGGAAATGCCCTGCGGCCACAACAGCACTGGCCGGAAAAAGCCGAAGATGCCCGGCTCGAGCGATGCCTCAGTGCGCCGCAGTGGAATTGGCCGGTGAATCTTATGCGCGCGCTGCAGCCGCCGCAGCGCTTCGACTTCCCGGCCTGTGTTGGCCGGCATCGCCCTACGTACGACGGCGCGAACTCTCCACCAGCGCAGGGACCAGATGGCCAGAACAGCGAGGAAACCGCAGAGCCAGAGCGACAGCAGCATCACGGGAAGAAGCGTGGCAAAGCCCGGATGCTGCAGGGCCGCTGGAGTGGTTGCCGGCAGCGCTACCCGGTTGAAGGGCTGGCTGACCTCGGCGGCGTAACGATATCCTGTCTGCGTTTCAACCGGCGCGCGGGAGGGAGCCATAGCGCTGCCCAGCGCCACCAGCAGCGCAAAAGGAACCAGAAACTTAATCGACGCCGCCAGCCACAGCCAGTAGCGCGCCCGCGCCTGGTTTTTGCGCAGCAGCAGGGTAAACGCCGCTGCCGCCAGAGCAAAAACGGTCGATTGCCAAATATGGTTGGCCGCCGCCGGCGCGAGCGATGCCCATAGCGAGGTGAGGGTCTCAAAGCTCATCGTGGCTTCTCCTTTTTCTCGAGTTCGCGCAGAGCCTTTTCCGCCTCTTTCACATCCTCAAGCGTCAACCGGCCGGAGTCGATCAGGTGCGCCATTACCGGCTGCGTGCTGCCGCCAAAGAGCGCCAGAAGATCGTCGATCAGCCGGTGCTGGGCAGCCTCGCGCGAGACCAATGCCTCGAAGACATGGAAGTTGCCGATCTTCTTCACCCGACGCACCACTTTCTTGGTTTCGAGGCGGTAGACCGTGGTCTGGATGGTGGTATAGGCCGGCCGCTTCCGGGCGGGAAACGACTCCTGAATCTCGCGGATGGAGGCGGTGGGCTGATTCCACAGCATCTCCATAATCTGCAGTTCGAGCCTGGTCAGTTTGGGATGCGGCGCAACTGTCTTCCTAAGCATGTAGTATTGTCTACTATATCCGTGGTAATGAGGTCAAGAAGAAAACGGAAGGCCGCCGTTTTGCCGCCCCGGCCCTCTTCGACGGGCCTAGCCCCCGCTCCTAGGCATTGCGCGACTTCCGCTGCGCGCGCAGTTCGCTTAACGGATAGAAGGTGCCCCGCCATAGGATGCCCTTCTTCCACAGCACCACCGCCATGGAGCGGATCATGGTGTAGAGCATCAGCAGGCCGGCAGCGGGGAAAAAGACCATCTGCCCCGGCCCGAAGTGTTGATAGCGCCCCTGCCGTTGATAGGCCAGCCCGACGGCCAGCAGCATTACCGCGGTGGCCAACGCGGAAGCTCCCCCGGCAAACGCGGCGGCAAAGGGAAAGAGCGTGACCAGCGCGAAGAGGGGAAGAAAGGCCAGCAGCAGCTCCGGGCGAAAATGAAAGAAGGCGAAGAGGTTCTTGGCGAGATTGTCCACCACCCCCAAAAACCCCTCCAGCCAGCGGACGTTGACCAGATCGCGGCCCAGGGCCGCGCGTTGAACAAAGCCGCGACGTTTTACGGCGATTCCCAGCGCCAGGTCCTCGACGACCTCCATTCTGAAGGCCTCCCACCCGCCGGTAGCGTCGTAAACTTCGCGCCGGATAAGGTTGAAGGCTCCCACGCCGAGCACGTCGCGCCGCGCCTTGGGATCGGGCAGCTTCCACATCCGTACCGCCCAAAGCGTCATCACCTGCAGAAAGGCCGTCATCGCGCGCTCTCCCCAACTCTCCAACAGCATGGTGGGCAGCAGTACGAGATGATCCGCGTGGCTGGCAACGGAGTAGGTCAAGGCCCGGCGCAGAGCGTCCGGCCGGAAGACCACGTCGCCGTCGGTAAACAGCAGCCACTCACCGGTGGCATGGCGGGCGCCCAGCGCCATGGCATGGGTCTTGCCCAGCCACCCGGCGGGAAGTTCGGTGACATGCAGCGCGGTGAGCACAGGATGCCCGGCCGCGGCGGCCTGAGCGGCGATCGTATCCATCACTGTGCCGGTTTGGTCACCGGAGCGGTCGTCGACTGCGATGATCTCCAGAGTCACCTGCTCGGAGCGCAGCAGGCTTCGCAGCGTGGCGGCGATTTTCGCGCCTTCGTTGCGGGCCGGAACGACGACGGTGAGCGAGGGCAGAGGGCAGGCGTTCGGAGAGTCTGCACCATCGCGTGTCAGATCGGCGACGCGGTCAAGCCCTCGCCGCCAGGTGAGCACGCGCAGCAGCCACACCAGCGCGACGATCCAATTGAGCGCAAGAATGATGCGGCAAAAGGTGTGCATCCCGCTTCAGTATTCCAGCATGCGACGCAGGATCCCAATGGAGATCGGGGATTCAGGAGGCATGAGAGACGTCCCGAGCCTGGTGCTGGGGCAAGATGGGGGCGAAGCGCGAGCCGAGCCAGAGGATGGCTCCGGAGACAACCATGCTGACCAGGGTGATGGCCAGGCCCACGCGCAGGCCGTGAGTGTCGGAGATGCGCCCGATGATCGTCGGGGATGGGAGGTCGCCGAGAGCGTGGATCATAAACAGGTTGATGGCAATGGCCGTCGAGCGGATGGGCGCTGCAACGGAGTTGACGATGGCGGTATTCAGGGGGCCGGTGTTCAAGAAGAGAAAAAACTCCGCCACCAGGATAGCGGGCGCCAGCCATTGGCGCGGGCCGAAGAAGGCCGCCAGCGCCGCGGGCACGGCGAGCACGGCGCTGAGCGCGGAGAGCCAATAGAGCGCCCGGTGATCGCGCTTGAGCCAGCGCTGCGCGATCCATCCGCCGCACCATGTGCCCAGAACGCCATCGACAATGGTGATGCCGCCCAGCAACAGGTTGGCGCGGGTCAGCGAGTAGCCTCCGTAGCGCACTAGGAAGGTGGGCATCCAGACCGAGATGCCGCCCATGGCGAAGACCAGGAACGCCATGCCAAGGGTCGCTGTCCAGAAGCCTGGATTGTGCGCCATTCCGCGGATGGTGGCGCGGTGGGCCGTCGGAGGTAAGCTGTCGGCGCTGCCCCGCGCCGGCTCGCGAATGAACAGAGCAAAAGCGATGGCCACCAGGACGCCGGGCAGGGCGGCGACGTAGAAGGGAGCCTTCCACCCGAAGCGTGAACCGAGAACGCCGCCGGTGATGTAGCCCAGCGCGGCGCCCACGGGAATCGCGACATAGAAGATGCTGAGGATGCGGTTGCGGTCGATCTCCGGGTAATAGTCGGCGAGCAAGGCGGGCGCGAAGATGCTGAAGGTTGCTTCTCCGATGCCGACGATGGCATGGCGGAAGAGCAGCGACTGGTAGCTATGGACGACGGCCGTCAGCAGAGTGGCGGCGCTCCAAAGCAGAGCGCCGGCGACAATCAGGGGCTTGCGCGGCATATGATCGCCCAGCCATCCGGTAAGCGGCGCGGCAATCATGTAGGTGAGAAAGAAAGCGGAGGTTAGCGCGCCCATGCGGGCGTCGTCCACTCCAAACTGTTTTTGTATCAGTGGCTGTACGCCAGGCAGCACATACCGATCGACAAAGTTAAACAGATTCAGCGTAGTGAGAAGAAAGAGCGCCAGCCCGGCGGTCTTCGCCGCGCCGGAAAAGCGCGGCGCCCCTGGCCAGAGACGGTAGCGACGCTCCAGCCGGTGGTGAGAATGCTCATGGCTCATAGCGAGGAATGCAGCCCAGGATATCAGGGGACCGGACGAACAATTGGGCCGGACATCCGCTCAGGCCACGGGGCGGGGCCAACGGGCTTCCACGATGGTCGAGATGCCGCCGCGAGGACGGAACGTTCCCTTGACCACGGCCCACACAGGGTCGCAAGACTTTACGACGTCGGCCAGCACCTGATTGACGATGTTTTCCTGAAAGATGCCGAGGTTGCGATAGCTGAAGAGATACTCCTTCAGCGACTTCAATTCCAGACACTGCTCGCGTGGCATATAACGGATGGCGATCTCGCCGAAGTCCGGCAAGCCGGTCTTGGGGCAGACGGAGGTAAACTCCGGATCGTCGATCAGGATTTCATAGGCCGGGAATTGATTCTCCCAAGTCTCTATCTCGGGAAAGCGAGCATCCAGGCCGGCCTTCGCGTGTTCATCGGTATAGCGGGCGATAGACATTGTCCTTATTGTACGTGCCGGGCATGGTTGCGGAGCAAGCGCGAGGCAGGCTCCCTGCCCGGCTGTTGTTAGAACGGGGTCGGGGCGAGAGAAATATTTGTAATCCAGGAAAGGCGAGCCGCGTCTTATATACTGGCCATTGATTTGGCTTTTTTGCAGCTAGCTGGGTCGGGCAGTGGAGTTTGAAGTTCTCCGCGGCCGCGCCAGCCCTCCCAGGGCGCCCAGCCGGAAGCGATCGAGTTCTGGTTCGATGGAATGGCAGAGGCAAAACCTAGAAGAAGAATCAACACAAACGCCATTGTCTGGGCCGCTGCCGTTGTCGCCCTGATCCTCATCTTTTATGGCGTGCGTCAGTTAACGCGGCCGCGACTCCCGCTCCGCGTCACCACACCGGAAGTGGAAAACCTGGTGCGCAGCAGCAGCACGAACGGCAAGGTAGAGCCGGTCAGCAACTTTGCAGCTCACGCGCCGCTGGCCGGCGTGGTGCGCGAGCTATACGTCCACGCCGGCGAGCGGGTTAAGAAGGGGCAATTGCTTTTGCAGTTAGATGGCGATGAGGCGCGCGCTTCCCTTGCCCAAGCGACGGCAGCTCAGCGGCTAGCAGAAGCGAATCTGCAAGCGGTCCAGGGCGGCGGAACGCAGCAGCAGCAATTGGCGCTGAGCAGCAGCATTGAGGTCGCGCGCATGAATCGCGATCATGCGGCCGGCGACCTGGCAGCGGTCCAGAAGTTGCAAGCGCAGGGCGCGGCTGCTCCCGATGAGGTCGCGCGTTTGAAGCAACAGTTGGCGACAGCGAACGCTTCACTGGCCTCGCTGGAGCGGCAGCAAGCCAAACCGTTCGCTCCCGCGGATCTGAACCATGCAAAAGCCGCGGTGGCCCAGGCACAGTCCGCCCGAGCGGCTGCGGCGCAGATCCTGGCGGATAGTAATGTTCGCGCTCCTTTCACGGGCGTGGTCTATTTCCTTCCCGTCTCCCGTTATGACTATGTACAGCCTGGGGCCACCTTGCTCGCCATGGCCGACCTCAGCAAAATGCGGGTCCGGGCTTACTTCGACGAGCCGGAAATTGGCAACCTCTCGGTCGGCGATCCGGTCACCATCGTGTGGAACGCCAAACCGGGGATGACATGGCGCGGACAGATCACAGCGTTACCCTCCACCATCATCACCTACGGAACCAGAACGGTGGGCGAGGTGCTGGTCAGCATTGAGACTCCTCCCGACGGCCTTCTACCGAACACCGATGTCACGGTCACGGTTGTGACCCAGAAAGTTCCCGATGCGCTAACGGTGCCGCTGGAGGCGCTGCACATCGAGGATGGCCGCAACTATGTGTATGTGGTTGCGGGCGACAGGCTGCGCCGGCGACAGGTGGAGGTGGGCACCCGGAATCTGACCCAGATGCAGATTCTCTCCGGCATTTCGAAAAATGCGGTGGTTGCTCTGGGCACCACCAATGGCGCGCCGGTCACTGAGGGCATTCCCATCAGCATTGTCCGTTAGGAGTTTGTTGAAAAGCGCGCCGAAGTACGGCTCCAGACGCTGTCACCACATCCTGGATGCTCGACGGGAGCTGAACATGTTTTTCAACAAGCTCTTAGGCCAAGGTCGAGAAGAGGAGCCAGGCCAGGACGGAGAGAGCGCGCAGGCGCCGGCACCCTTGCGCTCGTCCCGACCGGCATGCAAGGAAGCAAAGCTCAGCGCCGCATGGCGCGGCTTCAGATTAACGTTCTCTGCTTCCCGGGAAGCGGGCGGCATAGAGAAGCAGTCTAAGGAGATTCATGACTCGGGGGCTTCCGAAATCATGAGGCAAGCTCGAAGGCGATGTGCCGGCATAGCGGCCCTCATGGGCTTTCTCGCCCTGCTCGCACAGCCACCCGCGCAGGCGCAACTCTCCCTTTCCACCGTTCTCGATATGGCGCTGCGCAACAACCCTACGGTAAGGATGAGTGCCGCCGACCTACGGCGAGCCGAAGCGGGCGTGCAAGAGAGCGTCGACGTGTACAAGCCGAATCTCGTTCTCGGATCGAGCCTCGGGGAAACCTACGGCTTCCCGCTGGGCCAGCCCGAGGTCTTTAGCCTAACCTCGCAATCGTTGGCCTTCTCCTTTTCTCAGCGGGATTACGTCCGCTCGGCTCGCATGGCGCTGCGCGCGGCCCAGCTACAGCTTGCCGACACCCGGCAGCAGAGCATTCTCGACGTTGCCCTCAAGTACATTGAGCTTGCGAAGGTCGGCAGGCAGATCGCGGCCCTTGGGCAAGAAAAAGAATCCGTGGAGAGGCTGGTGGAGATTGAACAGGATCGAGTGACGGCCGGACGCGACAGCAAGATCGATCTGACCAAGGCCCAGCTCACCGGCGCTCAGGTTCAATTACAACAACTGCAATTGATAGACCGCGCAGACGTGCTGCGGGCGGAACTGGCTCATCTGACCGGACTGCAGGCCGCAGACATGACTCCGGATCCCAGCAGCATTCCAGCGACGGCCGGAAGCCAGCCGCTGGAAGGCAACCTGGCCCACATCGATAGCAGCGTTGCGACCGGCAGCAGCAGCGTGAAGGCCGCTTACGCCACCGCCAAGTCCAAGCTCTATACCGCGTTCGGGGACTCGCGACAAAACTTCCGGCCGACCGTCTCTTTTGTGGCCAATTATGGCCTCTTCGCCAGCTTTAACAACTACTCCCAGTACTATCTTCATTTTCAAGAAAACAATTTCGGAATCGGAGTTCAGATTCAAATTCCTCTTTTCAATGCCGCGCACAAGGCCCAGGCCCAAGACTCCAGCGCGCAGGCCGCCCATGCGGCGGCCCAAGCCGATCAGGTCCGAGACCAAACCAGCGAAGCGGTGCTGGAGCTACAGAAGAACATGGCAGAGCTAAAGGCTCAGGTGCAGGTGGCGCAACTGCAGAATGAACTGGCCCAGGACCAACTGGAGGTTGTCACGACACAGTTGCAATCGGGAAGCGGCAATCCCCAGCAGCCACCGCTGACTCCAAAGGATGAGGAGCAGGCGCGCATCGACGAGCGTGCCCGTTACGTGGATCTGCTGGACAGTAAATTCCGGCTCACACAGGCACAACTGACGCTTATGCGCACGCTGGGCGAGATCGATGAATGGGCCAAGTCGGCAGTACCGCTGGGGGGAGCGGCATCTCCCGGCTTCCCTGCTTCGCCCACGCCACAACCATGAGCCAATCCCTGCATCCTCATCGAGTTGCAAGGATGGAGTCCTCGCCGGAAAAATGAGCATCTGTTTGATTACGCCCTCTGCGCAGCGCGGGAGCACAAACTGTTAGACTAGTGACTACGCCTATGCCATTGAAGACATTACTCTTGAACCCTCCTTCATTCGAGAATTTCGACGGTGGCGCCAGTTCGCGCTGGCCCGCCACGCGCGAGATCGAATCGTACTGGTACCCGGTGTGGCTTGCCTATCCGGCCGGCCTATTGGAGGGCTCCCGTCTTCTGGACGCACCTCCTCACCACGTCTCAGCGCAAGAAACGATCGAGATCGCAAAGCAGTATGAATTCCTGGTGCTGTTCACCAGCACTCCCGGATGGACGGGCGATCAAAAGCTGGCAGAGGCGATCAAAGCGGCAAACCCCGCGTTGAAGATCGCTTTCGTCGGGCCGCCGGTGACAACCTCACCGGACCGGGCGCTCAACGAATGTCCGGCGCTCGATTTCGTGTGCCGCCGGGAGTTCGACTTTTCCATCGTGGAATTTGCTCAGGGCAAGCCGCTGAATGAGATTCTGGGAATCAGCTACCGCCATGAAGGAAAGGTCGTACACAACCCCGATCGGCCGCAGGTAGACAACCTGGACCAGATGCCGTGGGTCACCGATATATACAAGCGCGATCTGGACGTCACCCGCTACAACGTGCCCTTCCTGCTGCATCCCTATGTGTCGCTCTACTCCACGCGCGGTTGCCCCGCGCAATGCACCTTCTGCCTCTGGCCGCAAACGCTGAGCGGGCATGCATGGCGCAAGCGATCATCGGACGACGTTGCCGCTGAGATGGCTCACGCCAAAGAGATTTTCCCTCACGTGAAGGAATTCTTCTTTGACGACGACACGTTTAATATTCAGAAGGCCCGGACCATCGAGCTATGCGAAAAGCTTAAGCCGCTCAAGCTCACCTGGTCTTGCACCTCGCGCGTTACCACAGACCGCGAGACGCTCAAGGCCATGCGCGAGGCCGGTTGCCGTCTGCTGATCGTCGGCTTCGAGTCCGGAGACCCGCAAATTCTGAAAAATATTAAAAAGGGGGCTACAGTCGAGCGCGCCCGTGACTTTGCCCGCGATTGCCACGAACTGGGGCTGACCATCCACGGCGACTTTATCCTGGGCCTCCCGGGGGAAACCAAAGAGTCCATCCAAAACACCATCCGCTTCGCCAAAACACTGGATGTGGAGACCATTCAGGTGTCGATCGCTCACGCCTATCCCGGCACAGAGTTCTACGACTATGCCAAGCAGAACGGCTTCATCGTCAACAATGGCGCCATGGTCGACGAGGGTGGGCACCAACTCGCACATGTGGAATATCCAGGGCTGCCCAAGGAATATGTGCTCGAGATGGTGCATCGCTTCTACGACGAGTACTATTTCCGTCCCAAAGCAGCTTGGCGGATCATCTACAAGGCGGTGGTCAACCGCGATCTCAAGCGGCTGTATGGCGAGGCGAAATCCTTTATGAAATTGCGTGCGGCGCGCAACCGGTCAGTTGAAGCCAGCAAGCGGCAGAGCTCCGGCCCCTCCGCACCCGCGACCAACCCGGGTACGTAACCGTTCGGCGATTCTGCAAAGAGGGGCTTCCCGAACTTCGGAGCGATGCTGCGGTCAAGAGCGAGATTGGTGGGTCGCTGCCGGCGCGGAGCGATCTGCTGCTTTTCTCGATCCGTTTTATCGCATCTATTGCATCTATTGCGGTTGCAATTCCAAGGAACCTGGATTTTCGCCTAAAGAAATATCACCAGGAGATCCGAAAACCGGCATCGAACGCCGGATCGAGATTTCCCGAGGGCGCCTCGAACAACTCCGCCAATGACTTCGAAGCCAATTCTCAATTCGACGCCGATTCCCTATCGTGCTCCTAGACCCGAACCGGCTCGCGGAGCGGAGGGACTCTCGGCGGGGAAATACGCCATCCTGGGGGTTGTCACGCTCACGGGAGCCTTCGGAGACACGCTGCTCTCTATAGGGATGAAGCGTTTCGGCCCAATACCGCTGGCGCGGCCTGAACTCATGATCCGCGCCCTATACTCACCCTGGGTTGCCGGTGGCGTTCTGCTGTTGCTGGCCTTCTTTGCCTCCTATCTTACCGCCCTCTCATGGGCCGATTTAACTTATGTCTTGCCTGCCACCTCCTTCGGCTATGCAGTCATCGCCTTGCTTTCGAAGCTCTGGCTGCATGAGCGGATCTCAGCTGGGCGCTGGATGGGGATTGCCTTGATTGTCGCCGGGGTTGGCTTTGTAGCACGTGGGCCCGCACTGACTCCAAACTCCGAACCGCCGCCCACTGGTGCTCTTCAAGGAGCGGAAGAGGGATGAATTTACATTCTGACTCCGCCGTCGCCGCGATGATCGGCGCCGTTGTCTTGAGCGCCACCGCCGGCGACATCGCGATCTCGTCTGCGCTGAAGAAGATTGGTGACCTCGGCCAAATCCGCAGAGCGCGCGGATGGGGTGGCGCCCTATGCGCCATAGCCGGGAGCGGTCGCCTGTTTTGCGGGGTGGGCTTTATGGCGGCCAGCTTCTTCGCGCTTCTCTTCGCGCTCAGCCACGCAGAAGTCAGCTTGGTGGCGCCCGCAGCCGGGTCGCTGACATTTGTCGCCAATGCCATCGCGGCCAAGTGGATTTTACGCGAAAATGTCGATGGCAGGCGTTGGCTCGCGGCCCTGCTGGTGTGCTGCGGAGTGGCCCTGCTGCGGGCCTAGCGTAGCTTTTGATCGCATTGGAAGTTCGGCCGCCGCGAGGGGTGAGAGCGCCTGGCGCCAACACATTTTTCCTGCCGGGGCCTCGTATCCCATTCTCGAATTCTTGACAACAGCCGGGCGCAAAACCTTGCTTGGAGCAGGTCTGACGGACTCGTTGACAAAGAGGCTGCTTACTCGGACAATCGGAAATATTATCCCCTTCCGGAAGGCTCCTGCGTTTGCCAATTTTGACTGAGACCGCGTTTGAAGGTTTGGAGTTTTATGCACGCGGCAAGGTGCGCGACCTTTACTCGGTGGGGCCGAACCTGCTTCTGGTGGCCACCGACCGGATTTCGGCTTTCGATCATGTATTGGCCTCGGCCATTCCGGGCAAAGGAGCCGTCCTTACCCAGCTATCTCTCTTCTGGTTCGATTTTCTGGCGCCCACGGTTCGCAATCATCTGATCACGGCCGATGCCAGCCAGTATCCTGCTGAGCTTGCACCCTATCGCGAGGAGCTGAGCGGCCGCTCGATGCTGGTCAAACGCGCGCACATGTTCCCCGTCGAGTGCGTAGTCCGAGGTTATCTTTCCGGTTCCGGCTGGAAGGATTACAGTGCTACGGGTAAGGTTTGCGGCATCCCGATCAGGGCCGGCCTGCGTGAATCGGAAGAGCTACCGGAACCGCTCTTCACACCGGCGAGCAAAAGCGCCGGCGGAGAACACGACGAGAATATCTCCTTCGAGGAGATGACGGCGCGTATCGGAGGCGCGATGGCGGAGGAACTGCGACAGTTGAGCGTGACAATCTATCGCCGGGCGGCCGCACATGCCGCGACGCGGGGGCTGATTTTAGCCGACACGAAATTTGAATTTGGTTCCACAGAGGAGGGAGTGGTGCTGGCCGACGAAGTGCTGACGCCGGACTCGTCACGCTATTGGCCGCGCGACGGCTATGCACCGGGCGGCCCTCAACCTTCCTTCGACAAGCAGTTTGTGCGTGACTACCTGGAGAAGATCGCCTGGAACAAGCAGGCGCCGGCGCCGGGACTGCCGGACGAAGTGGTGGAGCGGACACGGGAAAAATACTTGGAAGCCTTTCGCTTGTTGACGGGGCGCGAGCTCGGGGACGCGTGAGCTGGTTTGACCTGCTGATTGTCGCCGTGCTGGCAATCTCAACGGTGTCTGCTTTTGTGCGCGGTTTTTTCCTGGAGGTCTTCTCGCTTGCCGGGCTTTTTGTAGGCTTGATCGTGGCCTCGGAGGAGTATGGGCGGGTAGCGAGTTGGCTGCAACAGTGGGCCGGGAGATGGATCAGCAGTACGGCGGCACGCCGGGATATGACAGAGCTGGCTGCCTTTCTGCTGCTGGCGTTGGGCGTGATGCTGCTGGCGACCTTGGTTGGCCGGCTTTTGCGCGGCGCGGCGCGCCAGGTTGGATTGGGCTTTCTGGATCGGACTCTGGGTGCTGGGCTCGGTTTTATCAAAGGATGCGTCGTGATTATGCTGGTGGTGATGGCCATCACGGCCTTCCTACCGCAAGCGGACTTTGTGAAGCGGTCCCGGCTGGCGCCATTCTTCGTGGATGCGGCGCACCAGGCCTCGCACATGACGCCCGTCGAACTTGGTGACAAAATTCGCAGAGGTGCAGCAATGCTGCGTCCGGCAACCGGCAGATAGACGCGGTTTTTATTGAGCAACCAAACCCGGTCAGGAAATCGGGACAGATAAAAAGAAAGAGGCTTTCCTTGAAACGTGAACTGGACAACCTTGTGACGCAAATGCACGCCGGCGGAATCACATACAGCGAGGCGGTGCGCGAGTTCAAAAAGCGCTACATTCTGGAGGTGTTGGCGCGGCACAAGGGCAACCAGTGCAAGGCAGCCGGGGAGTTGGGGATGCATCGCAATACGCTCAGCCGCACCATCGCCGAACTGAACCTGGACCCGACGCAAATTCGCAACGGACTCAAGCGTCCGGCCCGCAGCGAGCGTCCAGTATTTAACTCCAAACTGATGGCGCGCGGCTAGAGCATTTGTGCGCAGGCCTCCGGAGAGCGAGAGCCTGAAGTCCGATCATGAGAGCAGTCTTGGCCGCTCCGGCGGCTACCGATGGCCGTCACGCGGCGGCAGAGAGACTCGCGTGCTCAAAACAGCTTTCCGCGGAGCGATGAAGGCAAGCGCCTCTCCGGCGGCATGGTGGCTGGCTGCCGGATTGCTCTTGTGCGCATTCGTGGCTTTGCGGGCAAGCGCGCAGACCGCCGCTGCTTCCACTCCTCCGCCGCCATCCGCGGCACTTCCCCAACAGCCCGCGGCGCCGCCGGTCCCCCAGCAAGCCGAGCAAACCGATTTGAAGGCGGCGGAACCGCCGTCTTTTACCGGGCCGGCGACCGGCGCCTCGACAAGGCCTGCGGCCACAGCGCCGCCAGAGCAGGCTAGCCCTCCTTCGCAACCCTCGGCCGCTCCGTCCGGCTCCCTTTCCAATTCCCCGCCCCGCTCCGCAACTGCGGTCGCGCCGTCACGGCCCAAGGTGAGCGCCCGCCAAAGAGCGCGTGCGGAGAAACTCTATCTGGACGGTGTTCGCGCAGTTCAGCGGGGGGACGCGACAGCGGCAGAACGAGCATTCGCGCAGGCCGCGCAAGCCGATCCCGGTAATCCCGAATATGAGATTGACCGCCAAGTAGCGCGTTCGCAGGCGGCGATGGCGCTGATCCATGGCGCTGATACCTCGCGCATCAAAGGAGATTCAGCGGCGGCGAATGCACAACTTCAGCGGGCGCTGGCGATTGACCCGGGCGATCCGGACGTCTCGCAACATGCCGGCGAGTTGCCCATCTCCCCGGCTGGACTGCCGCTCAATGGAGCCACATTGACCCTCGGGCCGGAGATCCAGTTGGCTCCTAACGCGGGAAAGCGAAGTTTTCATTTCCGGGGAACCCACCAGGAGGTGATGCGGCGGGTGTTGGCCGCCTACGGGCTGACCCCTAGCTTCGACAGCTCGGTGGGCGCGCAACAAATCTCCTTCGACGCCGACGATGTCGACTTTGCCCAGGCTTCCAAGATGGTCCAGATGGCGACCGGCTCTTTTCTGGTCCCACTGGATCCAAAGCGTGTGCTGGTAGCAAAGGACACCCGGCTCAACCGCACCCGCTACGAGCGTCTGTCAGAGGAAACGGTGCGCTTGCCCGGCTTGAGCGAGTCCGAGATGACCGATATGGGCAACATCGCGCGCAATGTCTTTGGCATCCAGCACGCAAACGTACAACCTACCGCACGAACCATCTCGCTGCGCGCTCCCGGGGGCGTGCTGACCGCCTTAAACCGGACCTTTGCCAATCTTCTTCAGGGCAACGGAGAAGTTCTGCTGGAGGTAAAAATCTTTCAGTTGGCGCAGACCAACAGCCGTAACTTGGGAGTGCAGTTGCCCCAGTCGGTCACCCTCTTCAATGTACCCACAGAGTTGAACAACATCATCCAGCAAAACCCCAGCCTGGTGCAGCAGATCATTTCAAGCGGGTTGGCGAATGCCGGCGATTATGCGGCGATTGCGGCCATCCTGATCGCTTCGGGCGAAGTGAGCAATTCCATCCTGGGCCAGCCCTTCGCCCTATTCGGCGGAGGACTTACGGAGAGCGGCCTCTCGTTGCCGGCGGTAACGGCGAATGTTGCGCTCAACTCCAGCGAAACGCGAGCACTCGATCAGATACAGCTACGGCTTGCCGACAACCAGCAAGGAACCATCCGCAGCGGCAGCCGCTATCCCATTGAGACTTCCAGCTACTCCAGCCTCGCCGGATCGTCGCCCAACATTCCGGGGCTCACCAGCGCCGGATTGTCCAGCGCCCTCGCCGGGTTGGGCGTCAATTTGAACAGCCTGACCTCGGCGGAAACCATCCCTCAGGTGCAATATCAGGACCTGGGCATGACCTTGACGGCGACGCCGAAGATCGAGGGGTCTGGAAATATCGCGCTCTCGCTCAGCCTCAAAATCACCGCCCTGCAAGGCACGAGCCTGAACGGTCTTCCGGTGCTGACGAATCAAAGTTACACAGCCAACGTCATCGTGGGACACGGAGCCAGCGCGCTGCTGCTCAGCGACATGACGCGGCAGGAGTCCAAAGCCGTCAGCGGTGTTCCAGGTTTGAGCAGCCTTCCCGGTTTCCAATCGTCCACCAATGATCAGAGCCAACTCAACACCTCCAAACTGGTGATTCTGATCACCCCACACCTGCTGCGCCGGGGACACGGCGAGACAACCGGTCCATACATTCCGCTGCCGCTCGGCGGCGCCACCCCGGCCGGCAGGTAGCCCGATTTCCACACCGCTCCGCCGAATCTTCACGTATGCTTTGCCGGAGTGAGACCGCCCGTTTGGTTTCCCTGCAATGCTGCATCCTGACGACGGTTGGCGAGAGACGACGATGGCAAAGATCAAACCGCCTCTCCACGGGGCGCCGCACAGCCCGCCCCTAACAAGCAGCCGCTCCCCTGTATCCCATCGCCCTGCGATGGTAGCCGGTTTTTCCGCGTGGCTGCTGGACGCCTTCGACTTCTTTCTGGTCACGTTTTGTCTAACCGCGATCGCGCGCGACTTCCACAAATCCGACTCGGCTATCGCCCTGGTCATTACGATGACTCTGGCCTTCCGTCCGGTAGGCGGCTTTGTCTTTGGCATGATGGCGGACCGCTACGGTCGGCGGCTCCCGCTGATGATCAATATTGGCCTGTTCGCTGTGGCGGAGATCTTCACTGGGCTAGCGCCGAACTATACGGTCCTGCTGGTAGTGCGCGCTCTCTTCGGTGTGGTTATGGGCGGCCAGTGGGGCGTGGGTGCGTCGTTAGTAATGGAGACGGCTCCGGTGCGGCGGCGCGGCATGCTTTCCGGGCTGCTGCAGGAGGGCTATGCCGCCGGCAACGTGCTTGCCGCCATCAGCTTCTTCTTCCTCTTCGGACGCTGGGGCTGGAGACCACTCTTTTTTCTAGGCAGCCTGCCGGCGATCGCTCTGGTCTTCTTCATCCACTTTCGGGTAAAGGAGTCGCCGGTCTGGGAGCGAGCCAAGACCGCGAGTTGGAGCGCACACTATCGTGAGGTCCTGTCGCACTGGAAGCTCTTTCTTTATCTACTGGCCTTTATGACCATGATGATGTTTGCCTCGCACGGCACGCAGGATATGTATCCCACCTTCCTGCAGCGCCAGTGGCATTTCAGCCCCATGCGGCGCTCTGCCATTACGGCCTTCTCCGGCATCGGGGCAATCGTCGGCGGCGTAGTAGTGGGCCACCTCTCCGACCGCTGGGGCCGGCGCCGCGCCATCATCGCAGCCTTTGTTCTGGGCGTGCTGCTGATTCCCGTTTGGGCCTTCGCGCCGAATGAAGCGCTCTTGATTGCGGGGGCGTTTCTCATGCAGTTCATGGTGCAGGGAGCGTGGGGCGTGATTCCAGCGCATCTGGCCGAACTCTCGCCCGACTCGGTGCGCGCCTTCATCCCCGGCTTCGCCTATCAGAGTGCGGGAGTGCTGGCCAGCGGAGTGGTCTATTTGGAAGCCGTCTTCGCACAGCGAACCAGCTATGGAGCAGCCATGGCGCTGACGGCCGTCTGCGTCTTCGTCCTCGCCTCCATCATGGCGGCGCTGGGGCGTGAGCGCCTCGGCCACACCTTCGGTTCTTGAGCACCGGCTCCTGGCGCGCGACGATTTAAGGAAGGCTGGCCCCGATGCGAATCGGGCGCGCAGCATGCCGCCCCGATGCGCTTTCACCAAGGACGAGCGCAGGGAGCGCTTCGCCAGTTCACAGTGAACTTGAAATGCTCTAATCTTTATCCTGCA
>JANWJB010000039.1 GCA_025449575.1 Acidobacteriaceae bacterium
AGCCGGAGCTGCACCCGAGGAGACAGCGCAGTGACTACAGCCATCGCAGGCACGGTATATCTGGTCGGAGCAGGTCCCGGAGACCCGGAGTTGCTTACCTTGAAGGCGGCGCGGCTGTTGGCCCAAGCCGGCGTCGTGCTGCATGACGATCTGGTGCCCGCGTCAATTCTGCATCTCGCCGGTGAGCAGGCGCTGATTGTAAGCGTGGGAAAGCGTTGTGGCCGGAAGAAAATCACCCAAGCCGCCATTCACGAGATGATGATCTCCTCCGCGCGGCAGGGATTGGCCGTGGTGCGCTTGAAGTCCGGCGATCCTATGATTTTTGGGCGTGCGGGAGAGGAGATTGATGCGCTTCGCGCGGCCCAGATCCCCTTCGAGATTGTTCCCGGCGTCACTGCGGCTTCCTCTGCCGCTGCCTTGCTGGGCGCCTCGCTCACCGACCGGCGTCTGGCCTCCAAGCTCATCGTGCTTAGCGGCCATCATGCCGCCGGGGAAACTCCGGAACACGCCTTTGGCTCGCAGCCGCTGCCGGAGGATGCGACGCTCGCGATCTATATGCCGGGTCCCGATCTGGCTCGGGCCGCCGTAGCGCTGCTCCAAGGCGGCCTTCCCGGCAGCATGCCCTGCGTGGTGGTGAGGGATGCTTCACGGCCGGCCGCCGGCTACCGTGCTTTCCGCCTGGACGCCCTTTCGGAGCTTCCTGTTTCGCGGAGCCCGCGTCTCCTGCTGGTGGGCAGAGTCTTCGAATCGGTGCTCCTCAGGGCCTCCTCCATAAGCGCAGGTGAGTCGGAAAGCCGGGACCAATTTGCGCCGCGCCAGGCGCCACAAGATTCGGCCCGGAGTGGAGATGTCGTCTCCCGGGTCGCCGCCCTGGCCGCTGCCCGCTGCGAGTAGGCATACTGCTTCGCTGTGTGATGCCATCAAGCCGGAGTTTCTTGAGCGGCGCATCTTGGTGCATCTACCCATATACTGGCGACGGAATCCTCTCACACAAATTGCATGCGAATTGTCGCAACCGCTACTGCCTATCCTCCGCACTATTTTCTCCAACAAGACGTCGTCGACGCTCTCAAGTCCTACTGGACGGAGGCCTTGGGGGACACGGCTGCGCTGGAGCGGCTGCACTCCCGAACCGGCGTCGAAGGCAGATACTTCGTCCGGCCGCTGGAGGAGTATCGGGCTCTGGACACATGGGGGAAGTGCAACGATGTTTGGATCGAGTCGGCGCTGCAGCTTGGCGGGAAGGCAATCGGCTCGGCGTTGGAGAACGCGGAATTGCAGCCCGATTCAATCGACGCAATCTTTTTCGTCTCGGTGACCGGCATCTGCAGCCCGTCGATCGACGCTCGGCTGGTCAATCTCTTGGGTCTGTCGCATCGCATTCAGAGAAATCCGATATTTGGTTTGGGATGCGTTGCCGGCGCGGCCGGCTTGGCGCGCGCCTCCGATTATGTTCGTGCCTACCCGCGCCATACCGCTGCTGTGCTTGCCGTCGAGCTGTGCTCGCTCACCTGGCAAAGAGAAGACGTCACCGTTGCGAACCTGATCTCCTCCGGGCTCTTCGGAGATGGCGCGGCGGCTGCTCTGGTTGCCGGCGATGACGTCGCGCTGCCCGGCCCGCAAATTCTGGGAAGCGCCCGCTCGTTTTATCCGGATACAGAAGATGTGATGGGCTGGCGGATATCGGAGAAGGGATTCGCCATCATGCTCTCGCCCGACGTTCCCAAGGTGGTGCGGGAAAACCTGGGCCGTGACGTCGACGCTTTCCTCGCCTTGCACGGGCTCTGCCGCAACCAAATCGGCTCCTGGATCATGCATACCGGAGGGCCGAAGGTCTTAGAAGCGACGGCGGAGGCGCTGGATTTGCGCGACGGTCAGCTCGACATCTCATGGGAGGTACTGCGGAGGGTCGGGAACCTCTCGTCCGCATCCGTGCTGGTGGTGCTCGATGAAGTGATGAAGCGCCACCGTCCCTCGCCGGGAACCCGCAGCATTCTCGCCGCCATGGGCCCCGGCTTTTGTGCCGAAATGCTGCTGCTGCAGTGGTAGAGAGCGGGTAAACATTGATACGTTGCGACGCGCTGATCGTGGGCGGCGGCCCGGCGGGTCTTGCCGCGGCCATCGCGCTCCGCCAGAAGGGTGTCGATGTAGTGATTGCCGAGGCGCTCTCTCCGCCCATTGACAAGGCCTGCGGCGAAGGCCTGATGCCCGACTCGCACGAAGCGCTCGAAAAATTGGGGGTGGCGCTTGGTCCGGAGGATGGCCATTGCTTCGAAGGCATCGCCTTCATCGCGCCTCCCCTCTGCGCAGTGGCTCCCTTCCGCGGCCGGCCGGGCCTGGGCATTCGGCGGCTGCGCCTGCACAGCCGGCTTGTGGACCGTTGCCGCGAGTTGGGAGTGCGCTTCCATTGGGGAAGCGGCGTTGCCGTTCGCCGCGGAGAGCCGGTGCTGGTGCAGAGCGAGAGTTGCCGCTATCGCTATCTCATCGGCGCAGATGGACAGTTTTCGCGCGTGCGCGCTTGGTCCGGGCTGGAGCGCGGAAAGGTGCTCAGTAAGCGCTTCGGAGCGCGCCGCCACTTCCGTGTAGAGCCCTGGAGCCGAATGGTCGAGGTTCACTGGGGCGATTGCGGGCAGGCGTACGTGACGCCCATAGGGCCGGAAGAGGTCTGCATCGCAACCGTCTCCCGCTCCCCTTCGGCGCGCATGGATGGGGTATTGGCCGGTCTGCCGGAGCTTCGCCGGCGTATTGAGGGAATGCCGGCAGTGAGCGCGCTTCGCGGCGCCGCGACCACGACGCGCAGGCTGTGCCGTGTTGCCACAGGAAACGTCGCTCTGGTGGGCGATGCCTCCGCTTCCGTTGATGCGATCACTGGAGAGGGACTCGCGCTGGGTTTCCGGCAAGCTTTGCTGTTGGCTGAAGCAGTCGAGGCCGGCGCCTTGGATCTCTATTCGGCGGATCATCCTTCCATCGTCCGCCTGCCGCAGGCAATGTCGCGGCTCCTGTTATGCCTGGATCGTTGGCCGTCTTTTCGTCATCGTGCTCTATCCGTGCTTGCCCAGGAACCCGAAACCTTTCCTCGTATGCTTTCGATGCATCTCGCGCAAGAGTCTATGAGCAAATTTATGCTGCGCAACGGCACACAATTGGCTTGGCGGCTGTTTACCGTAGCTCCCCGGTCAACTGCTTATTGATAGAAGCCTCAGAGCCTCGCCGGCCTATGTATAGAACTGATGAATCGCCTCCCATACATAGATGCCCACGATCAGCGCGCTCAGAGCACATGTGCCGCCAATGAAGATCCGGAGTAGGGGCTGTATCCGAGCCACTTTTTGCAGCAGAGCATCGTTTTGAGTGTGCTGTTGTTGCGAGTTATCGTCCAGGAAAAGTTGATCCTCCTCATAGCGGGTCAACGTTCCTTGATAGGCAAGCAGCGCCAGCAGGATCGCTGTAAACGCTGCCCATGCAATCCATATCCACAGTGGAGGGGTCGCCATACATGCACCTCGGGGTCGGTCTCTGTCAGCACCTGGTACCCGGGCGGGTCCGTTACTACTGGGCTCGGCCTGGTAGGAGGGGGCCGTTAGCTGCTAAATAATAACCCCGTCCCGTCAGTCTTGGCACTGAATTCTAGCCGGTTATTTTGAAGATATGCAGAAGGTGGCAACTCGAATCGCCTCAATAGGTTCCGAATAAGGGTTACTTCTCTGAATCGCGGTATCCCTCGTAGACCGCGACCAAGAAAGCCCGATAGAGCGGATTCACGATCGGCGTACCCGAGGCAGATGCACCAAGTGCTGCTTTTCCATTAAGAAAAGCCGCACTTCTCGAACCACGGTGGAGCATAGCAATCCTGAATCCGCCATAGTCGGCTCACAGATGACTTATGGAGGATTAATGCGCCGCATCCACTTTCGTCTCACCTCAGGAATGATTTCGATCGTCGCGGTGTCGTTTGTTGCCGCCTTGTACCTGGTGTCATGCACCAGCGCTCCGCATACCGAATCCGATCAGCAACTGAGACAAAAATCGGCGCAGGCCACGCAGCAACTGAAGCAGCAATCCAAAGATGCGCTGGCGGATGCGCGCGTGGCCGCGGCGAAGGCCGAGCGCAAAGTGAATGCCATCGCTGCCGGCGTAAAAGACGGCATGCGAAGCGGCGGCTCCGCCGGCGCATCCGCTCCTGTCAACATCAACACGGCTTCGGTGAGCGAATTGGACTCGCTCCCCGGCATCTCCGAAGCCAAAGCGCGGCAGATTGTCACCCATCGCCCATACAGCGGAGCCCATCAGTTGGTCGACCGCGGCCTGCTTACGCAGTCGCAATACGACGCCGTCGCCCCCCGCATTGTTGCGCCTTGAGGGGCGGCCCAAAGCCGCTGCCTTCTCAGTCTTTTTTCGCCGGCGGCCCCCCGGCATGGGCGCCTGGGGTGCATCGCCGAGCCCGCGCCGGGCATCCATTCAAGAGACAGCCATGCTACGCAGCGTCTGTCCAGGGCAAGCGGTATAATTCTGCTTGCATCTCTAGGAAATGGGGAGAATTCGGATGGCAAGCATCGCTGAACCGGTAACCGACGTAAAGCCCGCTGTGGGGCCGCTTTCACTGACACCCCAGGCCGTCACCAAGGTGCGCGAAATCATGGCCAGCCAGGATCCGCTGCCCGCCGGTCTTCGCATTGGCGTGGTGGGGGGCGGCTGCTCAGGATTCCAGTACTCTATGTCGTTCGAGAACCAGGGCGGAATGATGGACAAGGTCTTCACCTTCGATGGATTGAAGGTTTTTGTCGATTCGACGTCGCTGATGTATCTCAACGGCTGCATTGTCGATTACGTTGAGACGCTCGAGGCTGCCGGCTTCAAGTTTGAGAATCCCCAGGTGAAGAGCACCTGCGGATGCGGCTCGTCCTTCAGCGCATAACCTCAGCAAGACGATCGACCATCTCTCGCAAAGAGGGCTCCGCCATATGCCGGAGCCCTCTTTGTTGTCATGGTGTGATGGGTGCGCGCTCTCGCCTGAAATGCCGCTCGGCATTCTCTCGTGCGCGCTCTAGCGCCGCTTCCACTTCCCGCCTGACGGCTTCCAATGTCTCCTCTTCGGCATTCGCCGGGGGCGGAATGCGCCGTGCATAGCTAACAACCACCCGGGAGAAGGGTTTGGGGATCAGGAAGCGGTCCCAGGAGCCTAGCCGCCAGGCTTTTTCGGGCAGAGCGTAAAAGATGCCGATGGCGCGGCCTGTGATTTGCGCCAGTTTCGCCGCCCCCGGCTTCGCCCGATAGAGGGGTCCCCGCGGCCCGTCGGCGGTAAAGACCAGCGGCCGGTTTTCTTGTGCCGCTCTGGCCAGCGCCAGCAGGCCGCCCGCTCCATGCCGGGTGCTCGAACCACGAGCCGTACGGTAGCCCAGCAACTCGATGGTGCGGGCGACCAGCTCGCCGTCAAAGCTGCGGCTGATAAGAACGGTAGAGACGAAGTCTTTACGGAAGTAGCAAAGGCAGGGGATCAGGCAGCGGTGCCAAAGGCACCAGACCTGCCCTCCGGGCGGCTCCGCAGGGGTGGCTCCCGGCTCGACAATCACCTCGTAGCGCAACGTCCGGTCAAGTGCCCGCAGCAGCAAAGCCGCAGCGGGGGGGAGCAGCACGATCGCGGCTCGTTGGGCCACGCTCAAGCGCCTTCTTGGCTCGGCGAGAACGCCTGCCGCTCCATCGGTTGCATCGGCCACGGTGCGATTCTACCGGAGTCTCCGGGCGGCCTCGGTGGGCAACGAATGGGGCCAATGCTCCATCCCTCTTAAGTGGGAGACCGGTGGCGTGTTTGGTTCATTTCGCCGCGGAACAGGAGGACGTATACCGGAGCCATTATGCACACACATATTGCAGTTGGTACCTTTGCTTCTTCTTTGCCTGGATCTCGATCTTCTCTTTCCCCCGTCGAGCATCCCAAACAATCGGTCTATGACCGGTTAGACAAAGTCTTCGTGGTCGCCGAGCATGTCGACGCGAAGTGTGTCCATTTGCTGGACTCGGCCGCTCATCGGCGGCGCGAGCACCTGGGAGCCGAGGCCCGCGGCTAGCTGCCGCTGTTAGCTATAGCGCATCCAGCGCACAATCTCGGGCAGCGTGGGCCGCTTGCCGTACATCAGAATTCCGATGCGGTAGATCCGTGCGGCGATCCAGAGCGCGGCCCAGATGGCCGCGCCCATCAAGACGAGGGAGAGCCATACCTGCCATGCCGGCGGCGCCTGTGCGCTCATGCGCAAAAACATGACAATCGGCGTGCAGGGTGGAAACAGCGAGAGCGCAACCGCCAGGGGGCCGCTCGGGTGCTGGAGAATGTCAGGTGTCAGCACCAGGCAGACGACCATGGGCAACACAATGATGAAGCTGAACTGCTGAATCTCTTGCTCGGAATCGAGGCAGGCGCCAAAGCCGGCAGCGACCGCGCTGTAAAACAGAAAGCCGAGCAAAAAAAAGAGTACAAAAAAAGCGGTCTGCGAAAAGGTGATTCCCAGATGCGCGAGGCTGGCTCCGGCCATGCCGAAGCGGGCCATCGCCGGTTTTGCCCACAGCAGCGCGAGCGCCAGCCAGATCGCGATCTGCGTCAGCCCCACCGCGCCCACCCCCAGGAGCTTGCCCGCCATGAGCGATTGGGGCCGCGTAGTGGCGAGCAGCACCTCAAAGATCCGCGATGTCTTTTCTTGAACCACCGAGCGGGCGACGTTCATTCCGTAATAGATCACGGAAAAATAGAGCACGAAGGCCATGATGTACGGAGCGGCATAGCTCAGCAGGGACTGGGATCGGCTGCTCTTTAGATGGACGACCTTGAGATCGACGGGATGGATCGCGCGATGGATGGCTTCGCGGGTGAGCCCCTGCGCCGCCAACTCGCGTCGCGTCACAGCCAAGGCAATGGCATCCTGCAGCAGCACGGTGGAAGAGCCATTCTCCACGTTTCTCGATTCGTAGATTGCCTGCGGCTGTGCTACCCCCGGCACTGACTCAAGCCACAAAAGCCCCTCGTAATGCCCCTCTTCGACCGCGTGCCTCAACTGGTCGAGCTCCGCCGGAGAGGCGGGAGCGATCACAGTGACCGTGTGGAGCGGAGCCGTGTCGCTCTCCAGGTTCTCTCTTACGTCTTGCGCCAGGTTCAGATCGTTGGAGGCGATGACCAAGGCGGGCGAGGAGCGAGCTTGGCTTTGGGAGGCGGCGAAGAATCTACCGCCGAAAATAATGCCGAGCAGGAGAGGAAAGGCCAGCGTCGTAAACAGGAATGCCTTGCTGCGAACCCGCTGCAAGTATTCGCGCTGGGCAATCAGCAGGGCATCAGGCATTGGCCTCTCCCTTGACCGTGCGGATGAAGATCTCCTCCAGCGACGGCTCCATCATTTCAAAGCGGAAGATGCGGGCTTGCCCGGAAGCCCGCCGTAGAAGCTGCTGCGGATCGGCGCCGTCTTTCAATTTGAGCTCCACATGGTTGCCATAATCGCGGATCTCGGCGATCGACGGATCTTCCAAGAAAGAGCCATCCCCTTCGAATTCGATCGCCACCCGGTTGCGCGGGTAGCGCGACTTGATCTCTCGCATGCCGCCGGAGAGCACCTCCCTGCCCTGGTTCACCAGGCAGATGCGGTCGCACATCTTCTCGATCTGGTCCATGCGATGGGTGGAGAAGAGGATCGCCTTGCCGGCCTTGCGAAGATCGAGCAGAGCGCTCTCCAGCAGGTTGGAATTGATCGGATCCAGCCCTGCGAATGGCTCGTCCATCACGATCAGCTCGGGGTCATGCAGCAGCGTCGCGATGAACTGTATCTTCTGCTGCATGCCTTTGGAGAGTTCTTCGGTCTTCTTCTGCAGCACCTCGGCGATTTCCAGCTTCTCGCACCAGGCCCGGGCGCTCCGCTCCGCGGCCATCGCGCCCAGTCCATGCAGCCGCCCCAGAAAGACCAACTGGTCGAGCACTCCCATCTTCCCGTATAGGCCGCGCTCTTCGGGCAGGTATCCGATGCGGCGCAGATGCGCGCGCCGGAAGGGTTCCCCAAACAGCCGGACCGTGCCCGAATCCGGCAGCGTAATGCCAATCATCATGCGGATGCTGGAGGTCTTTCCCGCCCCGTTGGGGCCCAGCAGGCCGAAGATCATGCCTGGGCTGATCTGAAAGCTGAGATCAGCAACTGCGACCTTCTGCTCATACCTCTTGCCGATGTGGTCGAGTTCGACCACGGGCGCCTGTTGCGTCTCCATAGTTGAGGGCGCCGGCGCCGCCTCTTCCCTGCCCGGCCGCGCTCAGTGTATCAGTGCGGCGCGCGGACATTTCGCCACGATGCGGCGCATCCTCCGGTAGGATCGGGTTGTGCTCGCGCTGGAAACCAACGTGCAGTTCGTGAAAGGAATTGGCCCCCGCATCGCCTTGCTGCTCAAGGAGAAGCAGATCCTTACGGTCGAGGATCTGCTCAGCCATCTGCCCTTCCGTTATGAAGACCGGCTCTCCCCGCAGGCCATCGAGGATCTAAAGCCGGGCGAGATGGCCAGCATTATCGGGGAAGTTCGGGGAAGCGCGCTGCTACGCACGCGGCGGATGCCCATCTTTGAAATGACGGTAGGCCAGGGGCTGGGCAAGATCAAGTGCATGTGGTTCCACGGCGCCTATCTCAAAGACAAGTTCCACGCCGGGCAGATGGTGGCTCTCTATGGAAAAGTGGAGGCGTCCCGGAGCAGCAGCAGCTTCAAGATGATTCAGCCGCAGGTGGAACTTCTGCCCGATCGCCACGACGACGAAGAGTCCAAGCTGCTGGAGGTGGGCAGGATCGCTCCCATTTACGAGTCGCTGGGCAGCGGAAAGCTGGCCTCCCGCTGGCAGCGGCGGGTGATTTGGGGAATGCTCGAAGAGCTAAAGGGCCGGATTCCCGAGACCTTGCCGGAAGCCATGCGGACGCGGCTCCAACTTCCCAGCCGCGAGGAGGCTCTCCGGCACACGCATTGTCCTGAGGCGGGAACACCGCTCGATCGGCTGCATGCGTGGGCTACGCCGGCGCAGCAGAGGCTCATCTTCGAAGAGCTGTTTTATCTGGAGCTGGGCTTGGAGCTGAAGCGCAGAAAACTTCGCCAGCGCCAGGGGATCGCTTTTGCAACGGGGGAGCGCGTGCGGGAAGCGGTGCGGCAGATTCTGCCCTTCCATCCAACCGCGGCGCAGAAGAGGGCGCTGGGAGAGATCGCTGCCGACATGCGCGGCGACGGTCCTATGCGGCGGCTGCTGCAAGGGGACGTGGGTTCGGGCAAGACCATCGTGGCCCTGCAGGCGACCGTCATCGCCATGGAGAATGGCTATCAGGCAGCGCTGATGGCTCCCACGGAGATCCTTGCCACCCAGCATTTCCTGGGTGCGCGTAAGCTGCTGGAGCGCTCCCAGAAGAAATATAGGGTTACGCTGCTGACCGGCTCGCTAGACGAGGATCGCAAGCGCGCGAGCCGCGCCGCGATCTGCCGCGGAGAGGCCAATCTGGTGATTGGGACGCACGCCCTGATCGAGGAAAAAGTCGAGTTTGCCAAGCTCGGGCTCGTGGTGGTGGATGAGCAGCACCGCTTCGGCGTTCTGCAGCGCTTTCGGTTGATGCGAAAACCCAATGCCGCCGAGCCGGATGTGCTGGTGATGACCGCCACTCCCATTCCCCGAACCCTGGCGCTCTCCCTCTACGGTGACCTCGATCTAAGCGTGATTGACGAACTGCCGCCGGGAAGGGCTCCCATCGTTACCCGGCAGGTTTCCGATGCACGGCAGAGCGAGGTGTGGGGCTTTGTGCGGGAGCAGGTAAAGATGGGCCGCCAAGCCTATGTCGTTTATCCGGTGATCGAAGGAGCGAAAGAGGACCAGCCGGAGATGGATTTTGCGCAGCAGCCGGAGCTGGATCTGGAATTGGAACAGGAATCGCACCCGAAGAAATCTGGAGCCAAGGCGAAAAAGGGGAGCAAGTCCAAACCAGACCGCGCAGCGCCCTTGCAACCGGATGAGAAACCGGACGCATGGCTCAGCGGCAAGCCATCCCTGAAGGCGGCCAGCAGCATGTATGAGGAATTGCGCGAAGGCGCCTTGAAGGGCTTGCGGCTGGGCTTGCTGCACGGCCGTATGGATGCCAATGACAAAGAGATTGCCATGCGGCGTTTTCAACGCGGGGAGATAGACGTGCTGGTGGCCACGACGGTAATCGAGGTGGGCGTGGATGTCGCCAACGCGACGGTGATGGTCATCGAGCACGCGGAGCGCTTTGGTTTAGCACAGATGCACCAATTGCGCGGGCGCGTGGGCCGCGCAGCCGCCAAGTCCTATTGCATTCTCATGACGGGCAGTAAGCCCTCGCCGCAAGCCGAGGAGCGTCTGGCGGCCATGGTGCGCACCCAAGACGGCTTCGAGCTGGCGGAGATGGATCTCAGCCTGCGCGGTCCGGGCGAGTTCTTTGGCACCCGGCAGGCCGGCTTGCCCAGTTTTCAGGTCGCCAACCTGGTGCGGGACCGCGCGCTGCTTGAGCTCGCAAAACAGGAGTCGGCGGCCTTCGTAGAGCGGGCGGACCAGGGCCTCCGCGAAGAGGAGAAGAGCATGGTTTGGAGCCGCCTGCGCGAGGCATGGCAGCGGCGCTACGGCTTGGTGGAAGCCGGTTAGGCGGTGGGGTTCCCTAGGCCGCGTTCTCTGCGCAAAAAGCGCTTTGCCCCGGCAGCCGGGAGAAACTGACCGCCAGATCGACCTCGACGAACTCCAGAGAGCAGATATAACGCGTGGCCTTATCGAGCGATGCGTCGTCTTCAACCGTGATGCTGCGCGAAGAGAGGTCGAAGAGGTAGGGCGTACGGAGGCAGAGATCCGCCATCAGCCGGTGCGAAGCTGTGCTCAGCTCAAGGCCAAGAGAGACCATGGCGGCATAGACGTCGACGCAGATATCGCGCGGGAACTCGAAGACCATGCGCGCCAATCCTCGCCTGGCGCAAACCCGGTGCAGCACCCACCCTCCGCTCTCTGCGACGGTTCGATGCAGCCGCCAGAGCACCTGCGTCTGCCCCGCTTCAGCGATGGCATGGATCTCGACCCGGTTGCTCTTCATCTTGGCCGGCTTGGTATTGCCGGTCTTGCCGATACCGACTGCGATGGAACTGTTCTGAATTTGCATTTAACCTGCTGATCGGCTCGGAAATCGAGACTCTTCACCCCACTCCCCGGTACTTCCGTGCCTGTTCTGGTCACAGCTCCGGGACCTACGCCGGTTACCGCGGGGTTGCCCGAATCCTCCTGCCCTCTCGTCCCATGTCCGATCCCCCGTGGTACTGTCATCAACATGCTGCTTGGCTCCGGCGTGGATCTGATCGAAGTCGGGCGCATCGCGGAATCGATCGAGCGATTCGGCGAGCGCTTTCTCCGCCGCGTCTATACGGCGCGGGAGATTGCCTATTGCAGCGGTAGACGCTCGGCGGCGGAGAGCTTTGCGGCACGCTTCGCCGCGAAGGAAGCAGGGGCCAAGGCCCTGGGTACCGGCATGAACTTCGGTGTCGCCTGGACCCAGATTGAAGTCGCGCGATCGTCCACCGGGCGTCCCATGCTGGAACTCTCCGGGGCGGCCCTGCGGCACGCCGAGAGGCTCGGTGTGCGCGCTATCTCTCTCTCTCTTTCGCATACCGACGCGCTGGCGATTGCGATGGTGGTGCTGGAAGGCGCCTAGAGGCGCCATTTAAGGGCGCCGGAAGGGGCGGACCACCCCTATTTCAGGCCCTCCCGCGTCACTGAGCCCATCCTTACGCCCCGGCGCAGCAGTCCTGTTATCCTCAATTCCAGCGATTGAACGCATCTGCGCCAACATCCTTTCAGAGAGGGCCTGTGCCAAGCCAACAGGAAGTCCGATGGTCGCAACTGAAGGTCGGCGTACTGGTCATCGCGTCGCTGATCATACTGGTCGCGCTGATCTTTCTGATGTCCAGCAACACGGGAGGACTGTTCGGAGGAAAGCTCGACCTGCGCTCCTATTTTGAGAACTCCGCCGGCCTGAAGAGAGGCGCTCCGGTCAATCTGGAGGGGGTCACGATCGGTAGCGTGAAGGATATTCGCATCATTCCGGGGCACAAGCAGACGCCGGTAGAAGTCATAATGAGCGTCTCCAATAAGTACCAGCGCATGATCCACGTCGATTCGAGGTCCAGCCTGGATACGATTGGGGTCCTGGGTGATACGGTCGTGGACATCGAAAGCACCTCTGCGACCGGGCCGCCGGTTCAGAACAATAGCGAGCTGCCGACCAACGAAACGCCGAACCTCTCCGACGTCATCAAATCCAGCCAGGGAACCATTGAGCAGTTGAACCTGATTCTGAGTAAAGTGAATAGCATCGTCGACGCCCTCAACTCGAACAAGGGTTCGATCGGCAGCCTCATCAACGATCCTGACCTTTACAACAAGTCGGTGCAGACAGTCACCGAGCTGCAGAAACTGGTGGACCAGATCGGCAATGGCAAGGGGTCCATCGGCAAGCTGATTGCCGACGACAGCCTGTACAACCATATCAACGACACGGTGAATAAGCTGGATGCCATCACCAACCAGGTGGATCAGGGGAAGGGAACCATCGGCAAGCTGCTGAAGGACGAGACGTTGGCCGATAATTTGAACCAGTCTGTCGTCAATGCCAACAAGTTGCTCGCGGGCATCAACGCGGGGCAGGGCGGCTTAGGTATGATCGCGAAAGACCCGGCGTTCGCGGCCAAGCTGCGCGACACCGTCGATAAGCTGGACTCGATCTTGAGCCAGGTGAATAGCGGGCAGGGAACGATCGGAAAACTGATGCAGGATCCCAGCCTGTACAACAATGCTGACCAGATGTTGACCGAAAGCCGCAATCTGGTCGCGGCAATTCGGGAGAATCCTAAAAAGTACCTCACCTTCCGCGTGAGAGTGTTCTGAGGATCGCCGCCAGTGCGCTTTCCGTTGGTCAGGCGAGCCGTCTTATATTTCACTCCTCGTGAGAACGGGAGCGTTTGCTTTGTGGGCCCCGCTGTAGCCGAAACGCGCTTGACCTTTTACAATTCTACGAGAGACATCCCTACATAGTTCCGCTGCTTGTGCAGCCCCCGGCCGCTCACCGGCCAGGATGAAGGAAACGCATGAAGTTGAAGAAATTCGGCCGGATTATTCTGGCTTTGGCAGTCTCCCTGGGGACGGGGTTGTTGGTGACTTCCTGCACCACGGACCGTACAGTTGGCTATCTTTGGGTCACCTCGTACCAGTACAACGAGATTTCAGGCTTCAGGATCAACAACAACTTCGGCCAGCTCACGCCTTCGGCGAACTCCCCGTATCCTTCGGGTGGGGTGAACCCTATTCGTATCGTGACGGCGGATGCCGGCAGATTCGTTTTTGTTCTGAATGCCGGGTGCGGAGGGACGGGCCAAGCCGCATGCGCTTCGGCGCCCAGCACTCCCGGAACGCCCAATTCCTCCCAGTCCAGCCCCAACATCTCCCTGTTCACCGTCGGCGGCACGGGCACACTGACCTACCAGCAGAACTACAACAGCCAAGGCAGCTACCCGGTCTCGATCATGACCGATACGTCAGGGAAATACCTGATGGTGCTGGACTCGGTGGCTCCCGACCTGTCGACCTGCGTGGCTTACAATCCGGGGAATCCGGCTTCCGCATGCGGTGACATCACGGTTTTCAGCATCGATCCCAATACCGGCCGGCTCTCGCTGATCACCAACCAGCAGTTGAAGAATTCATCGGGAACCAACCTCACCTATTTCCCGGTGGGCAGCAGGCCAATCGACTTCGCGATCTCCGGGACATACGTCTACACCATCGAAAAGGGAAGTGGGGTCGCTCTGGACCCCTTCCAGGCCGCTTTCGTTTACAGCTTTAACGGAGGCACCGGCCAAATGGTCCTGACGCAGAACACGCCCATCCCCACCAACGCGTCCAATCTGACGTATATTTATGCGGCCCCGCAGTACATCTACATGCTGGACGCCGGCGATGGAACCACCGCGGGACGAATTCTGCCCTATACCGCGGGAGCCAACGGCGCGCTGCAGTCGGTGGCCGGAGGGGCGGTGCTCAATACCGGCACGACGGCCGACCCGTCGACCATGGTCGTCGATCGCACCGGCAAATTCGTCTACATAGCCAACTCGGGTCCGAACCTTTCGCCCACCAGCCCTTCGAGCACCGTCAGCGCATTCTTTATCACGCCGAATACCGGACTGCTGCAGCCCCTCTCTTCCGGAGCAGCAGCCAACAACGTCGTCTTCGGCTCCGGTTCGTCTCCGCGCTGCATTCTTGAGGATCCTTCGAATCAGTATCTGTACACTGCCAACTACGTGGGCAGCACGATCACCGGCGCTATTATCAACCAGGCGGCCGGAACATTGACCAATCTAAGAAAGAACTCATCCTTCACCACAGCTGGAAATCCGACTTGGTGCACGGTGAGCGGTAGTTTGTTCTAGCCGTGGCGGTGGTCCGCGAGATGGCGCCGGGATGCTGGCGCCATGGGTGGCACGCCGCCGGCGCAGGACATGGGTACGGTGGAAAGGTTAGAGCGGTACTCCTATGGGCATACTCCGAAGAGAAGAGTTCGACGCAGCGTTCTTCCAAGCAATGCTGCTCGTCTCCCATCCCGGATTGAGCAATGCAAACAGGAGAGATGCTCTGGATGAAGGATGCGCATGAAGTTTAGGAAACTTAGCCGGATCATTTTGGCGGCAGGTGCAGCTTTGGGTCTGGGACTGGGTGTGGTCGCCTGCGGACCCAGCAATACGATTGACTTTCTTTACGTCACAACTTCCAAGCAAAACCCCGGGAAGATCAATGTCTACAAGGTAGATAGCGAATCCGGAGCCCTGATCCAAATTGCGGACTCCCCCTACAGCTCCCAGGGACGGAATCCGGTTGCCGATGTCGCTTCTCCCAACGGCAAGAACCTCTACGTCATCAATCACGACGACAATACCGTGGTTGAGTTCGCCATTGGAACCGACGGGAAGCTCTACCCTCAGCAAACTTGCAATACGCCGGGGAGCTTTCCGGTCCAGATGGCGATCAATTCCGCCGGCACTTTCCTCTATGTGATTGAAACCTATCAGCCCAATTTCAATGCCAACATTCCCGGCCCCGGCGCACTCGTGGTCTACCCCATCAGCGCGAATGGGAGCATGGGCGCGGGCGGCGGCAGTTGCACGCCGGTGGCGGATGGAAAGAATTCCTTCTTCCCTGTCGGCACGACTCCCGGCGCCGTCGACGTTCTGGCAAGCAACAACTACGTCTATGCCGTGAACACGGGTGACGCGACGGTCATGGCCTTCTCGTCAGATTCCGCTGGCGCCCTCACGCCGATCGGAACCTATCCGGTGGGCGTTGCTCCCAACGCCATAGTCAGTGACCCCACCAACCGATTCCTATACATCACCGATGGCGCATCCAATCAGGTCGTCGGGTTCGTAATTCAGGGCGATGGGACTCTGATACCCATGCAAAGCCCATTTCCCACGCAGTCTCTGCCGGACGCCATCACCATCGATCCGCGTGGACAGTGGGTGCTGGTCGCCAACTACAATTCCAACAGCATTAGTTCCTTTGCGATCAACCAGAACAGCGGAAATCTCGCGACAGGAGCTTCCCAGACCTCTCCCAACTTTCTTGTGAATACTGGACCGGCTGCGGTATTGATCGAACCTGCTCTAGGGAGGTACGTCTATACCGCCAACTTCCTCGACAACACGGTCGCCGGCGTCTACATGAACCCCGGCTCCGGAGCCCTCTCCGGCGTGCAAAACTCGCCCTTCATCGCCGGCGGCCAACCCACGTCGATTGCCGCAGTCACTCACGGCAACCACTCCATCCAACACACGCAGCCATAACTCTTGATCGTTTTCGAGGTTCATTTCTCCAAGAAGAGGCCAGCCAACGGCCTCTTCTTCGTTTGCCCGGCTCTCCCCCCGCTCCAGGCCGCAGAAAACGTCTATAATCGTCGGTTGCGAAATCCGCCTTTCGAAAGGACTCCCTATGCGTCTCGCTCGTTGTTCAACTGCGATTGCAGTTGCCGCTCTTCTGGTTCCCGCGCTTAGCTACGCACATGGTCAAGACGTCTCCCGCAGTGTCTCCAGCGGCGGCATCTCGGTTCCCGGCTGGACGGGGAAGGCCGATAACAATCGGCAAGGACAGACCGTCAAGGATGACAAGCTTTCCGGTACTTCGAGCGATCTCCACGTGATGACCGGGCCTGCGGTGTCCTATTGGAATCCTGCCGACAAGGCGAGCGGCGACTATACGGTGAGCGCAACTTTCACCGAACCTAAGTTCATGAACTTGAACAGCCATCCCCATCCCTATGGCGTCTTCATTGCCGGCAACAACATGGGAACCGATCAAGAGAGCTATCTTTACTGCGAAGCCTATGGCAATGGCAGGTTCATTGTTCGCGGCTTTGGCCCCGAGCCCTTCCAGATGAACGGACGAGGCGAAGCGAATGACGCCGTACACAAAGCGGCGGGTGTAGGACAGCCGGTGACCCAAAAGATCGCTCTGTCGGTCAAGGGCGACAAGGTCGATTGCTCCATCAACGGCACCGTGGTCGGCACTTACGATAAGTCCGCACTTGTCACGGCGGGAAAGTTGAAGTCGCTCGACGGGACCTATGGCATCCGCTTTGCGCATAACACCGAAGGCAGTGTCACCAGCTTGAAGATGACCAAGCAATAGAGTTGCTTCCCCTTACTCCGGCCCGAGCGGGCCGGAGTAAAAGTCTTGCTTCCTGCTTCCTCTGCCGTCTTTGTGAATCTTGAGCGCCTGAGCCGGCCTACTTGGGAGCTCCATCGAATAGCTCGGCCGGAATCTCCTGCTTGAGCGTGGCCATTTGTTTCCACGGATCTCGGCGCAATCGGCTCTTCCAGTCGCTGAAGGTGGCGACGGTGAAACGCGGCATCTCCCGTGCTTTCAGCTCTCGCCAGGAGAGCGGCAGCGCCACCGGCATGCCGCGTCTGGCGCGTGCCGAATAAGGTGCAATCGCCGTGGCGTCGCGTTCGTTACGCAAATAGTCGATGAAGATCTTGTTCTTGCGCGCCGCCTTGCTCATCTTCGCGATGTAGAGTTTGCTGTTGCTCTGCTCCATCTGCAAGGTAAAGGCCCGCGCAAAGGCTTTGATCTGCTCCCAATCGCGGTGTGGTGTTAGCGGCGCGACCACGTGCAGTCCCTTGCCGCCCGTGAGCTTCACGAAGCTCTTCAGCCCCAGCTTGCCCAATTGCCTACGAACCTCCCGCGCAGCATCAGCGAGAGTGGCCCAGTCGATGGCATCGTCCGGATCGAGATCGAAGATGAGCTGGTTTGGATGCTCCAGGTCTTTATTGGTCGAGCCCCATGGATGGATCTCGATCACGTTCATCTGCGCCAATCCGGCTACGGCCTCTGGAGTCGTAACCGTGACATATTCTTCGGCGCCCTTTCCATTCTTGTTGGGGATCATCACCCCTTCGATTCCAGCCGGCATTCCGGGAGCAAGATGCTTTTGGTAGAAGCATTGGGTTGCCGTGCCCTCCGGGCAGCGGAGCAGGGTGAGCGGCCGTCCGGCAATGTAGCGGAGCATATGCGGTGCGATGGCGAACGAGTAATCCACGAAGGCCTGTTTGGTGAGTTTGCTTTCCGGATCGATGATTTTGTCGGGGTGGGTAACGCGGAGCATGGGCGGCTGCTCTCCCTTTGCCTTTTGCCGTGTATGAGGTTTGGAGGCGCTGGTTCTCTTTGTGCGCGTGTCCTGCGCGGAGCGCCTGCCCGGTTTGCCGTCGTCCGAGGAGTTACCCGCAGGGTCCGCTACTTCGCGCCGGACCGTTTCGGGGCCAATGTCTTCCCGCAGGCCTTGAAAGCTGGATTGTCGCACCTTCCCGTCTGCAGTCCAACTTTGGAATTTTACCTGCGCAATCAGCTCGGGCTTGGTCCAGATCGCTCCATGTCGGCCCTCCGCGGGCACCTCGGCGAAGGCCGGCTTTGACTGGCGCAGCTTGTCAAGACGATCGCGCAGCATGTGCGAAGAGCTTTGCGTGAAGCCGGTGCCGGTGCGCCCCGCATATTGCAGATGGCCTTCCTCGTAGTACCCGAGCAGAAGGGCCCCCACCCCATGCACCCCGTTTGAGGGGAGAGTGAATCCGGCGATGACGAATTCCTGTTCCAGACTGCATTTCACCTTCACCCAGGACGTGCCCCGCCCCGAGACGTAAGCCGCGGCTGCTCTCTTCGAGACAATGCCCTCGGCTCCCAAGCGGCAAGCCTCAGTGAAAACGCGCTGGCCGTCGCCGGTCAGATAATCGCTGGCCCGGACGGGGCTGTCGGCAGGGAGTGTACCGATCAGGCCGGAGAGGAGCCGCTTGCGCTCCAGGAGCGGCTGCTCCATCAGCCCGTGACCGTTGAGGTAGAGCAGATCAAAGACAAAGTAGGTGAGAGGGTCGCTCTTGCCCGCGTCGAGGGCATTCTGCAACCGGGCGAAGCTGCTATTCCCGTTCTCTTCCAACACCACGACTTCCCCGTCCAGGACGGCGCTCTCGACTTTGAGCCGGCGAAGCTCCGCGGCGAGGCTGGGCATGCGCTGCGTCCAATCGAGGCCGCTCCGCGTGAAAAGATGAACGGACGGTTCAACAGAGGAGTTCCTTCGCGACTTCTTCGCGACCCCGTTTATCTGC
>JANWJB010000040.1 GCA_025449575.1 Acidobacteriaceae bacterium
GGCAACGATCTCGCCCTCGACGAAGGCATCGGCACCTGCGGCAAGGATGGGCAGAGCGTGCCGGTCGGCGTGGGCATGCCGACGATCAAGCTCGACCGCATGACCGTGGGGGGCACGGGGAATTAGGCGCCGTAAAGTGCGTGGTTTGCTAAGTGCCTGGGTTGCTAAGCGCCTGGTTTGCTAAGTGCTTGGTTTGCTCCGAAAACTGGAGCAAGATGGTTGGTATCTGGCACGGCCGCGAGCCTGTGGGCGAAACTCGCAGAACACAGTATCCTAAGCTTAACCGGAGCACCCGATGAAGTTCTTCGATCGCATTACCCAAAATCCCGAGATCATGGGAGGGCGGCCTTGCATTCGTGGAATGCGGGTCACCGTCGGCATGGTCATCGGGCAAATTGCCGCGGGCCAGAACATCGATGAGATACTGGCGAATTATCCCTATCTTGAGCGCGAAGACATCCTGCAAGCTCTCCGCTACGCCGCGTGGCGCGCGGAGGAACGGGAAGTCATTCTTGCCACAGCGTGAATCTGCTCATCGACATGAATCTGTCGCCGCGCTGGGCCGCGTGGCTGACTGCCGCCGGATTCCCCGCCATCCATTGGTCAACCATCGGCAATCCCACCGCGCGCGATACCGAAATTATGGAATATGCCGCCCGCAATGAATGCGTGGTTCTCACTCACGATCTCGATTTCGGCTCCATCCTGGCGACCACAGGAGGCGGCAAGCCCAGCGTGGTGCAGATCCGCTCCGAAGATCTGAGACCGGAGGCGATTGGTCCCGGCGTGGTTACGGCTTTGAAGCAAATGCAAGCGGAGTTGAAGGCGGGTGCACTAATTACCATCGACCCGAACCGTACCAGGGTCAACGTGCTGCCGCTCCAATGATTGATCCCTAGGCCGCGCCTCGATGTATGATCTGTCTCCAACCATGAATCGACAGGTGAATATAGTGGCTGCCGTGGGTTTGGCCGTTGGCGGAGTGTTTGGCTTGCTGGGCAGCGTGGTCGCGCAGCGCAATCTGATCTGACCACATCACAGTAACTGTGAAAATGCTATAAGCGATGTCAATCATTTATAATCAGAATGATGAAGAGTCGATCAAGTTCGATTAAGAATGATGAAACTCGCGTGTTGACCGCGCACGTACCCTCCGCGCTTGCCCATAAGGTCGACCAGCTTGCCGAGCGCATGGAGCGGTCGCGGGGGTGGGTGGTCAAACAGGCCCTCATCGCATGGGTTGAAGAAGAGGAGCAGCGCCATCGTGTGACCCTCGAAGCGCTCGAAGACCTGGATGCCGGAAGAGTCGTCGAGCATTCGTCAGTGCAGGCGTGGGCCGGCAGTCTTTCGGCGGCAAAACCCCTTCGCCCGCCAACCCGGTGAAACTCGTTTGGACTCGGAAATCCCTCGACGACATCGTGCGCCTGCATGAATTCCTTGCCGCGTTGAACGCCGCAGCGGCTGCGAAAATCGTGCAGGGGCTGGTTAGTACAGCAGGGCGTCTCCTCCGGTTTCCAAGAATGGGTGAGCGCCTGGATAGGTACGACCCGCGGGAAGTACGACGCATCTTTGCCGGCGATTATGAAATCCGCTACGAGGTAACCCAGGAAAGCATAGCGATCCTGCGTATTTGGCGCGGCAGCGAGCAAAGCTAAATTCACACGCCAATCTTTGCCGCCCGGGAGACAGGCGGTTGCAATCCCGGCTGCCTCCGCTCATGCTTGAAATGTGAGCACCGAACAAGTTACCAGCAACCCCACAACCCTCAATCTCCAACAGCTTGCGGCCGATCTGGTCGCGCAAGCCATGCAAGCCGGAGCCGGCGATGCGGAAGCCGTTATCGCCGAAGGAGATGAATTCTCAACCCTGGTCCGGTTGGGGCAGGTCGAGACGCTGAAGGAGTCGGGCTCGCGCGGCATCGGTCTCCGCGTCTTGGTTGGCGGCGAGGGAGCCCGACGCACGGCCAGCGCATCCACCAGCGACTTTTCAGCGGCCGGTCTGCGCCGTCTGGTCTCGGCAGCCGTCGAGCTGGCGCGCGTCACCTCCGAGGATCCCTTCGCCGGGCTCCCCGAGCGCTCGGCTTTTGGCCAGGTCGAGGACGATCTCGATCTCTACTACGATGACGTCTACTCACTGCCCGCCCAGGAGCGCATCGAGCAGGCCCGGCGCGCCGAGGCGGCCGCGCTTGCCGCCGATACCCGAATTCAGAACAGTGATGGCGGCAGTTTCGACGCCGCAACCGGGCACAAGATTCTAGCCAACTCGCGCGGTTTTCTGGGCGAGTACCGGCGCTCCTCTTGCTCGGTTACGGCCATGCCGATCGCCCAGCAGGGAGATGGTGGCATGCAGCGCGATTATTGGTACTCCGTCGCCCGCACCGTCACCCGGCTCGATTCTCCGGAGAGCATCGGGACGGAGGCCGCGCGCCGCGCCCTCCGCCGCCTGAATGCCCGCCGCGTGCCCACCCAGCGCGTGCCGATCGTCTTCGCGCCGGAGGTTGCGCGCTCCATCGCGGGACACATTTTCGAGGCTGCCAATGGGGACAGCATTTATCGCGGCGCATCGTTCTGGGCCAACCGGCTGGGGGAAAAGGTCGCCGCAGCCGAGGTCACGGTCATCGACGATGGAACCATGCGCGGAGGTTTCGGCACCGCTCCCTTTGACGGCGAGGGCCTTCCCACCCGGCGCAAGGCGATCGTGGAGAAGGGCATTCTCAAGAATTACCTGCTCAACACCTATACCGGCCGCAAACTCAAGATGGAGAGCACCGGCAACGCTTCCCGCGGCTTGGCCGGCAATCCGGGCATCGGGCCGGGCAACCTTTTTATTCAACCCGGCCGGCTTTCCCCTGCGGATCTCCTGGGCGACATCCGGACGGGCTTCTATGTGACCAAGCTGATGGGCTTTGGCGTCAACATGGTCACCGGCGACTACTCCCGGGGAGCCTCCGGGCTGTGGATTGAGAATGGAGAACTCACCTATTCGGTCGAGGAGGTCACCGTCGCCGGCAACCTGATGGAGATGCTCCAAAATCTGGCCGTAGCGAGCGACCTGGAGTTTCGCGGCGCGGTCGCCTCCCCAACTCTTCGCATCGACGGAATGACCATCGCGGGGGAATAATCTCTCCGTGTTGCTGGCTCATTCCATCGCCTTCGATCCTGCCGACCCGCGCGCCGGCCTGAGCGGCCTGCCGCAGGCTCCCGGCGTCTTTGCGCTGTTTGGCGCCGATCCGGCGGCCGAGCCCTATCTGAGCAAGACGCCGAACCTGCGCCGCCGCCTGATGCGCTTTTTGCGCGAAGCCCCTCCAGCGCAAGAGGAATCGGGAGCATCGGGCGGGCTGCCTCCGCAGCCGCCTTCGCAACCGCAGACCCGCCGTCTGCGGCTGGCGCACATGGTCAGTCGCATTGAGTACACGGTCGCCGGGGGGGAATTTGAATCGTCTCTGTGCCTGTATCAAGCATCGCTGCAGGTCTTTGGCGATCGCGCCCGGCGCCGCCTCCGGCTGCGTCCTCCGGCTTTTCTCCGCATGTCGGTTGAGAATGCTTATCCCCGGGTCTATGGGACCACCCGGCTCGCCAAGTCGGCCGCTCTCTCTCTTTTCGGTCCCTTTCCATCCCGCGCGGCGGCCGAACGCTATGCGGAGGAGATGCTCAATCTCTTCTTGCTGCGCCGCTGTACGGATGATCTTCATCCCGATCCCGCCTTCCCCGGCTGCCCCTATTCGGAGATGAAGATGTGTCTGGCGCCATGCTTTCGCGGCTGTTCGGATGAGCGTTATCGGCAGGAGGCGGATGAAGTGCTGGATTTTCTCTCCACGCGCGGCGCGGGACTGCTGCGCCGGCTCGAGGACGAGCGCAACGCCGCTTCCGAGTCGCTGCAGTTCGAGCGGGCCCAGCAGTTGCACCAGCGGATACAAAAGGTTCAGGCGGTGGCCCAGTTGGCGAGCGAAGCCGTTCGGCCATTGGCCCAACTGAGCGGGATCCTGATTCAGCCCGCGGCCGATCCGGAGTGTGTGGCGCTCTTTGGCCTGCGCGCGGGGTTGCTGCGCGGGCCGGCTTTCTATTCGACCATGGGCATGCGCCTCCCCAACGAGCGCTCCGGCTCCTCCTCCCTCTTTCCTCAGCCGGTGGCTCTCGAAGCCGTTCCTTTGGAGCCCGAGCCGGAGCCGCGGCAGAGGGCGGCAAAGGGCATTCTGGAGGCCCGGCTCGACGAGGCGCTGCTGGCACTCGATAGCAAACCGCCTCGCTCCTCTTCCCAGGCAATTTTTTCCGATCACCTGGCGCTTTTTGCGCGCTGGTTCTATCGTCCCGCCGCGCAGCGCATCGGAGAAGTCGTCTTTTCCGGAAGCGATGGCGAGCTTCCCCGCAAGCCTCTGCTGCGGGCGATCGCGCGCGTGGCAGCCCGCGCAGCGGGCATCGCGGCGAGCCCGGCCTGAGCGTATGGCGTCCGGTCCGCGGCCGCGCCCACGCTGATACACTGGAGGGACTCGGGGAGGGCACTGTGGTCCAACTGTTGCCATCCATTCTTTCCGCCGACTTCTCCCGCTTGGCCGAGGAGATTCATGCCGCGGAGCGCGGCGGTGGAACGGTCATCCACATCGATATTATGGATGGCCATTTCGTTCCCAATATCACCGTGGGACCTCCAGTGGTCGCGTCGCTTCGCAACGTGACGGAACGCCCGCTCGACTGCCATCTCATGATCGAGAATCCAGACCGGTTTGTGGAGGAGTTTGCCCGCGCCGGCGCAAATTGGCTGGGCGTGCACTACGAGGCTTGCCGCCACCTGCACCGCAGTCTGCAATTGATTGCGCAAAATGGGATGGAACCAGGGGTGGTAATCAATCCAGCTACCCGGGTGGATTTGCTGATCGATATTCTGCCGATGGTCCACCACGTGCTGGTTATGACCGTGAATCCCGGCTTCGGCGGCCAGAAGTTCATTGATTTCTCGCTCGACAAGATACGCCGGCTGGCCGAACTCCGTGCTGAGCTTGGACTTAACTTTCAAATCGAAGTTGATGGCGGGGTTGCTCACGACACCATCGGCGCGGTGGTCCAAGCAGGAGCGGATCTGCTCGTTGCGGGAAGCGCCGTCTACGACTCCGGCGACCCGGAACGGGCGGCGAGAGGATTGTTGGAGGCGGCTCGAGAGGCGGAAAGCCGCCGCAACACCCAAAATTTCCACCGGGCACGGGCTGCCGCCATTTAGACTTGAGCAAGAGCATCCCGCGCTCCCGATCGCCCAGGCAGCAGCCAGGCGAATTGCTGCCCCAGCGAAATCGCTGTCCATGAGGTTTTATGAAGCGTTTTTTACCCGAGGTATTGGCCGCCTGCCTACTCGCCACTCTGGCAGCGCAGTCTCCGGCAGGCATCCTGCCCATCCATCATAAAGACAAGGTCAGCACCAAGGCAGATCGTTCCAATCCGTCCGTGCAGCCGGACAAGGTGCTTTATGACAAGGCGATGGAGGCGATGAAGAAGAACCGGTTCGACGTCGCGCGGCTTGACCTGCAAACCCTGCTGACCACTTATCCTGAGTCGGAATACCAGATGCAGGCCAAGCTGGCGGTTGGCGACACGTGGTTCCGCGAGGGAGGAACGGCGGCGCTGGCGCAGGCGGAGGCGGAATACAAGGACTTTATTACCTTTTTCCCCAACCAGCCGGAGGCCGCCAAGGCGCAGATGCGCGTGGCCGACATCTACTACATGCAGATGGAGAAGCCGGATCGCGACCCCGCTAGTGCCGAGCGGGCAGAGGCGGAATATCGCACCATGATTCAGCAGTATCCCGACTCGCCCCTGGTGCCGCGCGCGCAACAGAAGCTGCGCGAGGTGCAAGAGGTGCTGGCAGAGCGACAGTATCAGATTGGCAGCTTCTACGAGTCGCGAGAGTCCTGGGACGCCGCCATTGCGCGTCTGGAGACGGTTACGGAGCGCTTTCCCCTCTACAGCCGCAGCGATATGGCGCTCATTGACTTGGGAGACGCCTATCGCGGAGAGGCGCGCTACGTGCAGAACTTGGCCCAAATGCCGGAGAAAGCCAAGCAGGAGTTGATCAAGGCCTACGACGACCGCGCTGCCGACGCCTATGACCGCGTGGTGACGCATTACGCGATGTCCGCGCATGTCGAGGATGCGCGTGAGCGGCTGATCGCCCTCAACCGTCCGATGCCGGAGGCGACGCAGCAGGAGTTGGCGGCGAGTGAAAAGTTGGAGCAGAGCCGTACCGGCATTACCTTGAAGGACCGGGCCATGTTTCTGGTCAAGCGCGGCCCCAACACGGTAGAGGCGGCGCGCATCGGCAAGCCGACTATAGTCGATCCGCCTGAGGTAGACGCCCCGGCGGTCAATAAACAGAATGAGGCGATGTTTACCGCCGCGTTAAACAACAAGCCGATTCCGGCGCCTGGCGAACAGCCCGGCAATGGTCCGGAGACCGCGAGCAACAATGCTGCACCGGCTGCTGCCGCCAATGCCGGCGACCAGGACGCCGGAACTTTGGAATTGCAGAGCGTACCGACCGCCGCGAGTGCGGCGGGACCGGCGATCGGCGCTTCCATCGTCGAGCCCGGCAGCGATTCAGCCGGCAGTCAAGCCAACGGTGCCGGCGCCGCCGCGGCGCAACCTGGATTCCGCCCCGCGGGCACTGCCGCCGTTGATCCCGGCGCAGCTACCGCGGCGGCCAACGCTGGTGTGCCCGGCGCGCAGAACCCCGGCGGTCTGCCCAGCATCCATCCGGACAATGCCGCGCTGCCGCCCATTGAAAAGCCGGCGCCCGCTGCTCCTCAGATCAATGAGGTGCCGGGCGGAGCCGCTGCCGCACAAGTGGAAACTGGAACCGGTGACAGTGCCAAGAAAAAGGCTCCCGCGTACAAATCGGGCGTGGAGTCTTCCAGCAAGCACAAGAAGAAGACAGGTGCGAAGAAGATCAATCCCTTCTAGAGCTTGTTATCCTTCGGCGCGGTACTTCCTCACCGGAAGAACTGCGCCTTTTCTTTTGGCTTCCTCTGCGGGGCGGCCGGTCCGCCGCCCCGCCCATGCTATTTTTGCGCCGCGCCCGTGCTATTTTTGAAAGAACCCCGCATGACCCGTGACCTGCCGAAAGCCTATGAGCCTGCCGCGATCGAAGATCGCTGGGCCGAGTACTGGGTGCGGGAAGGGCTCTTTCATCAGCCGACGCCTCCCGGCTCTCTCCCCGCGCCGCCTTTCACCACCCTTTTGCCTCCGCCCA
The DNA here is from genome assembly GCA_025449575.1 of Acidobacteriaceae bacterium. Taxonomy (GTDB): domain Bacteria; phylum Acidobacteriota; class Terriglobia; order Terriglobales; family Acidobacteriaceae; genus PALSA-350. The sequence goes on from JANWJB010000040.1 coordinate 7,234, forward strand.
ATGTCACTGGCCGCCTGCATATGGGCCACATGCTCAACCATACGGAGATCGACATCCTCACCCGCTGGCGGCGCATGTGCGGCGATCTGGCGCTGTGGATTCCCGGCACCGACCATGCCGGCATTGCCACGCAGATGATGGTGGAGCGCCAGCTCGTCTCCGAAGGAAAAACTCGTCAGGAGCTGGGCCGGGAAGCCTTCATCGAACGGGTGTGGGAGTGGAAGAGCCATTATGGCGGAGCCATTTTCGAGCAGATGAAGCGCTTGGGAGTCAGCGTCGATTGGCCGCGCGAGTATTTCACCATGGATGCCGGGCTATCGGCGGCGGTGCGCGAGGCCTTCGTGCGGCTCTACGAGCAGGGGCTGATCTATCGCGGAGCATACATCGTCAACTGGTGCCCGCGCTGCCAGACCGCCATCTCCGATTTGGAAGTCATTCATGAGGAGCAGAGCGGAAAGCTGTGGGAGATTCGCTATCCGCTTGCCGACGGCTCGGGCTCGCTCACCGTCGCCACCACGCGGCCGGAAACCATGCTTGGCGATACTGCCGTCGCCGTGCACCCGGAAGATGAGCGCTACCTGGGCCTGCCGGGAAAGATGCTGCGCCTTCCGCTGACCGGCCGCGAGATTCCCGTGATCGCCGATGCCTGGGTCAGCCGCGATTTCGGTACCGGAGCGGTCAAGGTGACTCCCGCGCACGATCCCAACGACTTCGCGCTCGGACAGCGGCATGATCTGCCGTCGATCAACGTGATGGATGAGACCGCGCACATGAATGCTGCCGCCGGTGCCTATTCCGGTCTGGACCGCTTTGTCGCCCGCAAGCGCATTCTCGAGGACCTGGAGGCCCAGGGCCTGCTGGCCGCCACGCGGGAGCACGTCAATGCCGTCGGCAAGTGCGATCGGTGCAAGACGATTGTTGAGCCGCGGCTCTCCACCCAGTGGTTCATCGCCGTCAACCAACCGCCAAAGGGCGGCGGCCTCTCCATGGCGGAAGCCGCGATTGCCGCGGTGAAGGCGGATGCCGCGGGACAAAAGGCGATTCGCTTCACGCCGGAGATGTACGAGAAGACCTATCTGGAGTGGATGAACAACATCCACGACTGGTGCATCTCACGCCAGCTCTGGTGGGGCCATCGCATCCCGGCATGGCACTGTGGCGCCTGCAAGCACATTACGGTAGCGCGCGCGGAGCCGGCGAATTGCGAAAAGTGCGGCTCTGGCCGGCTGCAGCAGGAGACCGACGTTCTGGATACCTGGTTCTCCTCCGGGTTGCTGCCGGTCTCGGTCTTTGGGTGGCCGGAGCGCACCGCCGATCTCGCTGCCTTCTATCCCACGCAGCTCCTGGTCACCGGCTTCGACATCTTGTTTTTCTGGGTGGCGCGGATGATCATGTTGGGCTGCCACTTCATGCTCGATGTGCCCATGCCCGGCGGCCGCGCGCGCGCGCTGGCCGACGCGGTGCCCTTCCGCGAGGTATACATTCACGCCCTGGTGCGCGACGCCGATCGCCAGAAGATGTCCAAGACCAAGGGCAATGTGATCGACCCCATCGAGATCGTGCGGCGTTTCGGCACCGACGCGGTGCGCTTTACCCTCGCCGCGATGGCCTCGCCCGGCACCGACATCGCCTTCAGCGAGGAGCGAACGGGCGGCTACCGCGCCTTCGCCAATAAGATCTGGAATGCCACGCGCTTCATCTTTTTGCAGATGGACCGTGCCGCCGAAGCCGGCATTGCAGTGGACCTGAGCCATCTCTCCGCGCCGCTCCCCGACGCGGCAGACGGTCCCTTGGAAGCGCGATGGATCGCAGCCCGCCTCGCCGCTACCGCGGCTGAGGTCAACCAGGCCCTGGGCGAATACCGCTTCCATGAAGCCGCGAATCTGGTCTATCGGTTTTTCTGGGGCGACTTCTGCGACTGGTATTTGGAGATTGTGAAGCTGCGTCTGGATTTCTCTCCGGGCGCGGACCATGCGGCAGCCGGAGCCGTGCTCGCCACGTTACTCGGAGTCTTTGAATCCGCGCTGCGCCTGCTCTCCCCCTTCATGCCCTTTCTCACCGAAGAGTTGTGGCACGCTCTCTATCAAGGCCGTCCCCCGGCGAAGTCCATCGCTCTCACCCGCTATCCGCAAGGCCGCCCCCACGGGAACGACGAGGCGGAAAGGGAGATGGAGATCTTGCAGGAGCTGATTGTTACCCTGCGCGCTCTTCGCAAGGACCTGGGGGTGGAGGAGAAGTTGGCCGTGCCGGCCGAGCTCAGCCGGTACAGCGTTCCCGCCGGCTGCATGCCCATTGTGCAGCGGTTGGCGCGCATTTCCGAAGTGGTGCCTGTCGATCGCGTGCCGGAGGGCGCCGGCAGCCGCAGCAGCTCGCATTTCGATGTCGCCATTCTCTACGAGCGTAAGATCGAGGCTGCGGCGGAGTGTGAGCGGCTGGCCAAAGAGCTGGTGCGGCTGGAGAAAGAAGCGGCCAACGCCGAGCGCCAGCTGGCCAACACGGATTTTCTGAACAAAGCGCCGGAGGCGGTCGTAAACGGCCTGCGCAAACGCGCCGGAGAGCTCACCCTGCTGATTCCAAAAACCCGCGCGGCAATGGCCAGCCTCAACTGCGGAAAGAACGGGTAAGACCTCCATGGACTGGAAGAGCAAGCGCGCCGAGGCCATTCTGGAGCAGGCGCTCGTGGAAGACAGGGCGACCAGCGACGTCACCACCGCCCTCACCATCGATCCCGGATTGCGGGCTTCCGCCACCGTGATTGCCAAGCAGGATTGCGTGATCTGCGGCCTGGGGTCCATCGACCGCTTTCTGGAGATCTTCGCGCGGCTCGACAAGCGCAGCTCCAATCGCTTCGAGGTCATCAACCACCCGGAGATGTTCGACGGCGTGCGCGTCAAGCAGGGGCAGGCCGTCGCCGTGATTCGCCACAATGCCCGCGCCATCCTGGCATGTGAGCGCGTCATCCTCAACCTGATGCAACGCATGAGCGGCATCTCGACGGTCACCCGCGCCTATGTGGACGCCGTCGCCGGAACCAAGGTCAAGGTGCTCGACACCCGTAAAACCATTCCCGGACTGCGCATGTTCGACAAGTATGCTGTGCGCTGTGGCGGGGGACAGAATCATCGCCTCGATTTATCCGATGGCATTTTAATCAAGAACAATCACATTTCTCTCGGCGGCGGAGTGCCCAAGGTGCTGGCGCGCGCCTTGGCCGAGCGCCGGCCGGGGCAGACGGTGGAGTGCGAGGTGCGCAGCTTCGCCGAGCTGGAACAGGCGATCGAGGGCGGCGCGGAGTCTCTGCTGCTGGACAACATGACCCCGGCGCAGATCAAGAAGGCCGTCCGCCTGGTCCGCGAGCGTGGCCTGCAGACGCCGATCGAGGCCTCGGGCGGCATCACGCTGGCCAATATCCGCAAGTACGCACTGGCCGGTGTGGACTACATCTCGGTCGGCGCGCTTACCCACTCCACCGTGGCGGTCGATCTCTCGATGCGGCTCACCGCGGAGATTTTCTGAAGCCAATGATCCCGGCCACCACACCGGCAACCGCTCCTTCAGTAGTCGATGACAGCTACGATCTGCGCGCTCTCGATGCCGCGCTGGCCGGCACGCCCTTCGCCGGAGGTCTGCGCTACTTTCCCTCTCTCGCTTCCACCAACACGCTGGCGATGCGGCAGGCTGAGGAAGGCGCTCCCGCCGGCCGGGTTTACTTGGCGGATGAGCAGACGGCGGGGCGCGGGCGCGCCGGCCGCGCGTGGCAGTCGCTATCCGCCTCAGGTCTCTATGTGAGCGTGCTGCTGCGTCCGCGCATGGCTCCGGCGGACATTCTCTGGCTATCGCTGGCCGCCGGCCTGGCGGTTCGCGCGGCGGTCCGGCAGGTTACTTCGATGGAAGCCGATATCCGCTGGCCGAACGACTTGCTCTTTGGCCGCAAGAAGTTCTGCGGCATCCTTGTCGAGTTGAACGCCGAGGTTACCCGGGTTCGCCACTGCGTCGTTGGAATCGGCATCAACGTGCACCAGGAGAGCTTCGACCCCAGCCTGGCTTCGTTGGCCACCTCGCTGCGCGTGGAGACCGGCCGCGCATGGCCGCGCCAGGATCTCCTGCTGGCTTTGCTCCAGGCGCTCCACCGGGAAGCGGCGGCTCTCGATGCGGACGCATCGGCTGCGGCTGCGAGCATTGTCGAGCGTCTCAGCGGAGCCGGCTCGTGGATGCGCGGCAAGCGGGTGCGCGTAGAAGAAGGGGAGGGCTACTCCGGCGTGACCGCGGGTCTCGATGCACGCGGCTTTCTTCGCGTCCGCACCGCGCAGGGGATGCGCACCGTCGTCTCCGGCGGTGTGCGCGAAGCCGTCCGCGAATCCAGGTAAACTGAGGCTACACTTGGCTTCGGGGGGGAGAGAGACCCAGGCATCTTCGCTCTGCGAAAAATGCCTGCCGCTCCGGCTTCGCGCTCTCCCAGTTCTTCCGCGGCGGTGTGGAATCCGGATCGGCCTGCCTCTATGCTGCTTGCCCTTGATGTCGGCAACACGAATACGGTTCTCGGCCTCTACCGGCTTGCTCCTCCGGAGCTGGCGGCGCATTGGCGAGTTACCACGCAGCGGCTCCAGGCCGATGAATACGGCGCGCTCTTCCTCAATCTGTTCGCCCTCAATCATATTGAGGCCGCTGAGGTCTCAAGCATCGTTATCTCCTCGGTGGTGCCGCCGGTGGAGAGCATTCTGCGGGAGGTCTGCGAACGCTATTTCCACGTCAAGCCCGTCTTCGTGGAGCCCGGCATCAAGACCGGCATGCCCATCCTGGTGGATAACCCGGCGGAGCTGGGCGCTGACCGGCTCGTCAATAGTGTCGCGGCCCTGGCCCAATATGGTGGTCCGTGCATCATCGTTGACTTCGGCACCGCGACAACCTTCGATGTTGTCTCCGCCAAGGGGGAGTATCTCGGCGGAGTGATCGCTCCCGGTCTAGGCCTTTCCGCGGAGGCGCTCTTCTCCCGCGCCGCTCGGCTTTCCCGCGTGGATATCAAAAAGCCGTCGAAGGTCGTCGGCACCAACACCGTCGCCTGTCTGCAAAGCGGTCTCTATTATGGGTACATCGGTTTAGTCGACGGCATTCTGGAGCGGATACTGCACGAGCTTTTCGGAAGGGAACCCGCGCGGCAAGAGGGTTCCGCCGCCGCGGGGCGGGAGGCGGGGAATTCAAACCAGGCTTCGCATCCGGCTCCGCATCCCCACCAGGGCTCGCCGGTTAAGATCGTCGCCACCGGCGGCTTGGCGCGCCTGGTCGCTCCCGATTCCAAATACATTGCCACCATTGACGAAATGCTCACTCTGGACGGGCTGCGGCTGATCTATGAACGCAATCGCGCCACCAAGGCGAAGCACGCGCCGGGCGATCCGGCAGTTAGAGCATTTTCACCTTAACGGGGCCGCCACCACCGGAAAACGGGGGAATCATATACTTGTCGGGAGCCATCATTTGCATCGGTATCTCCGTGAATTCGACTTCCGCTACAATGCACGGAAGATTAGCGACACGGAACGCACATTGCTGGCGATCAGCCAGGCAGAGGGAAAGAGGCTTCAACTACTGGAATCGTCAGAGTCTCATACTGGCGCTATGGAAAGCGCCAACTAGAACTGTTCGATCCGCCTAAGCCAATGTCTCGCTGGATGTGGTGGAAGATGCGCCAAAAAGGTTAAAGCCCGCTGGCCGGCGGGCTCTCTTCGGCGGTTGGCTGAATTGAGCGAGACGGTGGGGCCAAAGAGTATCATGGAGGCCGCCCGTGCCCACGTACAAAAAAATCACTTTCATTATCGATGGCTACACGCCGGACACACTTCCGCTCGGGAGACTTGCGGAGTACCTGAAGAACTTCGCAAATCTGGTTGGTCCCACTTCCGCTGTCCGCTTCGAACGGGTCGGAAAGGGGAGCGCCGCGCTGATTAACCGGGCGCCACAAGAGGTGATACCCGAGGTGCGCGCGCGCATCAGCGCGGCGCAGCACGGTGCTGGCCCGAAAGAAGCCGTGAGCGGCTTCGTGGGGCTTAAGGGTCTGCTTGGGATGGACAAAACCACTGGCCGCATCAGGGAAGAACACAGAAAAATCCTTGAGTTTCCGAGGGTTTCCGCCGCGCAATACGGCGCGGTATATGAGGACGGGACGCTAGAGGGCATTGTCATCAGGATCGGTGGCAAGGATCAGACGATCCATATCCACCTGAAAGATGGCGAACGCACCTACACTTGCTTCACAACCAGCCTGGAAAGGGCGAAGGCCCTCCGACCTTACCTTCTGGAATACGAGAAGCCGATTCGGGTATCTGGAAAGGGTAAGTGGAATAGAACCCCAAGCGGACAGTGGGAACTGCAAGAATTCAAGATCGGAGATTTTGAAGAACTCCGCAACGACGAACTGCAGCAGGTTCTGGAGCGGATGCGCCAAGTTCCGGGAAGCGGATGGGATAAGATAGGCGATCCAATCGCTGAACTGGAGAGAATCAGAAAGGGGTCTGACAAGATCCAGTGATCGGGTTCGATGCCCATTTCGTCATGCTTGCGCTCCGTCCCGCGATTCCGGCCTCCGTGGACCATGCTAAGGACCGTGTACTGCACCTGCTGGAGAAACTACAGAGCGCAAAGGAAAGGATCGTCGTGCCGACTCCGGCGCTGACGGAGTTTCTGGTGCACGCGGAGACTGCCGCTCCCCACTATCTGGACGAACTGCAACGTTCCTCCCGATTCAGGATCGCCTCTTACGGCATCCGGGCAGCGGTGGAAGTGGCAGCGGAGATCGAAGCAGCGGTTACGAAGAAAGATAAACGAGACGGAACGCGCGACACATGGGCAAAGGTGAATTTTGATCGGCAAATCGCCGGTATTTGCAAGGTCGAAGATTGCCACACGATCTACACGGACGATGCGGGCGTAAAGAAGTTCTCTGAAAAGCTCGGACTGAAGGTGATCGGGTTGAATGACCTAGACCTTCCGTCCAAGGCCGTACCACCGCCTCTAATACAGCAGATGATGGAACATGAAGATGAGCAGAAAGCATCCGTCCCCACTGCGAATTCCGCTGGACCTCAAGCAAAAGGTGCTCGCAGCACTGGAAACAAAGCCGGAGCCAAAGAAAAAGTGCAAGCGCGAGCGAAAGGGCAGCGCGGAAAAGCCATGAACTGATGCGCGTCTGAAGGCTAAAGACTCCCTCCCTGCTCCAATAAGGTTTGTCAACGGGATAATTCCGGAAAACGGGGTTCCCCGGGCGCGGCGCGCCGAGGTGAAGAACGCGGCCGCTCTCACCAGTTCATAGGAAAGGTGAAAATGGAGGCGCGCCTGAAATTCCGTGCAGAATTATTTCAACTACTTCACCGAGATTGAGGAACATTTCCAGCGCCGCCGCGGCTCGCTTTTATTGCTCTCCACCTTGGACTGGGCGTTAATCGAAAGCTGGCGCGAGGCCGGAGTGCCTCTCGCCGACGTGCTGCGCGGCATCGACGACGCATTCGACAAATACGATGCGCGCAAAGGCAAAGGACGTCAGCGCCGGATCAATGGCCTCGCCTACTGCGCGCAAGCCGTCATTTCCGCGGTGGAAGATAGGAAGGAAGCTGCAGCCGGCGCACCCCCGGCCAGGCCTGATGCGGCGCGCGAGGGGCTGGAGCAGGAGCGCATCGCAGCCCACTTTGTGGCTTCCGCGCAGCAGTTGCGCGCCTCCCCGCTGGCCGCTCCATTGATGGAAATCTCCCGGCGACTGGATCGGGCGGCGGAGGAGGTTGGCGCCGGCCGGCCCAATCTGGAGGAGTTGGAGATCACGCTTACCGTTCTCGATGAAAAGCTTTTCGCCGCCGCCCTTTCCGCCACGCCCGAGCCGGAACTGGTGGCCTTGCGCCAACAGGCCGCCGCTGAGCTGGCTCCCTACCGCAGCCGTATGCAGGCGATGCAGATTCGCCAGATTGAGCAGCAGTTTCTGCACAAGCGCCTGCTGGAGAAATTCCTGCTGCCGCGTCTCAGCCTCTTCTACATGAGTCAATCTTGAAGCTCAGGATCGAGAAGGCGATTTA